>NZ_QOZX01000140.1:0-888 GCF_008368895.1 Bacillus sp. BB081
CTAAAAATCTATCAATACTATTATATTCGGTGAATATACCGGGACTACTTTTAATAAGTTCGCTAAAATATTGTTTACTTGAAAAAATTTGTCTTTTTTGATTTTCTTCAGATACATTCTCTTTTGGAATTGGTAAAAACATAAACCTTGGTATGAATGCAGAATTAAACTCTGTATTAAAACTAATCAAATTTGCATTTTGAATTTTATCATTTATTTTTAAGCTATACATTTTTTCAGAATTTGAACTTAAATCAATTTGAACTTTTCCTATTCGAAGACAAATACGATTAAATAAATTTTCATTAACCTCTACTTCTAAAACTACTTTTATACTATTATTATTCCAATAATCAAGATCCAAATCGAATTCAAATTGAAAGTTTATACATTCTCCTATTTTATTCTTGCTTATACTTTCTTTAAAACTTCCAAAATCAACATAATCTTTTCCATACCACAAAATAGGTTCGTTTTTTCTAGTCATTAATGTTTGTTTCATTAAAGGAAAAAATCTTAAGAAAGTACTTTTCCCCGTACTATTTTTACCAACTAAAATAGTTAATGGCTTAATTTCAACTTCTTTCGTATCAATTAAACTTCTTAAATTTTTAATTCTTATTTTTTTCAAATTCATACCCTCCCATTGTACATTTTCCCTGATATAATTATAGAATTTCAGTGTTTTTGTAAACTTTAAAAAAGCAGATATCAATTCTTTTCATTTTTTATTGCAATCTAGATATTAACCTCCGTTTAATTTTCCTATATTATAATAACACATTGCAGATTAACTGATTGTCATATTTTGTCGAAATAATACATATAAACATTCTTCGTCTACTACTTATCCTAACCTAAATGATAACTTGTACGCTCAATTAAATG
>NZ_QOZX01000141.1:0-385 GCF_008368895.1 Bacillus sp. BB081
CTGTAGGTGGAGTGGCTGATAGATACACAAAAGCACCATCCGATTTGCAACAACGGTTAGCCGCATAAGCCAGCATAGGATCATTGTGAAAAGGGAAAGCATCCAGCTCATCCAAAATAAAAAGATCAAAAGCTTGCGAAAAACGGAGTAATTGATGCGTTGTAGCGATCGTTAGATCTGCTTCTTGCCAGCGATCTTCACTTCCACCATAGAGTACAGCCATCGTTGTGGTAGGAAAAGCTTTCGCCATTCGGGGAGCTAATTCTAGAACTACATCTCGTCTTGGTGTAGCTACTAATACTTTTCCTGCATTTTTCAACACGCTATCAATTAAAGGAAACGTCATTTCTGTTTTGCCTGCACCGGTTACTGCCCAAAGTAGGAA
>NZ_QOZX01000141.1:493-742 GCF_008368895.1 Bacillus sp. BB081
CTATTTGCTGAACCGATCAAAAAATGCAGTGCACTCGTCGTGGCTTCTGTCTGTGCATCACTTAGTCCCCATCTTGTTTGTATATGTTCTGTATGGATAGGGATATCTATAGTAGAAAAAAGGGTCGTACGTGATGAAGCTACATATACCGATTGAATTAATAATGTACATTCACGGCTTCTACCTAGATTTAGGCATGTTTCACAATAGGCACATGCAGAACTGCCACAGCTGGCGCAGGGTGTATGA
>NZ_QOZX01000142.1:0-529 GCF_008368895.1 Bacillus sp. BB081
AGGTAGGTTCATCACATAATAATACTTGAGGATGGTTAGCGATTGCTCTAGCAATACCGACACGCTGTTTCTGTCCACCGCTGAGCTGTGCTGGATAATCATTACCTTTATCCAGTAAGCCTACAAGTTCAAGACATTCTAGCACTCGTTGTTGCCGCTCAGACTTGGGTACTCCAGCCAATTCAAGCGGGATTTCAATATTTTTGCGAACTGTGCGATTGTGAACCAGATTAAATTGCTGAAACACCATTCCAATCTGTTGTCTGGCTAAGCGAAGTTGATGATCTGATAATCCAGTTAAACGCTTACCATTTACAATGACTACACCTTGATCGGGACGTTCTAGAATATTCATCATCCGTAGTAATGTAGATTTACCTGCTCCACTACTGCCAATAATGCCATGAATCATACCCCGCTCAATATGCAGACTGACATCTTGCACAGCTGCATTCGTATTCCCCATCTTGCCAAAATATTTGCTCACGCTTTCCAGCGAAATCATTCCAGTTCCCTCCTCATCTCATAG
>NZ_QOZX01000142.1:604-1018 GCF_008368895.1 Bacillus sp. BB081
TTATAAGGAATGTTGTATGCTGTGTCACTACTTTTATTTATATCATCACTAAATATTCCTTTGTTATGCTGTTCTGCTTTATGTAGACAAAAAAACATCTTCTCTATACGCAGAGAAGATGTTCATATATCGATTCATCTGATTGTATCACTTAAACTATCTTTTATGAGTTTGGATGTTATTGTTGCTGTTCTTGTTTTTGCAAAAACTCACGTGTTTTGCGTAGATACTTCGGTGCATCCATCGGATCAGCAATCATCAGTTCGATTAAGCATAGTTTTTGATTTTGCTGTTGTTCAGCTTCTTGAATCGCTTGATCTAATTCTTGATTAGTATGCACTTGCATTGTATACGCATCTCCACCGAAAGCTTCGATTAATTTGGTATACTGCCATCTCGGAATATCGTTATACA
>NZ_QOZX01000143.1:0-705 GCF_008368895.1 Bacillus sp. BB081
ACCTTTCCCTCACGGTACTGCTTCACTATCGGTCGCTAGGGAGTATTTAGCCTTACCAGATGGTCCTGGCAGATTCATACGGGGTTTCACGTGCCCCGCACTACTCGGGATCCGTCTCGGAGAGAGCATCATTTCATCTACAGGGCTTTCACCTTGTTTCGCGGGCCTTTCCAGACCTCTTCAACTACGATACTCCTTTGTAACTCCAAAGAGACGTCCCACAACCCCAAAAAGCAAGCTTCTTGGTTTGGGCTGTTCCGCGTTCGCTCGCCGCTACTGACGGAATCACTCTTGTTTTCTTTTCCTGAGGGTACTTAGATGTTTCAGTTCCCCTCGTCTGCCTCTGCACACCCTATGTATTCAGGTGTGAGTAACTGGAGATGAATCCAGTTAGGTTTCCCCATTCGGACATCCCCGGATCACAGCTTGCTTACAGCTCCCCGAAGCTATATCGGTGTTCGCCACGTCCTTCATCGGCTCCTAGCGCCTAGGCATCCACCGTGTGCTCTTAGTAGCTTAACCTAAGTGTTTCTATAAAATAGAAACGGTGTATATTATTTCTCGCCTACTGCTGTTTAACACAGTCGTAGAGAAGAAACATTCTAAAACGCGATGTTTCGTTTTCGGTATCCAGTTTTCAAGGATCAACTTATTAAAAATAATATGGTGGAGCCAAGCGGGATCGAACCGCTGACCTCCTGCGTG
>NZ_QOZX01000144.1:0-533 GCF_008368895.1 Bacillus sp. BB081
TGCAGGTGAATTGCAAGATTTGGTGCAAGATCCCAATATTGCGTATATCGAGCGTAATGTTCCGTTTCAAGTTACCGATTCTTCTGATTTTCAAGTATTAGGATCTACTGTCAATGCAACAGAGCAATCGCAATGGAATTATCAAGCAGTACAACCTAATCAAATGTGGGATAAAGGATACAACGGATCAGGTATCAAAGTAGCTGTTATCGATTCAGGAGTAGCGGCTCATAGTGAACTTACGATTGCTGGTGGTGTATCCACAGTCGATTATACAACTTCATACGCAGATGATAATGGGCATGGAACACATGTAAGTGGCATTATTGCTGCTCATAGTGGCGATGGCGCTGTAACAGGAACGGCTCCTGGCGTGCAGTTATATGGTGTCAAAGCATTAGGTGCAGATGGCAAAGGAAATCTGCAAGATGTGCTAGAAGGAATCGATTGGGCGATCCAAAATCGTATGGATATTATCAATATGTCGTTAGGAACTGAATATGATTCACAAGCATTACACGATATGGTCGATA
>NZ_QOZX01000145.1:0-655 GCF_008368895.1 Bacillus sp. BB081
GAAAACTTAAACATAGGTGTAAGTAATCTCTAAAACTTGAAAATACTGAGCTTATTACTCTAGAAAAAGTGTGTGATTTGTTTAGATAAGGAACTTGTATTCAAATAGACGTATAATCAACCTGATATTATCTTGTTAGCGGAACAGTTTCAATTTTCAGGAGTTGGCAAAAATAATGGAGAAACGAAACTTATCTATTTTTTAAATAATAATTATGCGCTGGATTTATCAGTATAGTTCTGAATTAGACAAACGAGTCTGACGTCAGCTTAAACAAATAGCTTTTGAAGAGTCCATGAAACATATATCCAAGCAAAAGCACAATGGAAATGTTTATACCATATTGTTAACTTGAAACACTATTTTTCTAAAGAAAACAAAAAAACAGAAGGCTGCAAAGGATTTTTAAGAAAGCTTTGCAGCTATTTTATATTTTAAAATCTATGGTTATAACGATGGATAAGTTTATAGATTAATATCTCCATTTTAAATATTTATTAATGTTAATGTTAGGGTATATTTCGTAAAAATTAATAATGTAACATATATCACATGATATATCTATGTTTTATGTAATTATACATAACTAAATAAAGGTAAAAAAGTATAAAAAAACCTATTAAATTATTCTATAAGTATTTTTTCTAAAATATAA
>NZ_QOZX01000146.1:0-638 GCF_008368895.1 Bacillus sp. BB081
CCTTAGGATCAAGGCTGTTCTTCAAAATATATTTAAAGATGGTAAATAAGATCTCTATAACTGTTTAGATAACCCTCTCATAATATAAGGGCGAACAATATCTAACAATAAGTCGGCATGGCTATTCTTCTCCAACCTAAACCATTGATAAGTAGCACTATAAATTGCTGAACTTGTGATCGCTGCTAGAATCTCTATATACTGATGATTTTCCTTTTCTTTTGATAATATATCTTCAATTGTTTTTTGTAGCATACCTTTGATTTGGCTATCTACTAGAGTAGCAATTGATTTGGAATCCAGCCTGCATGTCTGATGAAAATCTACAATGTAACGATAAGTAAGCAAGATGATCTGGTCTCCTATTTCTTCTGTCAATGCCTCTGCATGTATTACCTGTTCAGGAATCATCTCTTTGAAAGCTTGCTCTATAACCTCATCCAGTAGTGCATATTTATCTTCATAATGAGTATAGAATGTAGCACGATTAATCGTAGCTTTTTGAGCAATATCTTTTATCGTTATCGACTCAAATTGAATACTCTGCAACAACTCTATGAAAGACTCTCGAATTAACTGTCTTGTACGCAAAACTCTCGGATCTTGTTGTTTTTCCATATCATGAACACCTTCTTAGA
>NZ_QOZX01000147.1:0-620 GCF_008368895.1 Bacillus sp. BB081
AATTGGTTTGTAGCCCTGAATCTACTAAGTGGAAATCGCTTATCCAAAAAGAACAAAACCCGATCCAGTATTCTTTATATTGTGCTCTTTATCTACGTTATTTAGGATATTCGTACCCTTTTATTAGCCAGATGCTTGGGAAACTCGCAAGCCTGCTTTATAAACAATCCAAGCCTTATGAGCAGGCTATATTGCATCGACATGAGTATACCGATCATGAACTCATGACTCTATTGAAGCTATCTTATCCTACATTCAATAAGCAACTTGAAAAAGAAGCATTTCCTGCTCCAGATGGTATACACAGTAATGGAATACGATATTGGAAGCATTCTACGGTTACTCCGCTTTTAAATGGCATTCAAAAGCGCTATATTCGAGCCGAGTTGCAACGTCTTTTAAAACTATATCACACGAAATTTAATCAATTAATGACAGAAGGAAAAATCCCTCCAGCAGATGGCATTTATCCAAATGGGAGAAGGTATTGGGAATACACGACCATCAAGCATCTATTACCTACAACACCCAACAAAAATAAAGCGCTAGAAGCCCCTATTTGAGGTTTCTAGCGCTTTTGTTGTTAGATGCATACTCATTTACCTTCGTGCTATATCGAT
>NZ_QOZX01000148.1:0-645 GCF_008368895.1 Bacillus sp. BB081
GTAATGAACTAGCAGGGAAAACCATAGGTATGGTCTGTTTTGGAGCTGTAGCTCAGCGTACCGCAGGTATTCTACGTAGCTTTCCTTGTGATATTCGTTATTACGATCCTTATGTGACAAGCCCGGATCCACGTGATCAGAAAGTATCGTTAGAGGAGTTATTTGCAACCAGCGATATCATATCAATTCATTTACCAGTCACTGAAGATACCAAAGGATTGATCGATAAAACATTATTACAATCGATGAAAAGCGACGCTATTTTTGTAAATACGGCTCGTTCGATTGTGGTAGATCATGATGCACTGGTTGAACGGTTACAACAGAATCAGATTCGTGGAGCGATTATTGATGTATTTGATCAAGAACCACCACTTCCCAAAGATTATGAATTGATTTCACTGCCGAATGTATTAGCGATTCCGCATCTAGCAGGTGCTACTTATGAAGTAGAAGACCATCATGTAGAAATTATGAATACCGCGTTAATTGATTGGTTTGAACATCATCAGACCGATGTGAAAGTGCTCTACAATAAAGCGATCTTGGAGGATATGAACAATGACACAACAAGCTTATCTAGTCTTTGATATTGGTACAGGTAATGCCCGTGTAGCCGTTGTTGATATCCATGGGAACGTATTA
>NZ_QOZX01000149.1:0-810 GCF_008368895.1 Bacillus sp. BB081
CCACTTTCTGTACTTTCCATTCCTGCAATGACTTTAAGAAACGTTGATTTCCCTGTACCATTGACACCAACGATACCGATTTTGTCTTGATCTTCCATCCCAAATGAAGCATTTTCAAATAATACTTTTTCGCCGTAACTTTTGGAGATTGACTCCACTGTCATAATATTCATTGTGACTCACCTTCTTGGGACTGATCCCGGTCTATTTGATCCTGAGTATTCAGCGAATGATGACAACCTTCTAGAAATAGACGTGCAACAAAGTCTGTCCGTTCATGAAGTTGTTCCATCGGAAACTCAGGGTTGAATAAAATATCCATACGTATCCGGTCTAACATACCAATATACGATTCTGCACACCATACGGGTTGAGCGACTCCACCTTCTGTGAGTACTTTCTCTACCGCTTGCATATATCGCAACATAAACTGCTTCATATACGCCATAAGTTCAGGGTCGTTATTGGGTGTCCGGAAAAATAACTTGGTGCGATGCTTACGTTCAAAATAATACATCGAATGATGCTTGGCAATCACAAGCAATCGTTCTGCCATCGTACTACAATTTTGCAAATTAGTATCTAAACCGTCAAGAAAATGTTCACAGTCTCGACGAGTAACAGCCATAAATAGTTCTTCTTTGCTTTTAAAATATAAATAAACCGTTCCTTTGGCTATTCCTGCCTGGTGTGCGATATCTGAAATCTTGGTCTCATAAAACCCATTGGAACCAAAAAGATCGTAAGCAGCATCCAAAATTAATTCTAACTTTTCACCTGTGGTGCTGCTCATTAGCGCACTCTCCTATA
>NZ_QOZX01000015.1:0-76255 GCF_008368895.1 Bacillus sp. BB081
CCCGTTAATGCGGGATAAAAGTAATATTATAGTACTTTTTCAAGCGCTCTTCCTTTTTTAAATAGAAAGTCTACTGCTAATTAAACATCTAAGTTCAACTCATACATAATCCAATATACAAACTATCGGAGATGCAAACCTATGGGAATATCTACTCTTTTATTAAATACCTTTATAATAATAATTTGTATCCTTAGCTACCACGTATTTTGGCTAGAATTTAAAGAAAAAAAAACATGTAATAATATATTGATTTCTATCCTTTCCTCTATTGCTACTATTTTTTGTATGACTTTTCCTTTTCAGTTACATACTGGATTTATTTATGATTTACGTTTTATTCCTATCATATTAGTTTTTCTATATGGAAATACAAAAAATATTATTTTTATAGGAATTTTATATCTTTCTTATCGATTTTACTTAGGTGGAAATGGCGTTCTTCCATCATTTATTATCTTTACTATCATTGCTGTTATAACAATGCTCTTCCATTACTTATTACCTCTATATGTTAAAGAAAAAAAGATATTATTGAGCTTTCTTCTTATTTTAGTATGTACAACTTCACTTTCTATCTGCGGTATTGTAACTCAAATACATACAGGTAGTAAAATAGACTCTACTCTCATAGAATTTTTATTAAATTATATAATCATTAATATTTTCACAGTATTATTATCAGTGTATTTAATAGAGGGAATGATTGAGAAATATAAAATGAAAGAAAAGCTGCAACGGGCTGAAAAATTTTATATAGCTAGCGAACTAGCGGCGTCCATTGCACACGAAATCCACAATCCACTAACTACAGTACATGGATTCACTCAGTTGTTAAATGAAAAACATGCCTCTAAGCTACCTCAGGATCAGTACTTAGAAATCATGTTAATTGAAATGGAGCAAATACAATCTACTATTAATAACTATTTATCTTTAACAAAACCACAGAACATCCTAAAAGAGAAAATAGATATTAATCATATTTTAAATCAAGTGAAAGACACTATTTCACCACTAGCTCTATCATACAAAGTTGAAATAAAACAAAATAATACAGATTCCTTTTATATAAATGGAGACCCCGAAAAATTCAGAATCTGTCTAAACAACATCATACAAAACGGAATTGAGGCCATGATAAATGGTGGAGTATTACAAATAAATATACAGAAAATAAAAGGAAATATTATAATTGATATTATTGATTCAGGGATTGGAATGTCTTCTCAGCAAATAAAGCGGATTGCTTTGCCATTCTATTCAACAACTGAAAAAGGGACTGGCCTTGGTACTATGATTGCTTATAGTGTTATTAAAGAGTTAAATGGTGATATAGAGATAGAGAGTGAATTAGGTAAGGGGACACGCTTTTCTATTAGTATCCCCTGCTAATATAACGGAATTATTTGAATGATAAATTCTTTCTACTTAACTTATTAAATAAATTTCAAAAATACCACTACTTGATTCATTAATTATCTTGATTTCGTGAATAAATTAAAAGTAATAAGGACCAGAGTATATCCGTTTTTACCGATAAACTCTAGTCCTTTTTACTTTGCTCACTTCTCTATGAAATCATAATTCATCAACTATTGTATCTCATTTACTAATTAGGTCTACTTAACTTCAAGATAAAGTCTCGTGATACTTGATTTCTTAATGTCATTAGATACATTACTTACAGTTATTTTTTCATTTAAAGTATAATTTTTTTGAGATTCATAACGATACTCCAGTATCTATCTTTATAACTGATATCATTACCTGCATTACTAAATATAAACTAATATTGATTTCCAGTTTTAAAAAACAATTGCCTTTTTTCTAATTTACTTCTACCGTATAATTCCCTGTTCCCCCGCCATACTGATACACATGTAAATAATATTTTCCTGGATATGTGTAGTAACTTCCTATTAACTTATTCCCTTCTTGCTGGGCATACGTAACATAATTATTTAAATCCGCTTCTGAATAAAGAACCCAGTTTACTCCGATATTATTTTCCTTCGTTACATTAATTTGTAGGTTTTTCGCAGTTTCCACATTTATTTCAAAGTAATCACTCGTATCACCATTTCCTAAACTAGCACGTAAAACTTGATTTAATTGCAGTTTATTTGCTGTTTGGAATGAATTATTTGGCTCTTTTTCTACACTGTTATCTTCTTTCTTTTGAACCGTTACATTCGTTGTAACAGTATTCGTTAATCCTTTGTCGTCTGTTACTGTCAATTTTGCCGTGTACGTTCCTTCTGTTGTATACACGTGAGTTGGATTTTGTTCATTGCTTACAGTACCATCACCAAACTCCCATTTATAAGTAACAATTTTTCCATCTTCATCTTTTGATCCATCGCTTTTAAACGAAATTGTTTCATTTACATTTCCGTTATATGGACCATTTATAACCACAACTGGCGCTTTATTCACAGCACCTTCTTCTGTATTCATACCATGGAACACAATATCATATTCAAATTGTCCTGATGCATTCACACGGTAATTCACAAAGTAAGCTGTTACTGTTTTGTAGCCTGTCCATTCTTTTGCACTTAAACGTTTTAACGTATCATTTACGTTTTGTGTAATTGTTTTCCAGTCTTCATATTCCCCTTTTGCAGTAGTACCTGTATACGTTCCTTGCAGTGTAAATGTATTAAAGAACTGTGATTTATTTTTCTTAACTGATACATTACTTAATTTTGCTTCTGCTGTAATTTCTGCCGCAATATCTGAAACTGGTTTTGGTGCGTGAGTTGCTAAATAATCATCTGATACTAATGGAACATTAAATTTCTCACGGTTATCGACTAACATTTGCATATAATCTTGATACTCTTTATTTAAATTCGCATCTTTACTTAAAGTAGAACGGTATGCATCATATGCTGTTACATCATTTTTTCTAATAAGATCATGAACTTTGTCAAACATATCATATCTCTTATTGTACATATACGATTGTAAAGCGAAGGAATAATTATAGAAATCCCACGTTCCATACTTTGCATTTAACGTTCGCTCTGCCGTATAACGTTCTGATGGATTTGAAGATATTCCTCCTATAATGCTCTTTCTCGGTACAACATTATCCGTTCTCGTTGCCCCCGCAAAAAACTCCGCATTCCCTTCTTCAAACCAAGATAATCTCTCATTCTCATACATCTTACCTTGTCCCCAAAGCCCTGGTACTTCATATCTACCTTGTAAGTAATGAGTAAACTCATGTCGGAACAATTCTTCTAAACTATAAATACTTTCTTCTGGCGTACGTTCATAAGTAAAGAACGTACCTGTTCCTTCTATATAAAGGCCACCGTTATTCGTTTCATATCCGTACAATTGACGATTAAATTGATATTCAGCTGGACTATTATAAATAACCATCGTTAATACATCATCAGGATTTCCTTTTTCTAAAGGTTGATCACTTTCAACTGTACGATGGAATTGTGCCTTTACTTCTTTTGCCGCCCAATATAGACGTTTTACTTTTTCTTCTGTCACTTTATCTCCGGCCTTTAAAACAATTGCCCCATCATCAAACGTATACGTTTTCGGCAAATACTTTTTCTTCCCGTCTTCTCGTATTTGATCTAAATTAACAACATTTCCATTTGCATCTTTCCCGCCATAATTCGTCGCGATTTGCTCAGCCGCTACGAAATATTGCTCTCCTAAATACGGATATATTTTCATCGCGTCTGTTACAACTTGCAATCCTTTCGTTCCTGTACTATGGAACGTACCAAGTCTACCTGTATAATAAATACCATTATTAATTAACCAACCATTCTTCTCTGTCACCGTTCCGATTAAAGCAAAACGACTTAATTCATTAATATAGCTATCAATTTTTTGGTACCATACTGTATCTTTCGGTGCTTTTCTCGTATCGTACAAATACGATTGAATGTCGTAATCAACACCTTGCATAATATCGTAAATCGCATTTCCAGCTGAAAGATTGTCTACCAATGTAGAAAAATTATCGTTATATTGTTTGAAAATCTTTGCAGCTGATGTTATCGTTTCCACATCACTCGAAGCATTTCCTATTAATTTTCCGTATGATGATACAACTCTATTTTGTTCTAACGTACCCAGTTTGAAATTCGGGTTATTCGCAATCGTTTTTAATGCAGGTAAGCATTTATCATGATAGCTCCGCTCATTTAGTTTACTTAATTCTGTATGATAAAATCCTAAATAAAATCCTGAACGTAATACCTCTACTAAAGTCTCAATCCCTTTGGAGTCATCTTTCGTATAAGCTTGTCCTTGCTGCTTCAATTTATCAATAATTGCCTGCATCCTACTATCATTTTGATAGAATGCAAGGCTATCCTTATTAAATTGAAATAGACCCGTAATTTGCTCCCAATCAATTGTTACAAGTAAATCTACTAACTGCTGATTGCTTAATTGATTTAGTTCAGCAATTGTATAAGTTTTCGCTGCAGCTAATTGCTTACTTTCTTTTTTTACTTCAGGTGGTCTTTGCGACAAATCAGCAAATTGTAGCCTTTTCTCAAAAGACTTATTTTCAAGCACTTTTGATGAATGAGCTAATTCTTGCACTGGCAGTTGTACACCAATTGGCTCCATTTTGAGCACATTCCGATAAGAAACTTGCTCTCCCTTTTTACTTTCTGCCAATGTGCTCCCTTGAAAACTTCCTAACATTAAACTAGCAAAACTTACCCCTACTAACACTTTTTTTGAATAGCCTTTCATGCTCTCCCCTACCTTACATTTTTTAGTGTCCCGCACCATTATTTTACTATTCTTACTTTTTATTCTGTATTGAGAAAGAATAAGGGAACGTTCACATATGTATCCATGTCGTGCAAAATTAACACTTGACTTTTCGTGCAATTCATATCAAAAAAAAGATAGATAATAGCGAAATTCCTGCTACATCTATCTTCGTTTTCAATGCTATGATTTTAACTTTATAAACGTAACTTCCGGTAATGTTTGCATATGCTGAATAAACTCATTCTTTTCTTCTGACGATATATTTTTCAGCTGCATCCCTACCTTATAAACTATTTCTGCTTCTTGCTGTAAAGCTTCTACTTCATATGAAAGTATTGGAATGCCTTTCACTTGTAGTGTTTCTAATATTTGTTGTACCGCCTCACGTTTATTTATACACATTTGCACTGTTATATTTTGTGGAAATAAAAATTGCACCTTAAAAATACGACTCACAATCTCTAAACCAATTAAAACTAGAATCGTCGCTCCAATGCCTACTACATACATGCCAGCCCCAATTGCTAATCCAATTCCTGCTGTAGCCCATAAACCAGCCGCTGTCGTTAATCCTTTCACTGCCTGTTTTTGAATAATAATTGTACCTGCACCTAAAAACCCTACTCCACTTACAACTTGTGCTGCAATACGGCTCGGATCAAGAGCCATATGTTCCTCATTCATAATATCTGAAAAAGCACATTTCGAAACGACCATTATTAATGCACTTCCTACCGCTACTAGGAAATGTGTTTTTAATCCCGCTTCTTTTGATCGAATTTCCCTTTCAATACCGATTATTGCTCCTAACAAACCTGCAACACCGATTCGTATAATCAAATCAAAATTTACACTCACGAGCCCTTCCCCCTTTCATTCATTATAGATAGATAAAACAAAAATTATCACTCACATCCTTTTATCGATATGAAGGAATTTTGCTAAAATACACTTAATACCCCGACCATTTCATGTTAATATTTTAAATATTAACATGAAATAAATAACTTCTAATTTCCTTAAAAAACAAAGGTGGATTACATGAAATGAGGTTGAGAAAGTTTAGAAAACGCTTACATTTTACACCGTATTTTTTTATACATACTACATAAATAAAGGAGCTTACTAACAATGAACATCTCTTTACTTACACCTACTATCGATTTACAAGAAGAATACTTAGATTTTTATAACGAATGGAAAGATAGCGGTGAAACAATGATTCCGTGGGTTATCTCAAAAGATCCCTCTAATTTCACGGCAATGATTCAAGAACTTCACGATGCGCATAACGGAATAAACCTCCCTGAATCTTGGGTACCAGACTCTACGTATTGGCTCGTTACAGATGAAAATAAAATTGTAGGTGCTGTTAATATACGTCATAGTTTAACCGAGCATTTATTTAACGCTGGCGGTCATATCGGTTATGGCATTCGCCCTTCCGAAAGAAAAAAGGGTTATGCTACGAAGTTATTAAAATTATCCCTAGAAAAAACGAAGGAATTAAACATCGAGAAAGTACTTGTCGTTTGCGACGAAGTGAATACAGCTTCTGAAAAAACAATTTTACATAACGGTGGGCTTCGCGATGATGATTTCACTGAGGAAGATGGTAACGTTGTAAGAAGGTTTTGGATTGAGCTATGAAGAAGTCATCCAATGAAAATAACCTTATTATAGAGAAATATAGTAAAAGTGACGAGCTAAAAGTAAAACAACTTATTGATTTATACAATGAAGAATCTTATCTATTTAACTTATTACGAGATAATAAAACAAAATGTGCGTATGTTGCCTACTATAAAAAAGATGTAGTAGGCGTCTTTTTCACGTGGAACAGTAACTTCCATCCATACTGCACATACTTTCGAATATATACAAATCCTTTCTATTCAGAGCTACACATTGAACAATTTTTATTAAACGAGATTCAAAAACGAGAAAACTTCAAACTACCATTACAAACCTCTATATGGGAAACATCGGCTCATTTAAAAGCCTATTATGAAGAACATAATTTTTCGGAAATCCGAAGAACATATATGCCGATATTAGACGTACGAAAAATCATAGCTATTGATACAATGCTTCATTCAAATTATCATGTACAAATCTTATCAAACATCTTGTCTAATAATAGCTTCTTTGAAAAGCTAGCTCACTTAGTAAAAACGAATTATGAGGATACTCACTTAGCAAATCCCGTTGCCTCATACCCGCTCGAAACTTGGAAAGAACAGATCTTAACTGATGATGTATTACTAGATGGGAGCTTTGTAATGATAGATGAAGAGAATAAAATTATTGCGTACTCTTTCCTCCATACATCAAAAAAGGATACTACGTTAGAACTAGGATGGTGCGGGACTCACACTACAGAAAATTTACCTTTACTGAAACTACTCGTTTTCAAACAAGCTATGTATGCAAGTAAACACGGTTATTCTTTCATTCAAGGTGAATTCGATTCAACGAGTATATATGCAATGGAATTATTAAAATCCTTTCCTTTTAACCCTTGTGCTACTTGGATTACGTATCAAAAAGAAGTCGGAAAGTGATTATACACCTTCCGACTTCTTTTATGCTGTCTCTATTTCAAACTGCACTGTAATACCACTAGGATCTACTACTGTAAATCCTTTTGTACTTTCGTTTACTTTATGTTGTTTTTCTATTAATCTTTCTTTCACTTCATCTAACGCTTCTTTATGCGGTAATACAATTGTATATACTTTAAGTCCAGTTGCATGAGCTGGTGGGTGCGGATTATTTACTCCGTTCCACGTATTTGCACCGATATGGTGATGATATCCTCCTGCAGAAATAAATAAGCAGTCATCTTCACGCTGTTGTACTTCAAATCCTACTGTCTCTACATAAAACTCGTGTGACTTCTCTACATCTGCTATTCGTAAATGTACGTGCCCAACGACAGTATTAGCAGGTAATCCATCAACCTCATAATCAACGAGCGTTGCCAGTTCTTTTAAATCTAGCGGCGTACTTCCTCCTGGTCCTTCTCCCCATTGATCACGCGGGCGGTCTGCATAAATTTCTATACCATTTCCCTCTAAATCTTGTAAATAAAATGCTTCGCTATACGTATGATCACTTGCACTATTAAACCTTGAGATCGGTAAAATTTCATTTGAATATGTATAACGTCCTTCTTGCTCAGCCGGACTATCAATTACATTCTTATTACGAATCACACCAAATAATGCCGAAGCAAAAGCCTCACGAGTTGGAACTAAAAGGGCTACATGATATATACCAGTCGTACGCGGTTCTTGCGGCACCCCATCCTCTAATTTTTCAAGAACAAGTAACGTGTTCTTTCCACCTTTTCCTGATAAATATGCTTTATTCTCCTCACGCTGAATTACTTCTAAGCCTACTACATTCTCATAAAAATCAATTTGGCGCTCTAAATCTTGCACTTTAAATTCAACATGACCAATACGTGTTTTCGGATGAATTTGTACCATGAATAACTTCCTCTCCAGTTCCCTTTTATTTTTATATAAGTTGATGGACAATAGCCACATTCAACGAACATATTTTAATTTTGTTTTTTTGTAGCATCAACTTTCAGCCATTTTTTTGATATTTCGCTTAATGTCCCATCTTGTTCTAATTCTTTTAACGCCTTGTTTATATCTTCTAACTTTTCGCTCTTTTTGGCAAATGGAAATGCAATCTCTCCCCATTTAAGTGGACCAAATCCTACTTTCACATTATCTAAATCCGCTTTTTTAATTGTTGTTTCTACTTGCACTTTATCATTATAGTAAGCATCTACACGGCCAAGTCCTACTTCATTTAATTCCGCTGTTGGATCCTCTGAGAACGTTTTAATTGTAAAAGCATTATTTTTATTTAAAGCTTTTAATTCTTGTTCCCCAGCTGTACCAAGCCCAACACCTACAGTCTTTCCTTTTAGATCTTCTAACGATTTAATTGTATTATTATCTTTCTTCACCGCGAAAACAGATCCTGAATATACATATGGAATTGAAAAATCATATTTCTTTTTTCTTTCCGGAGAAACCGATAATTCATTTGCAATCGTATCAATACGACCTGAATCTAATAGACCAAATAACCCTTCAAAATCAGAAACATTCCATTCAACTTTATATCCAGCCTTTTTAGCAGCAGCTTCAATAATTTCAGCATCAAAACCTTTTACTTTCTCACCCTCTTTAAAAATAAATGGGCTACGACCTGCAGACGTCCCAACTTTCACTACTTTTTCATCTGCCTTTTTGCTCGCTGTATCTGAACCACAAGCAGATAAAAGCCCAACCGATACTGTTAATGCCAATGTTAGTAATAATGATGATTTCCTCATAATTCTTCCTCCTAAATAACGAAATGATTGCCTTCTTCTGAAGCATTCAATTGTCGTAAAAACTTTTTCGTACGTTCATTTTGTGGGTTCCTAAAAATCTCCTCCGGCGTTCCCTGCTCTACAATAATGCCATCAGCCATAAATATAATGCGGTCCGCTACCTCTTTTGCGAAATTCATTTCATGTGTAACAATAACCATCGTTATATGCTGTCTTGCCAAATCTTTAATTACTTGTAATACTTCATTCACTAATTCTGGATCAAGTGCTGAAGTCGGTTCATCAAACAATAATATAGCTGGATTTAATGCCATCGCTCTCGCAATTCCAATCCTTTGTTGTTGCCCACCTGATAACATCATTGGGTAGAAATCTTCTTTTTCAGCTAAACCTACTTGTTTTAATATTTCTCTTGCTATTCTTTTCGCTTCTTCTTCACTTTTTTTCTGTACAACTGTTAATGGTGTTGTAATATTTTGTAATGCTGTTTTATTTTTAAATAAATTATAGTTTTGAAAAACCATAGCTGTTTTTTGACGTAATTGTATTATTTCTTTTTTATAAAGCTTCTTTGCATGAATCTCTAAATCTTCAATTCTAATACTTCCATCCTCTGGTTGTTCTAATAAATTTAAACATCTTAATAATGTCGATTTACCTGAACCAGAAGGTCCAATAATGACTACCACTTCTCCTTTATTTACAGTAAGTGAGATTCCTTTTAATACTTCATTGCTTTTGTAAGATTTATACAAATCACTTATCTCAATCACACATATCACCTCATTTCTATTACAAATACGGTGCATCAAGTTTCTTTTCTAACTTTTTCTGTCCCCAACTAATTGCAATTGTAATAATCCAATATACAATCGCTACCGCTAAGTAACTTTCCATATAACGATACGATTGTGCCGCTAGCATCTTCGCCTGCGCTAAAATTTCAGCCACCCCAAGTGCAAAAGATAACGAAGATTCTTTTAACAATCCGACAAAATTATTTCCAAGTGACGGTACTGCGACACGAATAGCTTGTGGAAAGATAATCTGTCGCATCGCTTGCGCCTTTGTCATTCCAACTGATAAACAAGCATCCATTTGTCCTGATTCCACAGCATTTAATGAGCCCCGAATAATCTCTGACAAATATGCTGCATTATTTAAACTGAGACCGATTAAAGTCGCTTGCATCGCTGTAAGTACTGTAAAGGTTGGAAATATTTGCGGCAATCCGAAATACAACACAAACAATTGAACTAATAAAGGTGTTCCTCTAAAGAAAGATATATATACTCTTGCAATAGAATATAAAAATTTCGTTTTGTTTTTCGTTATGATCGCCAAGCCAATCCCTATAACAAAAGAAATAATCATTGAAACTACAGTAATCCCTAAAGTTATGTATACATACTTAAATAATTGCGGAAAACTTTCTAAAAAATACGTTACATCAAACTTCACTTTATCCCCCCTCTCTAAACAAAAAACTCTTCTTACACATATAAGAAGAGTTGAATGTTAATCCATTTCCCCTCATCTTCCAAACGCTTCATACGTTTGCTGGAATTAGCACAGTACTTTTGTAGCCTGTTGCTGAGATTTCATCGGGCCAGTCCCTCCATCTCTCTTGATAAGAAAACTAATAAATATTTCCATTTATTTAGTTGTTAATATGAAGAATACAGTTAATTATATATAATGTCAATAGGAAAACTAAGAATTAAATTCAACACTTTTTCGAATAGCTTATCCCTCACATTCACCCAGTCTTAAGGTGTATAATTTACACTGGATAAATCGCACAGAAAAAGCCATTATTTCTATTCTTAATAGAAATAATGGCTTTTTTATAAGATTAATTATTCTTATCTCATTTTATGTACTTCGGCAACTAACTTTCCACCCTGAATGCCCATATAAAGTTTCACAGGTGCATCATTCGTGTTTTCAAACACTAAGTCTAAGTATGGATATGCAATTGTAGCATCTCTTCCTTGTGGAACATAACCTACCGTTTTAGAATGTGTCGTTCTCTCTACCATTTTCAAACCAGCTTGATCTGCTGCATTGTATAAAGTTGATGATGTTTGACAAACACCACCGCCGTATCCATCTACTAATTTACCATCTACAATTTCTTTTCCTAGTTGATATCCTTTATCTGGCGTTGTATCACCAATTAATGCATTGAAAGAGAAACTGTCTCCTTTTGCTAATACAACTCCATTTATGCTCGCTGCTGACAAGCGAATATTCTCAATACGGCCACCTGTTGAGCCACCTAAATTCGTTTCATATCTACCAATTACCGTACCACTTCCTTGCGCATCACTTAATGTTGCGATAGGCTTTTTCTCAACAATAGGTAATTGATATGAAGAATCCCACATACCAACGTTTAATAATTTATCTACTAATTCTTTTTCCATTAATTCATAAGAAGGTTTTCCTTCTTGCCAACTTCCATCAGGTGCTACACGTGAAGGGACCATCTTTTTGTCAACGCTTTTTCCAACTTCGCTAGCAACCTTCGTTACCGATTTTTTAAATTTTGCTTCATCTTCAAAATAACCTAGACTCGATAAATCTAGCTTTTTCACTTCCGTACCAGTACGACCATCTACTAAACTAATAGAATCCTGCACCTCTGCTTTAGCCTCTACCGTGTGGCCACCAATGTCACTTACTAATGCAACATCACTTACTTTTGCACCACAACCACTCACTATAGCTACACATAACACCCCAACTAATATACCCTTTACTTTACGGAACAATATACTCTCCCCTTTTTCCCAATATTACTTTTATGTATTATTTCATTTTTATGTATGTTTTGTTACAATCATTTTACAATATATTTATAAAATGTTACAAGTTATTTTTTACTCTATATAAATTACTCTTTTCTTTTCTAAATGTCTATACATATTTACATAAAAGTTGGAGTTCGATAGAATTGTAACCTTTATGTAACCTCACCTTTTTATCCAGTATATACCATAAAACGAAAGAAATACAAATGTAAAACTCCATATTCTTATTTATAAAGAAACACCTTGTGAACATAAATAGGTATTTGCCGTGCCACACTCCGCTTTTACACATACATTATGGTGAATTAACCTATTTTAAAGAAATGGAGGATATTTTTATGTACCCCTACAATCCATACGATCCATATAACCAAAATGGTTATCAACCTCAATATGATTTACAAGCACAATACCAACAATATATAGATCCAGCAGAACAAGTTAATCCATATGATCAAAATCGACAATTCCAACTTCCAATCTCTTTTCCTGGTACTGGAAACCGTCAACTAGAAAGACGAGTAAATGAGCTTGAACAAAGAGTACGTCAATTAGAAAACACGGTTGAGCGTCATACACGTAGATTAAACCGCTTAAACCAGCGTTTACGTACAATAGAAAACAGACTAAACATTCCATTTTCAGCATTAGAAGACGGATTTTAATTTCGAAAGTAAAAAATATATAAAGGAAGGGGCTCCCCCTTCCTTTATATAAATTGACGAAAGTTTTTTCCATCTCTATACTGATAAGAGTTAATGAAATGAAACAAGGTGATAAATATGGATTTTGAAATAAATTATCTTTCCTTTTATGTTGTACAAGTAGAAGGAAAAGGTGAAGCTGTTGATAAACGCTACAAACATTTTCAAACGTTAGACGCTGAAGAGTATGAAGATAGCTCCTTAAAAGAATTTTTGAATGGTGAATTATTAAAAATTTCAAAGCGAAAAGTAGAACGTCATGCGAAAACAGAACAAGCTCCGACAAAGATTGGTCGCTTCATTGTAGAAGAAGGGCACGAACTTGATTCAAACCCTCATTACAACCTCTTTAATCGCATTCGCTTTGCGGAAACAAAAGAAAACTTCAAAGATATGAGTGAACCTCTCGTTTATACATATCTGGACACAAGTGCTGTACGCGGTGGTGTATTTTTAATTGCGCAAGCAAAACTACGCAAATACTTTGATGATCCATTCGTTTTCGTTATGAAATGTGACTTCGAACCGAAAGTCGCTTCTATTTCAGATGAATCCACACTGATTCGTAACGTTGAAATGGCCATCACAACAAAAAATATGAAATCTATCCAGTATCCGTACATGCCTGAAGAAGGTATGGTCGAAGTGGGTGAGCTAAAAATTCACCAAGCATCACACGCCCGCTACTTTGAAGACTTCTTAAAATTCGTCGAGTACGAACGCTCTATGCCTGAAATTATGAAAACACAAGTAATGGACATGGTATACGACCAAATTGAAGATGTATTTGAAGAAGGTACGGAAGAACGCGAACAATTCGACCAAGCAATGGAAGTATGGGCTGCCAGTCCGAAACGCGAAATTATGGAACAATTTTCAACTGAAGAAGTAATGGAAGCTACCGCTCAAATCGTCGAGCATGCTCCTGAAGTGGAATTAAAGCTAAAAGCAGATCATATCTCTGTGAAGGCCCTGCTTGCTGATTTCGGGGATCAAATACATATCGCAAAAGTAAATGATCGATACGTATTAATGATTGAGGCTGATACACTTACGTTTGAGAAAGGCTTCTCTCCGATTGAGTTTCTGAAGCCTGATGAATTGCAAGACGTAATTGAGCGGATTGAGAATAAGCAGCAGTATTCTTATGATCCGAACGGGATTGAATAAATCCTTCCATATATCTATTTTTACTGAGCGCTGTTAATAAGCGCTCTTTTATTTTGAACTTAGTTGACCTTTATATTAAAAACCGATTCTTAGTAGAATCGGTTTTTCTGCTTTATAACAAAATATGTTTATTTTTAATCCAAGATAACAATTGTTGCAGAATCCAGTAGATTCCTTCCTTGTTGTACAAGCGTATTTCCATTAGAGTAGTCACTATGTATGTTGGTAAAATGAAAATTTCACTTCACTACCTCAAATTTATTGTACTCGTAAAAAGATAATTGAAAACGATATTCTGGATGCTCTCTTACCCAATCATAGGCTTCTTCTAAAATATCCATTTTGTTTTGCAAGTCATTAAGTTCACTACATTCGTCCCTTTTCTGTTTGCACAGAGGGCAGAATCCATTCACTATTTCGGCACTCGTCGCCCTAATAGTTTTACTTTCTAAGTCAACTACTAGACGAAGAATAAGAGAATGCTCAGCTTTTGTAGTCACCGTCATTTCAGCAAGCCCATCCTCATTCCAAAAGACACCGTTTAATTCCATCTGTACGGTGACGTCTTTAATATCCAAGTCTATCACTATCACACCTCCCTTGTATAAAACTCATATGTACTCTTCGATTTTAATCTTTAATACACCACGCTTTAAAGATATATTAAGCTTTTTCCAATTTTTCTTCTTTGCTATGAAAGGAAGTGTAACTACTGCTAATAGCGTGGTAAATATTATCCCAAAAACTAGAACTGTTACAATGTTAAAGATTACTTCCATTTAACTCTACCCTCTTTCATTTCTATGGGCTCTAATTTTATGAATGTATTTAAAAATTCTTACCACACCTTAATTTTCAAAGCAATTATAATGGCCCAATCACAACAAATCAATTCCTATTTAATATGAATACTTTATTCATCCATCAGTACAATGACGTTAAATTTATGTAGCTAGAAATAGAGGAGAATGTCATTTAACCTCTACATTCTCCTCCATCTCAGCCAAATACCTAATCTGCCTTTCCGCTTTTCTCACCGCCGTAGGAAAATGCTTTTTCAGAAGTGCTATTGTAGCTTCACTTATATAATATCTTTCCGTTATACTTTCCCACGTGTCACTATTTTCAAATGCACTCCAAACGAAAGGACGCTCTGTATTTTTTCTCATTTCTTTAAATACCCATTTTCGCATCTTTTTTTTCGCTTTTTCTGTTAGTTTTCCGTTCTCTACAAGTTCAAGCTCACCATGTCTTTTGTACCGTTTATAAATGTCTCTCTCGCTATATACTTTAAGAAGTATATTCGCTGTATTCTCAGCATCCGCTAAAGCTCGGTGCTGCTTCCCTTCCCACGTTAAACCGAGCTGTTCTACTGCAAATTGTAAACTTGGTGTATGCTCAAATAACTCTTCATACGCTTGGAAAACAAACTTCTGCAAATCAAATTTGCTCTCTTTTTCCATACATGGGCATTCTACACCGTATAACGTACAATCATGAGATAGAAAACGATAATCTTCTCTTCCCCATGAAACAAATACAGAGTCTTCTCCGATAAATTGAATAAATTTCTCTATAATTTGCGGGAATTTCTCCACACCAATTAAATCTTTCTTTGTAATTCCCGTTAATTTTGTCGTATGACGAGTGAGTTGTGCACTCGGCTTTACTAACTCCGAAAATTCTCCAATTACCTTCATTGTACTTGCTTCTATTTTTACAGCTCCGATATCAACTATCTCTGACGGATCTTCTGATTTATACGGCCTGAAATTTCTCTCTATATCGAACACAATAAAATGTGTAGCGTTTTCCAATTTATTTACCTCTTTCTAAATTCCTTTTCACACACATACTCTATTTTCAGTATTTATTTATTCATTCATGCACTTTATGCATGAAATACTTCGTCTAATCAACGAAAATTTAATCTCATTATTATATGTACATAGGAGGTTATTCAATAAAAATGCAAAAAAAAGAAGGGCAAGCCCTTCTTTTTTCCATAATTACTTCTTGTTAACGTTTGTAGCTTGAGGTCCACGGTTACCTTGTTCTACTTCGAAAGTAACTTCTTGACCTTCTTCTAAAGATTTGAAGCCGTCGCCTTGGATAGCTGAGAAATGAACGAATACGTCTTCTCCGCCTTCAACTTCGATGAAACCGAAACCTTTTTCTGCGTTAAACCATTTTACTTTACCGTTTTGCATTTAAAAAATCCTCCTACAATGTACCTATATGTACATATTAAATTTCAACCACTTTACAATAATACTTCAAACATTAAAAAACTGCAACCCCAGAGGAGATTTAACATTGCTATCCTCCTCGGAAGTTACAGCTCATTTAAATCTCTATATTATTAAAAGTAAAATGGTTTAAAGTAACTATATCATATCATTATAATAAAAGTAAAGTTTTTTTTGCTATATAATTTTTTTCTTCCACTGCATCGCTTTTGATTCACCTGATCCAGCTACAACATAACCCTCTTTTTGGTTAACGATGCGCCAGCCATGTCCTTTAACTAAGTCACATACTGTAACAAGTCCTTCTTCTAGAAGTACACGACAAACCGTACTAATCCCCGCCTTATTTTGCGTTGACGTTGTATATAGCACATGTTGATCTACACTCAAGGCTAAATAGCTACTTGCTTTCTGCTCACTTTGACATGTGTGCCAATATGTTTTTTCACTCTCAATACTTTCATCTATTTTACAAAAAGAAATATTCCCGCTAATCCCCTTGCACGATCCACTCGCTGCTACTATATAAGAATTGTGTACAGTCAACGCTGAGATCATCTGATTCATCACGATTTTAATCCGCTTTAATTTACGTGTCTCCAAATTAAAGAGCCAAACACCACCACATTTAGCATGTATTTTCGTACCGATAAATAAGTAATGTTTATATAAAAATAACGATCGAATAGATGGTGCCCCGCCACCATACTCAAGAAATGGATGAATGGTTTCCCATGTCGAACCAAAATCATTAGAATGATACAACGTTTTATCTCCATGAGCAATGACTGTTCCTTGTACATTACTACACACATTCCAACTCGTTGCTTTTGTTGGAAAACGCTGAACCGTCCAATTCTCTCCACCATTCATACTACGAATAAAAATCCCTTCGTCACCTACACCATACACTACATTATCTTCGCTATGTAAATCCCTAATTCGTTTTTGAAAACCATTTAATATTTGTTTCCATTCTCCGTCTCGTTCAATAAATAAGCCATTATATGTAGTAGCTAACATAAGTTTTCCATCTCTTAACTTTGTAATAGCGGTCGCACTTAACATTGTCTCCACGTTGACACTCCCATTCTTAGAACTTCTCAGCAAATGCAATTGCAAAATTACTGCATTTTTCAACATCCTCTTCATCTTCTGGAGCTAGTTCGATTTTCAATCCTTCTTGTACAAGCTCTGCACCGCGTTCTACAAGTCTTTCTTCAAATATCGTTACCGCTTCACAAAATAGTTCATACGCCGTATCACCTGATCCGAATACCGCTACTTTCTTCCCTGATAAATCTATATTTTCTAAGTCCTCATGGAAATCTTCCGCCTCAAACGGTAATTCACCATCGCCCCACGTATAAGATCCTAAAATGATTCCATCATAGGCTAATAATTCTTCAGCATCCATGCCTTCCATTTCTTGCAATACTACTTCATGATCAAAAGCATCTAAACTAACTTTGATTAAATCAGCAATACTCTCTGTATTTCCTGACATACTTGCATAAGCTATTAAAATTTTTGCCACTTCGGCATCCCCCTCTTACATTAAATGATTCTCATTCTCATTATATTAATAATGAGAATCAATTTCAATTATATTTTTTCATTTTTATTTATTCCATACAAAAAAGCACAGATGACTATACAATCACCTGTGCTTTTTATTACTTTTTAAAAATACCAAATGGCTTTCCAACTGGTAATACAACTTTACCGAAGTGTGTATTTAACACTGCTGCTGCTGAACCATAGAAAGATAATAATGAAATACATAGTTCAGAATACGCTGCTAAATTATGCATTGCATGCGGCATAACACCTAAAGTACTTAATGAAAGACCAATAAATAAGAAATCAATAAGGACGAAAATCATAAATAATACTTTATGTGTTTCCATTGCACCAATTGTCATAAAGATTGTGAAAATCAAATATCCAATAAAGGCTACACCCAGCTGTTTTGAATCTGCAGCTTGTGCTAATTTTTCGCCAAATACTCCAAGTTGAATTAACCAAGTCATTCCAACACCTAACCAAAATAGGCCGTAGGCACCGAATGCTGTTGTACCGAACGTATTGTTATGCTTTGCATCGTGAATGCACGCAAAGATTTGTGCAAATCCTCCTAAAAAGATTGCCCACGGTAATACAAGTGAAACGCCATCTGTTAAGCCTAACTTTTGAGATGATGCTACAAGTGTTACCATCGCTAATCCAAATAGACCAATTCCAGATGGATCTGCTGTTGTCATTTTCACATGATGTGTAGTAGTTTGATTGCTCATATAAACCTCCTGATTATAAACATACTCGAATACAATACTTAAATCAGAAGACTATGTCAATGGTTTTTTTTGTATGTTGTCAGACCTTACTTTTTATAATGATTGAATATACTTCCGACCACTTCATACGGTTTTATATTCACTTTTTCCAACTCGTGCATCGGCAACCATAACGGAATATAACTCCCTCTATCTTTCAGTTTGAATTCTTCAGCTTTACCACTTCCGAAAACTCCATCTATAATATGGGCATTAAAATAATACTCCGTACCTTTATACTCCACCTTTGCAATCAGATGCTCCACTTTTATATGTACCCCTAATTCTTCATAAATTTCTCGCTTCGTTGCTTCTTCAGCTGTTTCTCCTTCTTCAATTCCTCCGCCTGGTAAAACATAATATGTTTCCCCTTCTCGAATACGTTTTATAAGAGCAATTTTCCCTTCCTGTACAATGATAGCCCCGCCCCGATTTCTTATCATTTTATTACCTCAATACGAATCGCAACTGTTCCCCACTTTTTTTCTTGTTCTTTCGTATATATTTTGTATGTACTTTCTAGCATTTCCTCTAAACTATCATTTTCACAATCCAATAATTTTTTATCAATTTGTTCGTACATCGCTTTAAAGCTTTCGTATCGTTTTATTTCCGTTACTTTTACAGTCATCATTTCCTCTGTCGTAAGGTTCGTAAATACAATATGATCGCCTTGTTTTATAAGTTGACGTTTTGCATCGTATAAACGTACTTCATATACTTTTTTTCCTAATTGAATTGATTGAAAAGGTTTATTATATAATCCCATTTCGTATATCATTCATTCCACTCCTTTTTATGCATTGCGCCTACTACTATTTTTGTGCATTACCAATTCATACAACACAGTTCGACTTATTCTAAGTTGCATATAATGTTGCATATCCATTACTTGCTTTAGAGAGGATGCTAAATTTGTTATGTTATTTTTAAATCAAAAACCTGAATATAATAAATATGATATTGGTGATTATACTTATAGTAAAGTAGGTCCAACCATTTTTTCTTGGAATGATGAAACAAAATTAAAAATAGGTAAGTTTTGTTCATTAGGAGAAGAAGTCGTTTTTATACTTGGCGGTGAACATCGCGCAGACTGGATAACAACATACCCATTTAATGCATTTTTTAATGAAGGAGCACATATTACTGGTCATCCTTCTTCAAAAGGTGACATCGTAGTCGGCAACGATGTATGGATTGGTTATCAATCCTGCATTTTATCTGGTGTTACAATTGGTAACGGAGCCATTATTGGGGCAAAGAGTGTTGTTACAAAAGACGTACCTCCATATGCAATTGTAGCTGGTAATCCTGCAAAATTTGTTCGATATCGTTTCCCGCAAGAAACGATTGACAAGCTAGAAAATCTCGCATGGTGGGATTGGGATATTTCTGTTATAAAAGGAGCCATTCCATTTCTACTTTCCAACAAAATCAACGAGTTTTTTACCTCACCCGAAAATGAATCTATGTGATTAATACAAAAAGAGCATCTTATTCTGAACTGCACCCCAATTGTTAGACACAGTCTAACAATTGGAGGTGCAGTTTTTCTATGGCTAAATTTACAGCTGATGAAAAAATACAAATCGTTCTACGGTATTGGAACGGAAATGAAAGTTATCGAAAAATAGGTAGAGCGATCGGTATAAGTAACACAATTATTTTGAATTGGGTAAATCAGTATAAACAGAATGGTGTGGAAGCTTTTCTAAAACGTTGTACAAATTACACACGACAATTTAAACTAGACGTACTAAACTTTATGATTGAAAACGGTATGTCCTTATTTGAGACGGCAGCTATTTTTAACATTCCTGCCCCTTCAACGATTTCTGTTTGGAAAATCACGAGACCAGACAAAGCGCAAGTAGTCTATGAATTAAGGCATAAATATTCGGTGAAGGCACTCGTGGAGCTAGCTAATATTCCACGAAGCACGTATTATAATTTAGTAAAGAAAATGAATCGTCCAGATGTAGATGCCGATTTGAAAGCTGAGATGAAAGCGATTTATGAGGAAAATGAAGGTCGTTATGGTTACCGTCGCATTCGTGATGAATTAACGAATCGTGGTCAGAAAGTGAATCACAAAAAGGTTCAACGCATTATGAAAGAGCTTGGATTAAAGTGTGTTGTGCATATGAAGAAATATAAATCCTATAAAGGAAAAGTCGGTAGAATTGCACCTAATATTTTAGAGCGTAATTTTTATACAGATGCACCGAATCAAAAATAGGTAACGGACATCACAGAGTTTACATTGTTTGGAGAGAAACTGTATGTATCACCTGTATTAGACTTGTATAATGGTGAAATTATTACCTATACAATTGGTTCTAGACCGACGTATTCACTTGTTTCAAAGATGTTAGAGAATGCATTAGAACATTTGCCTGAAAATCACCAACTACTGATGGACTCTGATCAAGAATGACATTATCAAATGAGACAATACGTCCGTACACTTGAATCAAGAGCTATTGTACAGAGCATGTCTCGAAAAGGTAACTGTTACGACAACGCAGTAATAGAGAATTTCTTCAGAATTATGAAGTCGGAGTTCCTCTACATAAAAGAATTTGAAAGTGTAGAGCATTTTAAAATAGAATTAGAAAAATATAGAGATTATTATAATACAAAACGGATTAAGGCAGCTTGATAAAATAACCGTGTCTAACTTTTAGGGGTCACTTCATCACTATAAATAGGAGTGCTCGTTTTTATTTTCGTCTATTCCTTTTCGGGCCAAATTTTCGCGTTTGGTTCTAATAACCACTTGTGTTCTTCTTCCATGATACGATCATTCCATGGGTTAATTTGGATTTCTTTTTCATTTCCTATTGTTATCCTTTTTTATAATTTTCGTATGGTCAAACAATCCACTTGCTGACAATCCGATAATCATTCCTTGAAATATATTCATTTTGATATCTTGAGACAAAAATAAAACACCCAGTATAATGCCAAGCGTCAAATTAAATATCGGAATATATTTTGTTTGCAATCCATTTGTTTTAGCAATTTGCGATAACCCTATAACAGCCCCAATCATTGCCGTAATTTCAATCATTACATACCGCCACCTTTCAAGAGGAAGGTCAGAGCTGCTCCAATTATTCCACCAATAATAAGGCGTAATATCCATGTTGTATTTGCACTAATCTTATCTAATTGCTTATTAATATTAATAATGTCTTTTTCATTACCTGCTGTCCTCATTTCTAGACCTCTAATCTCTAGTCGTATATCTTTAATATCTTGTCTTATTTCCTGAACATCACCTTTCATCTCTTGCAAACCATCCATTATTTCCACCTCTCTCCTACTTCGTATTTAATTAAAAAATTAAAAATCTTAATATGCATATACTTGTCTTTTCATCTCATTATTTAATCCCTTCTGGTTTAACGTCCACCTCAATTTGTCCCTCAATAATATCCTCGGTAATTACTTTTGTAGGAGCCTCTGTTGCTGGGTTTCCCGTTTTTACAATGGAAACAGTAATTGGACTTCCTCTAAACAGCTCCACGTTGACGTTAAAATTGCTAGCGGTAATAATCCCAGCATTCACTAAATTATCCACAACGTCATCAATTTCCATAAATTTATTGTCATCACTTGGCATGATTTGATTTAGAATTTGGTTCTGAAATTGATTTTCCTCTGGATGTGTATTTGTCATATCTTCCTCTCCCGTTTTAATTTTGTTTATTGATTTTCTAACAATCTCATTTAGTACGTAAATTTTGCTATGTAGTTTGAAAAATAATATCTTAATTTAATTAAAGGAGTAATATTTACTCTCCGATCCGAAAGAATATTCAGATATTTAATGAGTGCAGTATTTAACAGAAAAACTACCAATTCGGATCACTTACGTCGTAACCTAATATCAAAAATATGTTTCTAGTAAACATATACTATTTCTAAAACACAACGTAGATTGTATACACTTAGTTCAGCTACACTAAAAACAAACAATTTGTGAATTTAAATCTTCTAATTATAAATTTTAATCCCTGTCTATTAGACAGGGATTAGTAGAATAAGAATCCGGCTTTTTATTTAATTAAATACTCCATTATTCGCACATCGTTGTAGAATGTGCACTAAAATTTCCTCTGTCACTTTTCCATGTGGATGTGAGTTCTCATCAATAGTTCCTCTTTCTAATCCCCATTTCCATGCATCTCTCGCCCATTCTGATGGCTCTCCATTTTGGTAGCTCACATTAGAGGCGATTGACACTGTACTTCTAGTATCTGAGAATACTTTGTTATTGTATATACGTTGCAGCATGTGTACCAGGATTTCTTCCGTCACTTCTCCATGTGGATGAGAATTTCCATCTACAATTCCTTTTTCTAGTCCCCATTTCCATGCATCTCTCGCCCATTCCGATGGTTGCCCATTTCTATAACTTGTATCAATAGAAACCGATACTACGCTTCCAGTACCTAAGAATACTTTGTTATTGTATACACGCTGTAACATGTGTACTAAAATTTCTTCTAAAACTGTTCCATGCGGATGAGAATTTCCATCTACAATTCCTTTTTCTAATCCCCATTTCCATGCATCTTTTGCCCAATCCGATGGCTCTTTATTTTCAGAAGGATCAGGTCCTTTTCCTAAATGGTCTAATGGGTTCACAGCATTACTCTTATTAATATTCCAGCCGCCTTTATGCAGTTCAAAATGTAAGTGTTGGCCACTAGAATCCCCAGTGTTCCCCATAACTCCAATAGTTTGTCCTTGGGTAACATAATCTCCTACGTTCACCGTTCGAGAACCACTACGCATATGAGCGTATACAGTCTCCCATGTAACTCCATCAATAGTATGCACGATCATAATACATTCACCGTAACTAGATGAAAAATACGAGCGACTAACTTTTCCATTAGCCGCTGCATAAATCGGATGATACCCTGCTTCAGCAAGGTCTATCCCATGGTGATTTGGTCTGCTGCCTCTAAAACCACTTGTTACTCTCGTTGTATCTGTTGGATAAATAAACTTTGCCATACTAATCTTCCTTTCTTTTTTGCACAGTATAATCAAGGTACTTAAATGAGTACCTTCGTTTACTTTTTTATTTGACAAGAATCTTTATAATATGAAAGTCTTATAATTACTTAAATACCCCATTATTTGTACATCGTTGTAGTATGTGTACTAAAATTTCCTCTGTTACTTTTCCATGTGGATGTGAATTCCCATCTATAATTCCTTTTTCTAATCCCCATTTCCATGCATCTCTCGCCCATTCTGATGGCTCTCCATTTTGATAACTTACATTAGTGACAAATGCTCCTGAGCTTCCAGTACCTGAGAATACTTTGTTGTTGTATACACGTTGCAACATGTGTACCAGAATTTCTTCTGTCACTTCTCCATGTGGATGTGCATTTCCATCTACAATCCCTTTTTCTAGACCCCACTTCCATGCGTCTCTCGCCCATTCTGACGGTTCTCCATTCCGGTAACTTGTATCAATAGCGAAGGATACTGCACTTCCAGTACCTAAAAATACTTTGTTGTTGTATGCACGTTGTAACATGTGTACCAAAATTTCTTCTACTACCGTTCCATGTGGATGTGAATTCCCATCTACAATTCCTTTTTCTAATCCCCACTTCCATGCACTTCTCGCCCACTCTGATGGTTCTTTATTTTCAGAAGGATTAGTTCCCCCATCAAAATCAACATATTGCTTAACAATTTCAGCGTAGAAGAAATTCCCTCCGTTTTTATATCGGTAGCCACCATTGTATGCCACAGCAATTGGATTACTATATCGAACCATGGCACCTGTTGTATTTCCAAGTGATGGTGCAACAACCGTTTTAGAATACAGATCCGCCACCGGTAATGAATGTTGTTTCTTGTTTGAAGCTAACCAGCGAAGGTAAGCTCGTCCAAAATTATATGATTGAACAATGGCACTTAAATCTGTAATACCATTTTTTTTCGCATCATCAAAAGCTCCTTTTAGATGCTTTACTCCATAATAAATTGAATCTTTAGGATTTTTAATTGTATTCATTGGCCACCCTTGTGATTCACTTGATTGCATAATATCAGGTGTTTTTTCAGAATTCCCGTCACTTTCCACCATAATGATTCCAAGTACGTAAGGAATTAACTCAGGTACTCCTTGTGCAGAACATTCACTTTCTACCATTGATTGCCAACGTAACACTTGTTGTGGCAAATTCTTTGTTTTAACTGAAGTAGCTAATATACTCATTACTAAACATCTCCTTATTTTCCCATTATGCTTGCCTAAAAAACTACTACCATATTAAATATGACTATCAGCCAAATACCCATTAATCTATAAAATTACTTCATGTTGCTCACCTTCTTTCACAACAAAAAGAGCAACCATAAAATAGCTGCTCTTTCGTCGAAATCTTATATTACTACTATAAATCACTTTTTCAATACTTTCTGTACACTGCATGTAGCCTACAAAAAGGTAACATTAATACCCATTTGAAAATTTGACAATCTTTCTTATTTCAGCATGTTTTCGTCAGATGTACCCTGTACTATAATGCAACTCAAACACTACTTGTTCTAAAACTATCCTATCGATATGTTTCATCTTTTTTAGTTTTACTTTAATACAAATAATTTTTTTAATTAGCGAATCCAACGAATGATTTTTTCATCAAATTCTACCCAACCTTTATCTTTAATGTAAATCCAATTGTTATCCCTAAACTCAATTACCCATTGTCCTACACTTACTCGATCACGTATACCACTGTTGTAATTCGCATGATGGTAACACTCTAATCCTTCCCATTCATTCCAAATGACACCTTTACTCCTACCATCTTTTTCGATACGCATTGCTGTTTCAGGAACCCAGTTGTCATTGGCGATTTTAAACCAAAATCTTTTCCCATCCCATGCACTCTCTAAATATACATGGCCACTGCCAAGAGGAAGCTTTCCTACTACTTCCGCAAGATCATTTGGTTCTTTATATACCCAATACTGTCGCTCTACACATTGTAACCAACCTAAGTTATTGGTTAACCAATCTGGTGGTAATGATACATTCTTTCGGGTGTCTACATCTGTAGGATCAGGATTATTTGAATTAGAGCCCTTTCCTATAAACCATTCAATAGTTTTATTTCCTACTAAGTAATTTAAGTCTACATTACCAGTAATTCCTGCAACGCTACCAGTTTCAGTATATTGCCATAGATCACAGCTATATGCAGGTTTACTGCCACCATAACGAGGAATCCATAAGAAATCTGCACTCACACTATTTAGTCCATAACTTGTATACATGTGATGTGACACGTATAATCCAACTTTCCAGCCCGCTGCACGACATGTATCAATGAAGGCCTGGGATGCTTTTGCTAAGTTAGTGGGTCCACAACTAGCAAGTGTGTCATCTTCTACATCCAATACAAGGAATTTTGCATCCTTGTCTGCACGATTCATAAAATCTCTTGCTTCTACAATAGCGTCTTGGACACTTATATAACATCCATAAGCATAATGACCAAATGGAACTCCATATGCTTTACAACCTTGGACATATTCTTTATATTTTGAATCAACCTTATTAGATCCATATTGTACACGAATAATAGCCAGCTCCAAATCATTACTCGCTTCAGCCCAATTTATATTTCCATTATGATAAGATATATCTGCTATTTTCTTCATTTATATATGCTCCTTTGTTAATCATTGATAGAAATCCTTTTTCTAGCTACATTGTTATTTAGCTTGTGATTCTAATTAATAAAAAATAAAGAAGAGTCGCTCCATAAGGACCTACTCTTCTTTTTAACAAATCTATCGAATCCAACGAATAATTTTTTCGTCAAACTCTACCCAGCCTTTATCTGTAATATAAATCCAGTTGTTATCTCTAAACTCAATTACCCATTGGCCTACACTTACTCGATCGCGTATACCACTGTTGTAATTTGCGTGATGGTAACATTCTAGCCCATCCCATTCATTCCAAATGACACCTTTACTTCTACCATCTTTTTCTATACGCATTACTGTTTCAGGAACCCAGTTATCATTGGCAATTTTAAACCAAAATCTTTTCCCATCCCATGCAGTCTCTAAATACACATGCCCACTGCCAAGAGGAATCTTTCCTACTACTTCCGCAAGTTCATTTGGTTCTTTATACACCCAAGATTGTCGCTCTACACATTGTAACCAACCTAAGTTATTAGTTAACCAATCAGAAGGTAGCGTCACGTTTTTACGTGTATCTACATCAGTAGGATCAGAACCATTTCCAGTGTTACCACCGTCTCCTTTTCCCAGATAGTCTAACGGATTCACAGCATTACTCTTATTAATATCCCAGCCACCTTTATGCATTTCAAAATGCAAGTGTTGGCCACTAGAATCTCCAGTGTTCCCCATAACTCCAATAGTTTGTCCTTGTGTAACATAATCCCCTACATTCACCGTTCGAGAACCACTACGCATATGAGCATATACAGTTTCCCATTTGACCCCATCAATATTATTCACAATCATAATACATTCACCATAACTAGATGAATAATAAGAGCGACTAACTTGTCCACTAGCCGCTGCATAAATCGGATGATAACCTGGTTCTGCAAGGTCTACCCCATGATGATCTGGTCTGCTGCCTCTAAAACCACTTGTTACCCTTGTTGTATCTGTTGGATAAATAAATTTTGCCATATTAATCTTCCTTTCTATTTTTCACACCATATAAAAAAGGTACTTACATAAGCACCTTGATTTACTATTTATATATTTTTGGCCTATATACTAATTTTTCATACCATAAGATTGATAGAAAAAAGTTCTCCGTCGTTACCTTACATCAAGATTTCCTTTAACCATGTATTGTTTTCAAAATATAATGTATGTTTAACACATCCAGATATACTTTAGTTTTCTCAGGTGACTTTTGTGAAGTACTTCAATAAGAGCACTATCTTTTTTAGCGAATCCAACGAATGATTTTTTCGTCAAACTCTACCCACCCTTTATCTGTAATGTAAATCCAGTTGTTATCCCTAAACTCAATTACCCATTGACCTACACCTACTCGATCGCGTATACCACTGTTGTAATTTGCGTGATGGTAACATTCTAGCCCATCCCATTCATTCCAAATGACACCTTTACTTCTACCATCTTTTTCAATACGCATTACTGTTTCAGGAACCCAGTTATCATTGGCAATTTTAAACCAAAATCTTTTCCCATCCCATGCAGTCTCTAAATACACATGCCCACTGCCAAGAGGAATCTTTCCTACTACTTCCGCAAGTTCATTTGGTTCTTTATACACCCAAGATTGTCGCTCTACACATTGTAACCAACCTAAGTTATTAGTTAACCAATCAGAAGGTAGCGTCACGTTTTTACGCGTATCTACATCAGTAGGATCAACTCCTCCGACAAAATCTACGTACTGTTTAACAATTTCAGCATAGAAGAAATTTCCACCATTTTTATATTTATAGCCACCATTGTATGCCACAGCGATAGGATGACTATATCGAATCATTGCGCCAGTGCTATTTCCAAGAGATGGCGCAACAACAGTTTTAGAATACTGTTCTGCCACCTGCAGTGAATGCTGTTTATTGTTAGAGGCTAACCAACGGATGTAAAAACGCCCAAAATTATATGCTTGAACAATTGCACTTAAATCTGTAATACCATATTTTTTTGCATCTGCAAAAGCTCCTATTAAGTGCATTACCCCGTAATGAATTGACTCCTTAGGATTGTCAATTGAATTCATCGGTCTCCCTTGAGATTCACTTGACTGCATAATATCGGGCGTCTGTTCAGCATTACCATCACTTTCCACCATAATAATTCCTAATACATAAGGTACTAACTCAGGTACCCCTTGTGCATTACATTCATTTTCTACCATTGTCTGCCATCGGAGGACCCGTTGCGGCAAATTCTTTGTCTTAACTAACGCAGCTAACATACCCATTACTAAACATCTCCTTATTTCCCTATTATTTTTGGACCAAACACTACTATTTTACTAAGTACTTTTAACTTCTAAATACCTATTAACCTATTGAATTACTCCATAGTACTTCGCTTCTTTCACAACAAAAAGAGCAACCATAAAAATAGTTGCTCTTTCGTCGAAATCTTATATTACTACTATAAATCAATTTTTCAATACTTTCTGTACACCGCATGTAGCCTACAAAAAGGTAACATTAATACCCATCTAAAAACTTGACAATCTTTCTTATTTCAGCGTGTTTTCGTCGGATATATCCTGTACTATAATGCAAGTCAAACGCTATTTGTTCTAAGGTCATTCCATCAACATACTTCATTTTGAGTATTTGATGATCTAGTCCTGTAAACTTATTAATTAAAATCTTTAAATTGAACACTTCATTCATCTTATGTCCTAATTCATATTCAATAGCTTCAATCCGGTCTTCTACTTTAGCCCCTTCCGATTCAGCGGTTAATCGTACATTTTGCAAATCACCACTAATCCAGCGCTTTAATTCCGCTTTTGATTTGTCTAAGTTATATTCTAAATATGTAATTTCTTCTTCTAGTTTCTGATAATCTTTCAGCCAGTCAAACATACAATAATCCCCCTACTTTTCTTTATTTAAATTCTGCTTTTATTGATGTAACCAAAGATAAACTAACCTTAATAATCAATTTAATCGGAAAAACGGATATTTATTGTGATTTGTATTTTCTTAATAAAGCTTTTAACCTCTCACGCTCTTCTTCAATCGTTACCTCATTAATATGTCTATGTTGTTCTCCTGAGTCTTCATCTTCCTTTTGATGTAACCATCCTGGTACCATTTCATTTCGTTTTGTGTATCCTGAACCAGATTGTTTTTTATTTTTACTAAGATCAAACTGTTCATCTAGTACAGCTACGTCATTTCGTGTTTTTACTTTTTTTGTTTCCCACTTTTTGAGAATCCCACGTACATATCTCCATTTCGGTACATTTTCATCAAGAGATCTATTTACTGCTTCAAGAATCAATTCACTTCCCAATACTCCACAAAATTCACCAAGCTCTGCGATAGCTATTTTACTTAACGAAATACCATTTTTCAGCAAATAGCTATAAGCTATTTTAAAATCTTCATCCATCAATCTTTGTGATAGTGATTTATCTTGATTATCATGATGATAATTTGTATTTGGTATATCCGTATTTAGTTCTTTAGTACTTTGTATATCAGTATTTAGTAGCTTGCGGTTTTCCACCGTTAGGTTCCCAGCAACAGGATTATCAACAGGTGGATTTTCCACTGGTGGAAAATCCTCCAATGGGATTTCGTAAATAATAGTCTCCCACCTAACAATTTTGTTTTTTACATCTTTAATAGGAAATCTCTTAATATATCCGTACTCTTTTAATTCTTGCATTCCAGCTCTTAAGCTATTAATACCATCTTTTGCGTGCTGCGATAATTCTTCCCTATAAAACACCCAATCATCTGGAAGTGTAAGTATGTATGCTAATATCCCCTTCGCCTTCCAAGAAAGCCTTTTATCTTTTAAACCTGTATTATTAATAACGGAATAATTATTATCCTTTTTAACTCTAAAAATCCCCATAATATCTACCTCTCCACTATTGTTAAGATCAAATACCTACATTCGAGATTCTGTACTCACTATCAATAACTTCCCCATGATGAAACCTACTTTTTATTCCTTTCAAACCAACACGACATTAAAAAGAACTTTAAGTTCGATTTATTACTAAAAAAAAGAGCATCTATACTCATATCAAAATACTTAGCAATCTTCTTAGCTGTTCCCATTGATGGAGTTCTTTCTTTTTGATCAATCATTCGAATATACCGTTCAGTCACTCCACAATAATGTGCAATTTCTTTATATAAATTCTTTTGCGGATCGTACATTTTATTTCCCATTATCACACCTCCGAAAGAACAATTAGTTCTAAATACAGATTACAGAACTAATTGTTCTGTGTCAATGCAAAAAAGAACAATTTGTGCTAAAATAAATTCAAAAGAGAACAATTAGTTCAATTAGAGAGGTGAACAATGTGATAGGACTTAGAATAAAATCCTTACGAAAAAAAGAAAATTTAACACAAAAACAACTAGCTGAAAAAATTGGAGTATCCCAAAGAATGATAGGTTACTACGAATCAGAAGAAAGATTCCCTCCACATGATGTTCTAACTAAATTAGCTGATTGCTTTTCGGTTTCAGCTGACTATTTACTAGGACGAGATGTTACGGACGAAACAAAGAAGCAATTAACGCCAAAAGATGAGAAAGACATAGCAAAAAGAATGGAAGAAATAAAGAAAGACCTTCAAGGAGAAGATGGCTTAATGTTCTCTGGTGAACCTATGAGTCAAGAAGCTGTAGAATCACTATTAGATGCAATGGATTACATTGTAAAACAAACGAAAGTAATTAATAAAAAATACGTGCCTAAGAAATATCGTAATCCAGACGATAACTGATGCGAGCTTAGGAGGGAATACATTGAAATTCGTCATTAGAGATCTAGTCCAACAACTTAGCACCAAATACAACACGACAAACCCCTATGAGCTTGCAGATTACTTAAAAATACATATATTAACATGGGATTTACATGAAGAAATAAATGGTTTTTATAAATATGAAAAAAGAAATCGTTTCATTGTCATTAATACTAATTTGTCTCCATCTATGCAAAGAACTGTTTGTGCTCATGAATTAGGACATGCAGTCCTACATACTCATGCAAATACACCTTTTCTGCGTAAGAATACATTCTTTTCCGTTGACAAATTAGAGATAGAAGCAAATACGTTTGCTGCGCTTTTGTTAATTGACAAAAAGACCATTCAGCCTGGTGATACAAAAGCATGTATAGCATACAAAAATAATATTCCAGTTGAACTCTTAGAATTTTATAAACCTTGCTAAAGGAAAAAAGACATTTTATTTATTAAAAACAAGGAGAAAGCCCCCATTTGAGTGCTTTCTCCTTGTTTTTATAAGTGGACCTTGTAGGAATCGAACCTACGACCGAACGGTTATGAGCCGTTTGCTCTAACCAGCTGAGCTAAAGATCCAGAGCATAAATTTTACTTTATAGGACGTATTCACATATACTACTTCTTTGATCTCAGGTTCCTCAACAAATTTAAGATCGTTCCCGTATAGATTAAAAATCTGGTTCTTTGCATCCTCTTTTGATAGAGTACTAGACTGATTTAAGTCTCCCTGTTGCTGTAAATCTTGAGCACTATTTCCTGAAATACTCGTAAGTACACCTTCATCAAAATTATTAAGTACTCTTAATATGTTTAAGTTAAAAACAAATCAAGCTATTTATAGCGTAACAAAACATTGAACTCAAGTCATTGAATTTGTATTTCTATATAATAATTGAGTTGCTTATGATATTGAAATTAAATTATTATAGTTATGTTTCAAAAGAATTGGACAAACTAATTCTTAAACTAAATACGGTAAAAGTAGAGGCTTATTTCAATTGCCTAATAGCTTCTTTCCTAAGATCTGTTTCTATATGCTATACTGACTCTTAATTACTTGTAGAAGAAATGATAAAAATAAAGGTTTTTTTATCTATTATTTTGTTTAGTTCTCCTTCAATTAAGTATCTTTCTTTACATTATATTCTATATTGTAAATATAATGATATAAATAATGCCAAGGAGGTTTACAACATGAAAAACATAATGGAACTCCTCAACAATCCATATATTAAATATCCATTAATTGTGATTTCAGCTATAGCTATAATAAAAACAGGTTATGATTTAGGTTCCTTTATTAAAAAATTAAAATATTTTTAAACTTTAAAAATCAATTGACTTTTTTAACAATAGATCCATCGCTTTAAATGATATAGAAAAAGCACTACGGATTAAGGCAAAATTAAAAATGAGCCCGGTACATACCGGACTCACTTTTATCAAGCTGCCTAATGAAATAACCGTGTCTAACTTTTAGGGGGCACTTCACAAAATGCTCTTTTTGTTTTTATTTCTTATGTTCGTGCAAATGATTACACGGAGAACATTGAAATGGAATTTTATTTAAGCAATTAAAGTTCGTTTCACAAATTTGTTCGATCGTTGGGACGAACGGTATGACCACAATATTACTTTCTATTATTTGTGTAACCGGTGGTAACACTGTACCTACTTGATGTTCGAAGCGAATACTCGCTTGATTTATATAATTTCCTGAACCACTTGGCGCGCTCTGAACTACTACTTGGAACGAGACTGTGCGTGCTTCACCTGGATTTAAACTTCCTATAAGAAATCCTGATACTGGGTTTACATTTGGCACTGGCGTATTATCAACCTTTACACTTCCAAGAACAAATCGAACACTACTATCTAACATATCTTGAAAACGAATATTTTGTATCGCTGTATCTCCCGTATTTGTAATAACTGTCGTAAACGTAATAACATCTCCAATTGTTGCTGTTTGATGATCCGCCGTTTTTACGACTGTCGTTGAGACATTTTGAGGAATAAACGGGATAACAACTGTATTGCTATCGCCTTCAACTACTACAGGCGGTTCATTTGGATTCACAGTTGCAAACCCACTCGCTGTCGCTGTATTTGTAACTAAGTTATTTATTTGTCCTCCTGTTATTACAACTTGGAAATTAATAATAGCTGCATCATTTGGTTGAAAATCACCTAACGGAATACCAGTATTCGGGTTGGCAAATGGAAAAGGTACATCATTGACCGTTACCGTGCCATTTATAAATAGCGTATTCGAATCAATGATATCCGTTAAAACAATATTCGTCACAGGAACTGTACTATCATTTATAACAGCAATTCCGTAAGTGACAACATCTCCTACCATCGCTACTTCAAAATCCGCTCCTTTTGCAACAAATAAAATTGCAGTATTTACTGTTACAATAACAGTATTACTCGTGTCCATTACTATAACCGGTGGCTCTCCTGGTACTAAAATATACTCTGCTAACGCCCCAGCAACGTTTACTACTGTACCACCATCTGGAAAACTTGTAATTGTAGCTTCATATGTTACAAGTGCCGTCTCACCGACTGGGATATCTGGTATCGTAAATCCAACCTGTGGATTTAACCCTGGTTGCGGAACTCCATTTATCGTTACACTATTTGGGACGAAATCAGCTTCCTGAGATAACACATCTATAAATTGAACATCCATCGCATCAGCAGTACCTGTATTTAATATACGAACAGTATACGTTACCGTTTCTCCTACTCCAACAATCGGATGATCTACTTCTTTCAACATATCTAAACTACCTCTATTTACTGGTGTGACTGTCGTATTACTTGAGTTCGTAATTGTAAACGGTGGTTCTCCTGGAATCAATTCGAAATCACCAGTTACTCTCGCTGTATTCATAATGCTACTAGAAGGTGGAACCGCGATTACATTTACTTCAAATGTAATTAATAAGCTATCCCCTACTGCAAGATCTGGTAATGAAAAGCCTACAAATGGATCTAAACCTACTTGCGGAATTCCATTTATTTGCACACTTCCAGGAACGAATTCTAAACTAGGTGACGGAACATCGATAAACTGAACATTCGTCGCTGTTACCGTTCCCGTATTTGTAACTTGCACACTATAAGTTAACGTATCCCCTAATCGTGTTGCTTCTTTATTTACGGTTTTTATAACATTAAATCGTCCTCTATTTACCCTTGTTATTGTCGTATTACTCGGCTCTGTTACTACAACTGGTGGCTCTCCTGGTACTAAAGTAAAGTTTCCCGTTATATTTGCAACGTTCGTAATGGTTCCTGATGACGGGATGTTTGTAACTGTCGCTTGAAACGTCACGATAACCGTTTCCCCAACGAGTATATCCCCAACTCCAAATCCAGTAATTGGATTTAAATTCGGTTGCGAAATTCCATTTATCGTTACACTATTTAGGACAAATGACGCTCCTACTGAGATCGTATCAATAAACTGAACATCATTTGCTGTTACTGTTCCCGTATTCGTTATTTGAACTGTATACGTTAATACATCTCCAACGAGAGTAGCTGCTCTATTTACTTGTTTAATAACAGTAAATCGTCCTCTATTTACAGTTGTGAGCGTCGTGTTACTTGGCTGATTCACTACAACTGGTGGTTCTCCTGGCACTAATATAAAACTTCCTGTAACATTTGCCGTATTGGCAATTGTTCCGTTTGATGGAACACTGACTACCGTTACTTGAAATGTAACTTCTACACTAGCCCCTGGGTTTATATCTGGAAGTGGGAATCCATTATTAGGATTGAATCCAGGTTGTAGCACACCATCTATCGTTACACTATCTGGTACAAATGTGATCGAGGACGGTAATACATCACTATATTGAACATTTGTCGCTACCACTGTTCCTATATTTTGAACTACTGTTGTATATGTGATTGTATCGCCTACTGCAACAACCGGCTGACTCACTGATTTTAAAACATTCAAACCAGGTTCATTTATTTCTGTTAATGTCGTGTTACTTGTCGTCGTCTCCGTAATAGGCGGCTCTGTTTCACTTACAGCAAATGTCGCTGTAACGTCTACAAAGTTAACAACTGTTCCACCTTGAGGCACGCTCGTTACCATCTCTTGATATGTGACAAGCACAAAATCATCTACAGGTATATCAGGAACTGTAAAACCTATAAACGGATTTAATCCCGGTGCTGGTACTCCGTTTATACTCACACTTCCTGGTACAAACGCTACACCACTCGTACTAGAATCAAGAAATTGGACATTCGTTGCCGGCACTGTTCCAAAGTTAAAAATTAGTACATCGTAGGTTAATATTTCTCCAACCGTCGCTGCTTCTTTATCTACTAGTTTTAATGGAAAAATCGAAGCAATATTAATTGTCGTAACAACTAAATTCGTTAATATCGTTTGCGTAATCGGCGGTTCCTGCGAATTCGGTTGTGAAGTAAATGTAACGTCGGCATCATTTAATATGACTTCATTATCTGGAACCTCTGTAATCGTCACTTGGAATGTTACCGTAATACTTCCACCAGCATTTAATAATGGACTAACTGTAAAGCCTATTTCTGGATTCAAACCAAGTTGCTGTATACCACCTATCGTTACGCTATTGTCAACAAACGTCGTCCCTTCTGGAATGACATCTTGAAAGAGTACATCTGTAACTGGGATAATTCCTACATTCGTTATTAGCACTGTATACGTTAATACATCCCCAACCGCTCCAGCAGCAACATCAACTGTTTTTGTTGCTGTTACTTCACCAGGAGGAGGTAACGGTATCGTAACTACTGTCGTATTACTTGAATTTGTCGTTGTTACAGGAGGCTGTAAAGGATTTAATAAAAAAGTGGCTGTAGCAGATGCCGTGTTTAGTACAGCTCCGCGCGTGGATGGCGCAACTACTGTTACTTGGAATGTTACAGTCAATGCTGTTCCAGCAGCGATATTAGGAAGCGTAAAACCTATATTTGGATCAAATCCAGGTTGAGGCGTTCCATTTATCGCTACACTATTTGCTACAAATGTTGTTTCTGGAGCAATTGGATCAATAAAGGAAGCATTCGTTGCTGTTACTGTGCCGTTATTTCGAATGACTACAGAATACGTGTAAGTCTCTCCAAGTGCAGCTTGTTGTACAGATGAAGATTTTTGTATATTTAATCGAGCAGTGTTTACTTGCGTCACAACGAAATTACTATTCGTAACAGTCGTTATTGGAGGGTTTGCTGGATTTATAAGAAAACTTGCAGTAACGTTCGATTGGTTTCTTATATTTCCACCGCTCGGAACACTCGTCACTGTAACTTGAAACGTAATCGTAGATGTTTGCCCGACCGGAATATTTGGTACTGGGAAACCTACCATAGGATTCGCGCCTTGCTGAACAACTCCATTTATCGTCACACTATTTGCTACAAACGCAGTACCAGACGGAATTGGATCTTGAAAAATAATATTCGTTGCAGGAACAGTTCCTGTATTTTGAATAAGAATCGTATACGTTAACGTATCTCCTACTCCTGCTTGTGGTGTATTTACACTCTTCATTACATTAAGTGATCCTACATTTACTCGCGTCACAACAATATTACTAATTGTTACAATTGTAATTGGTGGCTGGAGAGGACTTACTTGGAAATCCGCAGTTACATTCGCATTATTCGGCAGAACTCTATTTGGCGGTTCACTCGTGATTGTCACTTGAAAAGTAACTGTTACCATCCCTCCTACTGGAATATTAGCAAGTGGAAATCCAGTTGTTGGGTTTAAACCTGGTTGAGGCGTTCCATTTATCGTTACACTATTTGCTACAAACGTTGTTCCAGATGGAATTGGATCAACGAATGATACATTTGTCGCTGCTACTGTTCCACTATTTTGTATACGAATTGTATACGTTAACGTATCTCCTACACCTGCTTCAGTAGCACTTACACTTTTTATTACATTTAGCCCTGAAGAATTCACCACTGTATTAACAGTATTACTTGGCACCGTTACAGTAATTGGTGGCTCTGTTGGATTTACAAGAAAATCTCCAGTTACATTCGCATTATTTACAACATTATTTCCTTGAGGAATTTCATCAATTAATACTTCAAACGTAACAATTACACTCGCGCCAGTAGGCAAATTATTTAATAAGAATCCAAGTTCTGGATCTGCCCCTTCTTGTAAAACACCATTAACAACTACACTGTTTTCAATAAATAATGTCCCTTGTGGAATTGAATCTTGAAAAAATACATTTGTAGCTGGTACACTACCTGCATTTATGATTTCAATTGTATATACTAAAACATCCCCTACCGTTGCAACATTCGTATTCACTGATTTCACAACTTCAAAGTTCCCTGATTGTACTGTTGTATTCACAATGTTACTCGGAACATTGATTGTTACTGGTGGTTCACTCGGATTCACTTGAAAACTCGCTGTTACATTTGCTTGATTTAAAATATCTTCATTTTCTGGATCCTGTACAATTAATACGTCAAATGTGACTACAACTGTTTGAGCCGCAGGAATATTCGGAAGAGAGAATCCTGTATTCGGATTCAATCCACTTTGCGATACTCCATTAACGGTTACAGAATTTGCAACGAAAGAAACCGCTGAAGAAATAGTGTCTTGGAAAAATACATTTGTTAACGGAACGTTTCCTGTATTTTGGACGGCAATTGTGTATGTTAAAGTATCCCCTACTGCCGCTTGCGTTGTATTCACTTCTTTTATTACATTTAAACCGCCTGTATTAACTTGTGTCACAACTGTATTCGTTTGTCTATTAATCGTCACTGGTGGTTGATTCGGAATAACAACGAAATTAGCAGATACATTTCCACGATTCGCAATCGTACCTCCTGATGGCGTAGATGTCACTCGGACTTGAAAACGCACTGTCCTACTTCCACCTGGAGAAATATTTGCTACCGCAAACCCAGTCGAAGGATTTACTCCTGGTTGTGAAACCCCATCTACAGTCACACTATTTGCGATAAAAGTTGTTCCAATTGGAATTGGATCTTGAAAAATAACATTTGTCGCAAGTACATTTCCGGCATTCTCAATTGTAATAGTGTACGTAAGAACGTCATTCACTGTCGCAAAAGCTCTATCCACTGCTTTTCTCGTTCTTATATCAGCTACATTAATTGTAGTAAATACAGTGTTACTTGTCGCCTGTCCTGAAATTGGTTGTTGACCAGGTACTGGAGTAAAGTTAAATGTTACACTCGCACGATTTGGAATTGGATTTACAAGCGGATTAGATGTTACTCGAACTTGAAAACGCACTACCGTCGTTTGCGAAGCATTAATACTTCCTAGATTAATACTACTTGCTGGATTTGCTCCTGGACGTGCTACCCCATTTACCGTAACACTATTTGGAACAAATGTTGTGCCACCAGGAATACTATCAACAAAAACAACATTATTTGCAGTGACATTTCCATTATTCGTCACATTAACTGTGTATGTTAATACATCATTAAGGGTTGCTGTCTGTAAATCTACAGATTTTTGCATACTTATAGTTGCTTGATTCACTGTCGTTTGTACTGAATTTGAAGAAGACATACTTGTAATTGGTGGACTACCGACGAAAGGACGGAATTGATATGACACCATTGCGCGATTCGGAATAGGATTTGGGTTCGGAAACGATGTTATTCGTACTTGAAATGTAACAACTCTTTGCGCGTTAGTTGGGATTGTGCCTAAATTAATTCCATTAGCAGGGTTCGCATTCGGCTGTGTTACTCCACCTACCGTTACACTACCTGTAACAAACGTCGTTCCGTTCGGAATACTATCTTGTAATATAACATTTTCTGCACTTCCCGTACCTGTATTAGGAACTGTAATTGTGTAGGTAAGAATATCTCCAACTCCTGCAACTGTTCTATTGACCGATTTAACAGGATTAATAATTGGCCCCGTTGCATCAATTTGAACCCCAAAACCAGCTGCAGCATATCCATCTCCATTAGTAACGAATCTAACCGTTGCTGACGTTTGATTATTTACTAATGATGCAGAGGCATTTACATTTGTAATATCCCACCCTTGTCTTCGGACGGCTAAAGCTATCCCTAAAGGCTGATTCAAATCTCCAAACGTTCCAGTTGTATCTAACTCTCCAATATCGTTACAAATTTGTGACTGAAAAAAATTATTTGCGGGGTTTCTCGGGCCGGATAATGCAACTGTAGTATTTGCATTTGGTCCAAAACGAAGTTGATCTCCAACAATGTTAGAATCACCTTCTTGAGCAGTTACGAGCACCCGTCCTGTTACAGCTCCTGTGGCTGGAGTAGCAAATCCTGAAATAGTAGCATCCACTGGTGGTGATGAAGCATCGATAATTTCTTGACCTGCATAAACTGATAAATTCCGAAGTGGCAAACTTGCATTTTGATACACAACCTCAAGTGTCCAACCAGCCGAACGACTAATAGTTGGATCAAATGAAGTTCTTGCAGCTGGCACTGCACCTGTAGTATAAGTTCCTGCCCCGCCTGCACTAACAAGATTCGTTACATTGGCAGAGCGCGCATAATAAAACTGATTCCCTACTGAACCTTGCTGCGCAGTAGCAGGATCTGGCGTAACAGAAAAAGTTCCAGCCGGTGTTGTAAATGTAATATTATCATTTAAAAACGGTAAAACATCTTCCGTATCAGTCCGGAAAGTACCAGCCCAAACTAATTCTGCATATAACACACTACTTCCCGCTGGAAGATTTAAAATTGCACTTGAAGAATTCAACTGCCATTCATCTGTTGTCCCTGCTGGGAATCCTGGTACTTGCAACGCTGTATTTACTGTCGTAAATACAGCAAGTGTACCAAAAATATTACCTGGCGCAGGCGATGTAGGGCTAAGCCCTAACGTATTCCCAGTGAACGTGACGGCACCAGGTACTGTTGTTGTAAAACGATTTATAAAAGGCACACAATCATCTCATTTCAATTATAGTAAAAAGTGCTCTATACTATAAAATGTAGACAAACTATGCAATGTACTTTGTCCAACAAAATTCCGCACATACGAGAGGAGCTTACTACACTATGCGCTATGTTATCGTAACAGGAACTTCACAAGGTTTAGGTGAGGCAATCGCCGCGCAATTATTAGAGGAAAACACAACCATCATCTCTATTTCTAGAAGAGAAAATAAAGAGCTTACTAAACTTGCAGAGCAATATAACAGCAATTGCATTTTCCATTCCTTAGATCTTCAAGATGTACATCATTTAGAAACTAACTTTAACGAAATCATTTCATCCATTAAAGAAGACAATGTATCTTCTATTCATTTAATTAATAATGCGGGTACAGTTGCACCTATGAAGCCGATTGAAAAAGCAGAAAGCGAACAATTCATTACGAACGTTCACATTAATTTACTTGCCCCTATGATTCTTACATCTACATTCATGAAACATACGAAAGGCTGGAAAGTAGATAAACGTGTTATTAACATTTCATCTGGTGCAGGAAAAAATCCTTACTTTGGATGGGGCGCTTATTGTACAACGAAAGCTGGTGTAAATATGTTTACACAATGCGTAGCGACTGAAGAAGAGGAAAAAGAATATCCAGTAAAAATCGTCGCTTTTGCACCTGGTGTTGTGGATACAAATATGCAAGCACAAATTCGTGAAACAAATAAAGAAGACTTCACTAATTTAGAACGATTCATCACACTAAAAGAAGAAGGAAAGCTATTATCACCTGAATATGTGGCAAAAGCTATTCGTAGCTTACTAGAAACTGAGAACTTCCCGCAAGGCGAGTTTATTAGAATTGATGAATAATAAAAAGGCATGCTAAAATAGCACGCCTTTTTATTCTACTTCTCTAAAAATATGAGCACAGACTCCGCAATTTGTTCATAACCAATTTCTTGATAAATTTTATTAGACGTAGGGTTCGCTAGATCAGTATATAACGTAGTCGTCTTATATCCTTCATCTAACATACGTTGACTAAGTGCAGCGACACAACTAGATGCGTACCCTTTTTTCCGCGCTTCTTTCGGTGTATATACGAAATTAACTGTTATATTGTTTGTAGTCGGTCTCGTTTTTGCAGCTACAGAAACAAGCTTCCCATCTACATCTAAACCAAATAGCCGACGGTTCGTAATTAATGTATGAGCGGTTTGTTTCGCTTCTTCTTTCGTAGTAGGAAGCCTTACATCTTCGCAAAATTGATAAATCCACTGTTCTATTAATGGTAGCTCATCACTACCTATTTCTCGAAAAGCCCCATCCTCGGTCCACTTCTTCTTAACTTGTTGTAATGCATACACACCTTGTTCCATTACAACATTCGTTTTCTTATTTTCTAACACCGCAATCTCTTCCGCTAATCTCTGTACAGTTTTCTTATTACCGATCAATCCAGGAATGTCTGGATATACTTTCGAAAACTCTTTTGCAAGTTTCACTATATCTACTTCCGGAATTTCAGAAGTTGCAACAATCATTTGTATCTTCTCTTCTGTTTGAAGAAATACAATTACAATTTCTTCTCCTCGTTTCGCTACGCCCATAAACGTCGGTTCTTGAGCTACTTGTAATATACCTAACATTAAATTATTTTCCTGCTCATTCTTTTCTAAAAATGGTGTAACCTCTTCTTTAAAATTAAGAATCTCTTCATATACATGTAATTGAATCATCGACAATCTCTTCTCTCTATTTATAGTTTCATTAAGTATTGGCGATTAATTCATTAAATCCCTCTTTTACGATTCAATAATATTCGAAGCTAACGTATTCAAATCATTTTTCGCTTGTAAAATTCTCTGTTTTTCCTTTTCAAATACCTCTTCTTCTTTCTGAAATGATTCTTTTCGATTTTTAATCATGCGCTCCATTTCTTTTTTACTCGGTCCACCGTATACATTTCTTTTTTGTATAAAAGCTTCTGGTGATACAATTTCTTCCCACTCTTTTTCTAATAATTTTATTTTAAATTTTTCTTGTAAGTATATATTTACATCTTTGAAATGTAATTCATGTAGCTCCTTTTTCTGCTCCAATGACATATTCGCAATAACACTCGCTGCATGATGCGCATGCCGAAATGGAATGTCATAGTTTTTTGTTAAAACATCTGCGAAATCAGTTATCGTAATTGCATGTTTATAAGAACGACTTTTCAACGTTTCTTCTTTTACTTTCATCGTTCGAATCACTGCATTCATAATACAAAAAACACGAATGGTCTTTTCAATTCCTTTATATAAATACGGCTGCAAATCATCTTCTGTATCGACAATATCACCAAATGGTGTATTATGAATCATTTGAAATACTGTAAATGCTTCTCCTAAAGCGCTACTCGTAATCGCACGGGCATGTTCAATGGAAACTGGATTTCGCTTTTGCGGCATAATGCTACTTATTTGTACATATGGCTTTGCAACAGTAATACCATCATATTCTTTCGTCGCTAATAGTAAAAAGTCATGAATCCATCTGCTCGTATTCGTCATAATTACCATAAGTAACGAGCTAACTTCTAATAAATAATCCGCTCCAGCAACAGCATCATATGAGTTCTCAATTACATTTGTAAACCCAAGTAAATTGGCAACTCGCTCTCGTTTAATTGGGAAACTTGTTGTAGAAAGAGCGGCTGCTCCCATTGGAGACTGATTTAAAAGTTTGTACGTTCGTTTCATTCGTTCTAAATCTCTCTGCATCGTATCATAAATCGCTAACGTATAATGACCAAATGTTGTTGGCTGCGCTGGTTGTGTATGTGTATAAGCTGGCATAATCGTTTCCTTATGATCATCGGCAAGTTGTAATATACTTTCTTGCAATAACAAATGATGCTCCATTAATCGTAATACATATCGTCTCAAACTCATGCGATACATCGTTACACCCATATCATTTCTACTTCTACCAATATGCATATTACTTACAAAATCGCTTTTCGCTTCTTGAGAAATTAAATGTTCCACTAAAAAAAAGAGATCCTCATGCTGCTCTGTATAGAGCAATTGCTCTTCTGGAATTCCCTCTACCTTTTTTAATGCGTGTAGTATAACTTTAGCTTCTTCCTTTTTCATTAAATTTTCTTCCGTCAGCATCGTAATATGCGCTTTATGCACTTGAAACATATCTTTCAATAAGTAATTTCTTTGAAAATTAAATACATGTTGTAATACACAATCCACATATGTTTTCCCAGGGAAATCAGCGCCTTCACTCTTTATAAACTCTTCTTTACTTTGTTTCATCACCTTTTCCCCTTTCACCTAAGTATTACTCCCCATCATACCCAGAGATCGGAAAAAAGTGCTTGTTCATAAAAATAAACTCGGTGCTCTCTGCACCGAGTTTATTTAATAAAAGTCGCATCATACTTATCACTTTGCAACACTTGAAAATGTAAGTTTGCTAAATGTTTCCGTATTTCTGCACTGTCGTCTTCATTTAAATCATTTGCTAAGAACACTATTTCTGTACAGTTCCCGCGTTTATCCATCGCATAAACTGCTTTTGTAACAGTCCATGGCGTATAGCCATTTTTTTGCCCTGCATGTCTAAATGTTTTACGATATTTCTTAGCACTCATATCTGTTTCAACGATATTCGCCCACACTTTTTCTTCGGCTTCTGTCAGTCCACCTTTATGATTTGCCTTTTGAAGCAGTACCATATAATCGTTTGCAGAAGCTGCTGGTAATCGATCTGACCAAATTTTATCGTAACGTTCCTCTAAATAAAGAGGTATTTCCTTCTGTAATAATGGCCCCTTCTTTTTTAAGCGTTCATGAATAATCATCGCATATTCACGATATTGCTCTTGAGACATTTCTTTTAACTTTTTCTCTATTTTATATTTCGGAACATGTAGTTCTTTATGCAAATACCCAGGGATGTATAAAGATGAAACAATCGGAAATAGCGGCTGATGTGCTGGAAGCGATAAACTTTGTAAATTACGATTAATATTATCTAATCCTAACACTTCCATCAAATATTCAGCATTCGCATTCGAACTAAACTTAACCATTCCTTTTGCCACTTCTTCTAAAGAAACTGCCCCTTCTGTTATCTTGTCTGTCTTTTGCAAATACCTTTGCCACCTATCTTGTGCACCGCCATCTGTATTCGGCACATAATAACGATTTATATCATTAATGGAAACGAAACTAGACGGATCAATTTTCCCTTCCGTAACTTGTTTCGTATATTCAAGCGCCACAATTAACTTCATCGTACTAGCAACTGGCAATACAACATTTGGATTTACAGAATAAACAACTTTATCATTTCTCTTCACGAGAAGCGCACTATTTTTTTCATCTTTATGTTCTTCAATAAAGGATGCGATATACTGTGCATCATCATTATTTGAACTCCACACTTTTTTCACTAAAAAATTACCCGATATTAGCAAAACGAAAATACCCACAATCACTGCGCATACTATAGTTTTTTTCAAGTAAAATTCCTCTCCTATTGTATAACTCTTCTCTATCTATCTCTTTCAAACAAAATAATGGAGATGATTATTTTAGTAATCATCTCCATTATTTTAACTTGTATTCTCCTATTATGTCTACGTCATAATTTTCACGAAGTCTTCGAGAAATTTTTTATAATGTAATGACCAACCAATTCGCACCCAATTCTTTAAGGATTTTGCATCAGGTTGTGGACGGAAATCAGCAATACTTTCTCCCTTTGCAATCCCTACTGTATCCACATCAACACGACGGTACACATAATCCAAAATAGACGGATTCGCCGCAACCATCATTGTAACAACGTCATGTACTGGGCTACCTGTTATTTTCGGATTTAACTTTTTATACGCTTTATAATAATACGTAAATATCGGTTCAATTAATTTATTAAAACTCGTTTTAGAGTGTTTCGTAATATATTTCACCATTTCTGGCGTAATAATTGCTTCAGATGTAACGTTAAGTGGCACTAATGTCACATTCTTGGCATTTTGCATAACTAATTGGGACGCAATCGGATCACCATGGAAATTCGCCTCTGCGACTGGTGTCACATTGCCAGGCATTAAAAAAGCACCACCCATTATATAATATTCTTTCACATACTTCATCATCGGCTTTTCTAAAATAAATGCTGTCGCTAGTGTCGTTGACCTACCAGCATCAACAATGATTAATTCTCCTTTATACTTTTCAAGAATATCAAAAAAAGCACAAAAAGGTTTTATATTTGGCGAAAAAGCTTTTGGAGGTTTAATTGGTCCTAAACCGTCTGCCCCATGAATTTCTGGATAATACGTTGTAACATCTCCGGATAAAGGAATTTTCGCACCATTAATAACAGGTATATCTTCCCGCCCTGCCATTTGTAGCAAATATGCTGCATTACTTGTCGCCTTTTCTTGTGTTACATTTCCATATCCGGTTACAACACCAACAATATCAATATCAGGATGCATAATTCCGTACATGATGGCTAAAGAGTCATCAATTCCTGGGTCTCCCAAAAATAATACTTTTTTCATCGACCTCAACTCCATCCCCTCAATTGTTATTAATTTATGAATAACAATAGGTATACAGAATAAAAAAGAACAAATTTATACGAAAAAACGCAGTCCTATAAGGACTACGTTCTTCCTCTAACCTATACTGTTTTTCTTCACAGCACCCATACTTCCAATGATATAAGCTATAAACGCAAAACAAATTGGGAAGACAACTGTATGTATACCGAACGGATTTGGATAGAAAAGATGAATACACATATATGACCCTACCCCAACTAAAATAGAGGCAAGCGCTCCTGTTGCATTTCCTTTTCTCCAATATAACCCTAATACGATTGGCCAAATGAATGCTGCTTCTAACCCACCGAAAGAAAATAAATTTAACCATATTAAAAAATCTGGTGGTTTAATTGCTGCTGCATAAACGAGTAGCCCTACGATACCAGTAATCCACAAACTTCCTTTTCTAATCGTACTGTCTGCTGCATCTTTATTTATGTAATTTACGTATATGTCTTTAATAATTGATGAACTTACAAGTAACAATAATGAGTTTACAGTAGACATAATTGCTGCCATTGGCGCAGCTAAGAAAACTCCAGCTAGCCAAGGTGGCAACACTTCCATCGCGAGTAGCGGCATGACTTTATCCGGTACCGTTATACCCGGAAGTACGACTCGCGCAAATACACCTGTTAAATGCATACCAATCATAATTGTACCTACAACAACCGTTCCAATTATTAACGCTTGATGCATAGCTTTTGAATTTTTATAAGACATGGCACGCACACTAATTTGCGGTAAACCAACAACGCCAATCCCAATTAAAATCCAAAATGATGTCACATATGATTTCGTTAAACTACCATCCGCTCCGAATGGTGTAATTAAATTCGGATTGATTTGAACAAGTTCCTGCATAATTTTTTCAATTCCACCACCGGCAATGACAGTAGCAATTAAAATGATTGTCGTTCCAACTAACATAATGATACCTAATAACGTATCTGATAAAGCAACTGCACGAAATCCACCAATTAATACGTACACAAGTACAGAAAAAGTAAATAAAAATAGTGCTGTTGTATAAGATAGACCCGTTAGTGATTCAATTAATCGGCCACCGCCGACCCATTGAGCTACTGTTGCTGAAAATAAGAAGATAATAATACATAACGCAGAAAGTATAACAACTGCTTTATTATTGTATCTTCCCTTTAAATAATCGATAAGAGTAATGGCTTCCATCTTCCTAGCGATAATTGCAAACTTTTTACCGATAACCGTTAAAACGATATACCCTGTTACAACTTGAATCGCAGATAATAATACCCATCCGAGGCCCATATTGTACGCAATACCTGGACCACCAATAAAGCTACTAGCACTACCATACGTAGCAATCATTGTCATCGCTAATAATAAACCGCCAAGTTCACGCCCACCAAGAAAATATTCTTGTAAAAATTTATTATGAGCAGTCGCTTGTACGCGTCTTGAAGCATATACACCAATTAAAAATACAACGATAAACGAAATTATCATTGGAATGATTACATACCAATTCATCTATTATTCCTCACTTTTTTCTTCCTCATCGAGTGAAATATCTTGAAATACAAAACGAACAACTAAACTAAGTAAAATAACCATAACGATAAATCCAACGATACAGCTATAAAAAAACCATGCTGGAAAACCGAATACATATGTATATTCACTTGGATTTTTACTACCAAGCCCATAAGCAAATCCGTACCATATTATAAAATTGATAATAGCAAGTCCAAGACCAATTAACGCTTCTCTATGGGCAATTCGAAAGCGTGGATCATCATGATAATTCTTCATTTTCTCCCTCCTCTCACGATGTATTATTGTACCATTGTTCTTCTAGTTTTTCCTACTAGAAAGCAAAAACAAGCAGGATTTTTTATAATCATATAGAAGTTTCTCTTACATTACATATTTTTTACAATTGTAACACAAATGAAATTTGAATTTTCAGTATTTGTTAATTATGATTAAAATTAGAGGCTTTCCATCTAGTTCCCACATCCTTGATTTCGGAATAAACGCTGTCTCGTACTGCGTTTACATTATATTTTCAAGGGGGTTATACAATGAGTCAACTAGCTGTAAATCTTCATGAAAAGGTAGAAAAGTTTCTTCAAGGTACAAAAAAGTTATATGTGAATGGATCTTTCATCGAAAGCGCTTCCGGAAAAACATTTAAAACACCTAACCCAGCAACCGGCGAAACACTTGCCGTCGTTTCCGAGGCTGGTCGAGAAGATATTCATAAAGCTGTCGTTGCAGCTCGCATGGCTTTCGACGAAGGTCCTTGGTCTCGCATGAGCACTGCTGAGCGAAGCCGTCTTATGTACAAGTTAGCTGATTTAATGGAAGAACATAAAGAAGAGCTTGCACAGCTCGAAACATTAGATAACGGAAAGCCAATCCGTGAAACAATGGCAGCAGACATACCACTTGCAATTGAACATATGCGCTATTATGCTGGCTGGGCTACGAAAATCGTCGGTCAAACAATTCCTGTTTCTGGTAATTACTTTAACTATACACGCCATGAGGCTGTTGGTGTCGTCGGTCAAATTATTCCTTGGAACTTCCCACTTCTTATGGCAATGTGGAAAATGGGAGCAGCGCTTGCTACAGGATGTACAATCGTTTTAAAACCTGCAGAGCAAACTCCACTATCTGCTCTATACTTAGCTGAATTAATTGAAGAAGCTGGATTCCCGAAAGGTGTTATTAATATCGTTCCTGGATTCGGTGAATCAGCTGGACAAGCTCTCGTTAATCATCCACTCGTTGATAAAATTGCATTTACTGGTTCTACTCCAGTCGGTAAACAAATTATGCGACAAGCATCTGAATCATTAAAACGCGTTACACTTGAGTTAGGCGGTAAATCACCAAATATCATCTTGCCAGATGCTGATTTATCTCGCGCGATTCCTGGTGCACTTTCTGGTGTTATGTTTAACCAAGGACAAGTATGCTCTGCTGGATCACGCTTATTTGTTCCGAAGAAAATGTATGATAATGTCATGGCTGATCTCGTCCTCTATTCTAAAAAACTAAATCAAGGTGTCGGTCTTAACCCTGAAACAACAATCGGTCCTCTCGTTTCCGAAGAACAACAAAAACGTGTAATGGGCTACATTGAAAAAGGGATTGAAGAAGGCGCTGAAGTACTTTGCGGAGGAAGCAATCCATTCGATCAAGGCTACTTCGTTTCTCCTACAGTATTCGCTGACGTAAATGACGAAATGACGATCGCAAAAGAAGAAATTTTCGGTCCAGTTATTTCTGCAATACCTTTTAACGATATTGATGAAGTAATTGAACGTGCAAATAAATCACAGTTCGGCTTAGCGGCTGGTGTGTGGACAGAAAATGTTAAAACAGCACACTATGTTGCAAGTAAAGTACGTGCTGGTACTGTATGGGTAAACTGTTATAACGTCTTTGATGCAGCATCTCCATTCGGAGGATTTAAACAATCTGGTCTTGGCCGTGAAATGGGATCTTACGCATTAAATAACTATACAGAAGTGAAGAGCGTTTGGCTCAACTTAAATTAACGAAAAAAGAACCTGGCCTATCCGGTCAGGTTCTTTTCATTATGTATTCCTTTAAACTTGTAGTCCTCCGCTCACATTCAATACTTCTCCTGTAATATAGGATGCGTATTCTGACGCTAAAAAGGCAGCTGCGTTCGCAATATCTTCTGGCGTTCCAATTCTACCAACTGGAATCGCGCCAACCATCTTTTCTTTCACTTTATCTGGTATCGTTTTTGTCATATCTGTATCCATAAACCCTGGACAAATCGCATTGCACGTAATGCCGAAACTTCCAACTTCTTTTGCTGCCGTTTTCGTTAAACCTACAACGCCTGCCTTCGTAGCCGCATAATTCGCTTGACCTATGTTTCCTTCTCTACTAATTGAAGATATATTAATAATGCGTCCATACCCTTGTTGTCTCATGTAAAGAAGCGCTGGTTGCATACAATAAAAAACACCTGTTAAATTTACTTGCAGTACTTGTTCCCATTCTGGTTTCTCCATTTTATGTAACATAGCATCTCGCGTAATTCCTGCATTATTTACTAAAATGTGCAATGTACCAAATGTTTGGACAGCGTATTCAATTAAGGACTTCGCATCATTTTGATTACTCACATCACAACGATACTGCTTCACTTCATATCCTTCATCTGATAACTCACGTGTCGTTTTTTGTAGCTTCTCTTCATTTACATCGCTAATTAATACTTTAGCCCCTAGTTTTGCATAAACCCTTGCAATCTCTTTTCCAATTCCCTGTGCAGCTCCTGTTACTACAGCTGTTTTTCCATTTAAAAACTCCATCCCTATCCCCCATTTCTATTACTTATACTGTATATTTCGGCTCTTTGCTTCCCAATTCCTCTTTGTATAAAAAAGTCTATTTGTGTCAAACTAACTTTGCAACGTCGCATAAAACACAAGGAGATTGTGTCGAATGAACAAAAAAAATTCCAAGCAAAACAAAGCTGCTGATGGCATTGATGTTGAGTTCTCTCGTGAACTCGCTGACCACAATGACTTAGAAGCAAACGCACGTGCAAATGCCGCTGATGCACGTCAAAAACGCCGGTCAACAGAAAAATAAGGAACGCACAACCTTATTCTTTTCAACAGGGACCTACTACCCAACAAAATAAACCGAGAGATATCCTCTCGGTTTATTTTCTATATTTTTTTATATAATGTGCTAAAGTAAGTAGCGGATATATATATGCATAGCTATGATAATGAATATAAAACCCACCTGGTAAACCTGTTCCGGTAGGATAGTGTTCATTATCATCAGGATTCGCAAGCAAATATGAAATACCTTTTCGAATAGCTGGTGTTTCTTCATCATGGTAAGAAATGAGAGCATCTAACGCCCATGCTGTTTGGGATGGTGTACTAAATGGTAAAGTAATGAACCTTTTTTCCACGCTACTTTGGCACGATTCCCCCCACCCACCATCTTCATGCTGTATATGTTCAAGCCATAAAGCTGCTCTTTTCATTGATGGATTGCTAGTTGGAATTCCGAGTGACCGTAAACCAGTCATAACAGCCCACGTACCATATATATAACAAATCCCCCATTTCCCATACCATGATCCATTTTCCTCTTGCACATTCATTAACCAATTTATCGCACTTTGTTTTTGTTTCTCAGGCAATTCATTTTGCGCGTATGTCCCGAAAAGTTCTAACACTCTTCCTGTAATATCTGGTGTGGAAGGATCTGTAATCATATCGCTTGCATTTTCAATTGGTAAATTTGCTAATAAATTGCTCGTCACACCTTTTTCAAATGCTCCCCAGCCACCATCATTATTTTGTAATCCTTTAACCCAATTGACCCCTTTCTTCCAAGCATTATCTACATTTTCGTTCCCTCTACTTCTTGCCAACGCTCTTAGCACAGCTGTTGTATCATCGACATCTGGAATTGTCGTATTCACATCCGAAAAACCCCAACCGCCTGGAGTCAGCGCCGGTGCATGTACGCTCCAATCAGCTTTTTTTGTATGCTGTTTTTTTAATACATACGCTGCTGCATGTTGAATCATCTTATTATCTTTCGAAGCGTGGGCCTCTTGTAACGTATAGCTGAGTAAAGCCGTATCCCATACAGTTGAAGGAGAGTTTTGCAAATGATTCCCTTTTTCCATCTTCCATATATAAGATGTTATCCCTGCTATAGCTTTTTGAATCATCGATGATTGAAGAGAATGTCCTAACGCGAGTAAAGCATAAATCATATAAAATGAGGCAGTTGCGTAACTATATAACGTTCCATTTTCATCAATACGCTCTTTCATAAAACGTTCGACTTCCTCATATCCTTTATGGTGTAAAGAAAGGGGATACGATATAATTTGCTTTACATCACTTAATAACGTTTGAAACATCGGAGACCGATCCTCCCGAAACCATTCTCCGCCCCCGCCCTCAATGTGATTTAAATTTGGCAATAACTTTTTCCCTACTTGAAATCTTTTATTTAAACAAACCATCATCGGAATTAAATGAATACGTGCTGAGCTACTCAATTCAAATATACTGAGGGGAGAATCATTTTGCAGAAACATGATTGGTGTTGGTAAATGAAAGAGTGAAGGATATTCATATTCTCCATGAATCGCTAATAAAAACTTCGTCATAAAATGAGCACGCGCTACCCCGCCACGCTCATTTATAAACATTTCCGCTCGTTTCATATTCGCATCTTCTTTTGTATATTTTTTCGATGCAAGCAAGGCAGCATAAGATTGAATTGTAGCAGATAAATTGCCACCCACTTCATCTTCATACAATTTCCATGTTCCTTCATTTGTTTGAAGTGATGCTAATCTTTTTACAAACGGTTCTATCTCTTTATCTCTACCTAATAATTTTAATAAAAAAATCATATGGCAATCTGTTAATGGTGCTCCTTCAAAACAAAACTGCCACGTTCCATCTTGCCGTTGCATCGTTTGAAGTGCAGTTGTTCTTCTCGCTATTTCTTCATGCACTTTTTCATATAATAACAAGTTACTCACCCACCCTTTCGAAATCCGTATAACGATATTCAAAAAGGTAGCTAAATATGTATGAAAACAAAGAAAAACAGAACATATAAAATGTTCTGCTCATAAGCAATATCCCACTCCGACAATAATCCCTACTAAAGCACCGACTACTACTTCATACGGTGTATGCCCGACAAGTTCATTTAACTTCTTATATTCTGTTTGTCTACCGTGAAAGAACTCATTCAATATTTTCGCTTGTTTACTAACTGCAAGTCTTACTCCTGAAGCATCATACATAACAATTATTGCAAAGATAGCAGCAATAGCAAATAAGGTACTTTCCACACCTTCCACAACGCCAACACCTGTCGCAAGTGCTGTAACAGTTGAAGCATGAGAACTCGGCATCCCACCTGAAGCGAAAAACTTTGCAAAATCAAATTCACCCGTTTTGAATAATTTAAAGACTACTTTCGTAAATTGTGCTAGAAACCATGAAATTACAGCGGCCATAAGCGGATCATTATGTAAAATTGTTTCCACGTTCTCAGCTCCCTACTGACTATAATGGAAATCTATATAGTATCAGTATAAAGAAAAATGCGTAGAAAATACTACGCATTATGATACTTTTGCTGATTTATTTTTTATAAATTTCGGTTGCTTCTGCACTAAAAACTTTGTTTTCGCTATTGAAAACACAAATAATGCAACCCATATACAGAAAAATGCCATCATATGAGTAGATGTGAAATGTTCACCAAATACGAATACACCTAAAATCAAACTAATCGTTGGTGCAATATATTGTAAAAATCCTACCATATAAAGCGGAATAAGTTGTGCTCCTTTTGCAAAATAAAAAAGTGGTAAAGCTGTAACAATGCCTGCTCCTATTAATAGTAACGTCGATGACATGGAAATAGATCCAAATGAACCGAATCCATGCGCTCCTGTCATAACGAGATAAATAATTGCAAACGGCGTCACTAACATTGTTTCCATCGTAAGACCAATTGTCGCATCATAGTTTAACAATTTTTTCGTTAATCCGTATAATCCAAATGAAAAGGCAAGTGATAAAGAAACCCACGGAATAGATCCGAAACGGACTGTTAAAATGATAACCCCTATTCCAGCTAAACCAACTGCAACATATTGCCAAAAGTTTAACTTTTCCTTTAAAACGACTGTACCAAGTAAAATACTAATAAGCGGATTAATATAATATCCAAGACTTGCTTCAATGACATGATTATGATTAACGGCCCATATGTAGACAAACCAGTTTCCGCTAATCAAGACTGAAGCTATTGTTAATGACATTAATAATTTAGGTCGTTTAAAAAGGTTCACGAACTCCCCAATAAACTGACGAAACCTCTTCGTAACACCTAATACAAGTAACATAAAAACAAACGCCCAAACGATGCGGTGTGCTAATATTTCATCTGCTGGAACTTCCTCAACCCATTTCCAATAGATTGGTAGGATTCCCCACATCGTATAAGCACCAGCTGCATATATAATCCCTTTTTTTTGCTGTGCTGATTGACTCCCCATCTTCCCTTTTCTCCTCTTCTCATTTTTCTCCATTATACGGTCCCGCATGCTCACTTTACCAATAATCAATCTGCAATTCTTTCGACATTTTTCATACAACAAAAAGTAAACATACTGTTATAACGACAAGTAATGGTATACCGAAAACAAATTTCTTTTTATGTGTTTTATGGTGAAGCATGTACATACCGATCCAAGCACCAACTGCGCCTCCAGCTGCCGCTGATAAAAACAACGTACTTTCTGGCGTTCTCCACTGTTTCTTCTTCGCTTTTCGTTTATCAAGCCCCATAAGGCTAAAAGCTATAACGTTAATAATAATAAAATAAATCCATTTCATCGCTTTCTCTCCCTATGAAAAATTCGCTTAATGGTAACATGAAAAAACGATGGAAACAACTGAAGAACACTTTTTATTAATTAGTTACCTTTATATTTAAATAACGAACTAAAATCGCAGTTAAAGCAATTAAATAGAAAGATGTTATAAGCAGAATCTTATATTGCATTCCCTTCATCTACTACCATATCATCGAAAAAACTTCTCTCAATCTCTTTTTCATCAAAATGAAGAACTACAATTATTCCTACATATAAAGAAACGAAATTTAGAAACCATTCCCCATTATCATCTTTCTTAGTTAAACATTTAAATATCTCTTGAAATTGCATACGTTCATCTGCAGCAACAACCGGACTCACACCAAAATATTTCAATACAAGATTCAGCTTCAGCTGCACGGATAATGATAAAATATATTTTAATAGCTCCGTATACTCTGCACTATCTTTTTGACTATACAACTTCACAAGCTTTTGATGTAAAGTAGAAATCGATAATTCTTCGTTGGTCTCTTTAGTTGCTTCTACCATTTCAATCATCTTTTTCATATTCATTACATTCACCCCTTCTGCAAAAAAAACAAAGGCCAAAGCGTATTTATTTTATAATCAGCAATAATTGAGTATTTCTGATCTCTCGTTCTTCTTCACTAACTAAGTCATACTTCTTTAGAAGATGAAAGACATCATTTAATATTTCCTGTGAATGATTCCCTCGCAAAAATCCCTTTAACTCTTTAAAAATCACTTCCGGTAAAAAACTCTTCTGACTTTCAAGCTTATTCATTACATCTTCCATAGAATGATCGATATTACACGCCATACTAAACTTCCCCCTCTATCCTTTATAAATAATATCCTCCGCTAACGATGTAAACACTTCTCCTACAAGAGAGTCTTCATCATATACAGATGAACCGTTATTTTCTTCTCGTTTTGCAAAAGGTATTTGTGCAATCACTTCTGTTTGCAATTGTTCTGCAAGCATTTCGCCGCCACCTCTTCCGAAGAGATAATTTTTCGATCCATCTTGTTCTTCATAATAAGCCATATTTTCTACAATCCCTAAAATCTCGTGTTTCGTATGTTTTGCCATAACACCTACTCTAGATGCTACGAATGAAGCTACGTTGTGTGGTGTTGTAACGATAATTTCTTGCGCCTGCGGGATCATTGCTGCAACATCAATAGCAACATCTCCTGTACCAGGTGGTAAATCAAGAAGTAAATAATCTAATTCTCCCCAGTGCGTATTCGCAAGGAAATTTTGAATCCATTTATTTAACATCGGCCCGCGCCACATAACTGGGTTATTTCCTTCCGTAAAAAATCCCATCGACATAATTTTAACACCGTGACTAACAACTGGAATTGCTGTTTGATCAATCATCGTCGGTTTTTGATTCGTTTCCATCATAGCTGGAATGCTAAAACCATATATATCTGCATCTAATATCCCCACTTTTTTGCCCATACGAGCTAAAGCAGTTGCAAGGTTAATTGTCACCGTTGATTTTCCAACTCCACCTTTACCGCTCGTTACAGTAATAAATCGTACCCCTGAATCAAGGCGAAGCATGCTCGGCATTCCAGTTTCTGTTCTACTATTTTTCTTTAATTTCTCTGTTAGCGCAGCTCGTTCTTCTTGTGTCATAGAACCAAATGTCAAATCTACTTTAGATGCACCAATTGCCTGAAGAGACTCTTCCACATCTTGTTTAATTTTTGCCTTTAATGGACAACCTTGAATCGTTAGCACTACTTCAAGTTTAACCTCTGTTCCATGCATTTGTATATTTCTAACCATATTCAATTCTACAATATTTTTGTGTAACTCCGGATCCTCTACATGTTTTAATGCGTTCATTATTTGTTCTTGAGTAATCATAGAACTCATCCCTTCTCGTATTCGAATTTATATACAACATCTTCTTGGCGAAAAAGCTTATTATCCCCCACTAACGGGCGGGATTAATGCGACTATATCTCCAGCTTTTATCATCTCTTCATCCGTTACAAACTCTTCATTAACAGCCACCATCACTCTATCAAGCGATTGTAAGCAATAGCTTGCTTTGAGCCATTCTTTTAATTGTTGAACTGTCATTTCTTGCTTTTCTAAAATTACTAGTCGATCCGATCCGACTTCCTCACGTAAATTTGCGAACAATAAAATTGTAATCATCTTCTCATTCTTCCTTCTTCGGTTTTCCTTCTGGATATGCCGTATTTTCGAGTTGATCTCCAATCCACATCGTCCCATCTTCCCAAAATTCTTTTTTCCAAATTGGAACGATTTGTTTTATACGTTCAATCGCGTATTCATTCGCTTCATACGCTACTTTACGATGCGGTGATGAAACTGCAATAACGACCGCAATATCCATGATTTCTAGCCGCCCTACACGGTGCGTAATTGCTACTTTTGCGTCCGGCCATTTTCCGTTAATTTCTTCTCCAATTTTCGTAAGTTGTTTTACTGCCATCGGTTTATATGCTTCATACTCTAAATGTAACGTTCGTTTCCCTTTTGTTAATTCTCTCACCGTACCAATAAATGTTGTAATTGCACCTGCTTCTCTTCTTGCGATTTTATTCGTTACTTCTTCAACTACAATCGGTATATCTACAATCTCAAATAGCGCTTGTCCCACTAGAAACACCTCTCACTTTATAAAATGCCCAAGGCCATTCACTACCTTCGTTATCTTCCAGCAAGAGAACATCTACGAACATATCTTTTTTATAGCCTCTCGTACCACCTGGAAGTACAATAAATATATTTGTATCTGCTAGAGAAGAAACCGAGCTAGATTTATCAAACCCTGACGGATAAGCAATTAATTGCCCTTCGTTATATGTCAGTTTTGCTCGCACAAATCTTGTAAATGGATTTGGTTTTAAAAAATCTTCTCCTAATAACGCTTTTTCTCTTTTTACATGTGCTTTCTCACTAAACATATACGTCCGAATACACGGTCTTACAAATAATTCAAATCCTACGTAACAAGCAGATGGATTTCCTGATAAACCAAATAATAACTTGCCATTTAATTGCGCTACAGTCGTAACACTTCCTGGCCGCATTGCAACTTTATTGAAAAGAACCGATGCACCTAACTTTTCGTAAATAGCTGGTAAATAATCGTAATCCCCTACTGATACACCGCCTGTTGTAATGAGCATATCCACTTGGCTTAACGCTTCTTTTACAGCTGTGAAACATGTATGAAAATCATCGCTAAACTTCCCAAAATATTTTACTCTTCCGCCCGCTCTTCGAATTTGAGACAATATCATATACGTATTACTATTTCGGATTTTCCCTGGCTGTAATGAATCATTTACATCCAGTAATTCACTACCAGTCGCTAACAATCCAATTACGGGCTTTCTCGCAACTGGTACCTCACTATATCCGAACGTAGCAAGAAGAGCTGAAATCCCTGGATGAATGTATGATCCTTTTTTTGCAAGAACCGTTCCTTTACGAGCATCTTCACCTTGAAAAGAAATATTGTCACCCATTTTGAATGATCGCTTCACTTCCATATAATTGTTGCCAGCTTCCTCATATTGACGAGTCAGCTCTAACATAACAACCGCATCACACCCATTCGGAATTTGCGCTCCCGTCATAATTCGAACTGCTTGAAACGGACCTACTTTCTCGTGGAATATTGATCCCGCACCAATTTCACCAATTACTTCAAACACAATTGGCGTTTCATAACTTGCTACATTCGTATCTTCTGCTCTAATAGCAAATCCGTCATACGGTGAACGATTGAATGAAGGTACGTCATGGTCAGCTATTAAATCCTCCGCTAATATACGTCCGTAAGCTAATTCAATAGGTAGTAACTCCTTTAATCCCTCATTAGCAAATCCCATTACTTTACGAACAGCTTCTTCAATCGTAATTGGCACTCTTCTTTCCATTATTGACAACCCTTTCTATTAACCGAATACGCGATAATATAATTGTTTCGCTTTCGAAATATCATTTGTACCATGAATGAAAACACGACCATCGCGAAAAATAACGACGCGGTAATCATCTAGTTGGCAAGATAGTAAATACGGATTCCGCTCTACTTTCCCTAGTTTGTTTAATACTTTTTCTATATCTTCAAAATCGTACTTTCTATTTTTCACTGGCCTAATTTGCACTGTATTTCTTCCGCATAAAGCAGCTACCTTCGTTTGGTTTTCGTATGATAAATAAGGATAAGTTCGATTCGAACCGCACGAAGGGCAATCGTCTGTTTTGCTTTTCCCTAGTTTTATAAAATGGTTTTGATTACTCCATATATCAAACATGAAAAATGTTTTTCTAATTGCTGAGAAATCTCCTACTAAAATTTTGAATGCTTCCGACACTTGATATGCTGCGACAACTTGAACAGTCGGGCTAATAATTCCAGCTGTATCACATGTCACACCTGTAACAGGAACGTTCTTCAGCACACAATGTAAACACGGTGTCTCTTGCGGAATAACCGTATAACTCATACCGTACGATCCAACGCAAGAACCATATACCCACGGGATATTATGTTTTTGTGATAAGTCATTTATTATAAATCGAATATCAAAATTATCTGTTGCATCAATTATTACATCTACATTTTTTAATAGGTCCTCCATATTTTCTGCAACTGCATCCATTACGAAAGCATGTATTTGTACTTCCGAATTAATTTGTTTTAGCCGATTTTTAGCAGCAATTGCTTTCGGTATTTTCTCTCTCGCATCTTGTTCAGAGTACAATTGTTGCCTTTGTAAATTACTCCATTCAACGTAGTCACGATCAATAATCGTCAACTTGCCAATACCTGCACGTACGAAACTTTCGGCACTTGCACTTCCTAATGCGCCTGCTCCTACAATTAACACATGTTTATTTCGAATTTTTTCTTGCCCTCTACTCCCAATCGGTTTGAACAACTGTTGTCGTGAATACCGCTCAGCCATTACATACCCTTCCTCTCAAGAACTCTATTTCATATTAGAATGTTGTTTTTGATAACAAGCAAAGTAAGCAAATCCAACAAATCCAGCTCCTCCAATTACATTTCCGATAAAGACAGGAACAAAATTTCTAGCAAGATCCATCCACGTCAGATGACCTGCAAAAATAACTGCCGAGATGACAAACATATTTGCTACCACTTGCTGAAATCCAATCACTACAAATGCCATAATTGGAATCCAAATTCCGATTATTTTCCCGACAAAATCACTCGTCCCATAAGCGAGCCAAAGCGCAAGACAAACGAGCCAATTACATCCAATCGCTAAAATTAAAGTTCTCCCAAATGATTCATGTAATTTCCCTTCCGCTATTGCTACCGTTTTATTTAAATAATCTCCCTCTGTTAATCCGCCAAGATGACCGAAACAATACGCAACAAAAATAGCTCCCACGAAATTCATGAAAGTAATCCAAACCCAATTATTTAGTACACTTACCAATGTAATTTTCTTTGCATATAGCGCCATAGAAAGTGACATCATATTTCCAGTAATTAATTCTCCTCCCGCTAATACGACGAGCATTAGTCCAACAGGAAAAACTGCTCCTCCTAATATATTGACTAAACTCCCCCAGCGCTCAGGTAAATTACCTAAAACGCGAATGTTAAGCAAAAAACCGAGCGAAATAAACGCTCCTCCTAAAAAACCGAGAATAAGCATTGCCGGCAACGTCTGACTTACTTTTTGAACACCGGCCTCAATTACGAGTTCAGCAATTTGTTCCGGTTTATGAAATGCCATTACTAATTCCTCCATTTTCTCCAAATAAAAAAGCAGCTTCAAAAAACCTCCTCAAAATAAAGGTTTTTGAATGCTGCTTAATATCTCTGCACATCTTTTACAGAGATATCAATCATCACTTTTACTATAAAATAGAAAATCTACAAACGTTGCATACTTTCCATTTTGTATATACTTCCTCATAGCGTCACTTATATATATCAACCACCAATATGTGACATTTCAATTTTAGGTATTCTTTTTTTACTTGTATTATTTAAGCGTTCATCTGAATAACGATCTTCTCGGTTGTTCCATATATCACGTACGATATATGTTATTTCCTCGTCAGTGTATCCAGATCGAAGTAGTTCTCTCAAGTCATTTCCTTTAGAAGCGAACAAACAAGTATATAATTTTCCTTCTGCAGAAATACGTGCTCTCGTACATGATGAACAGAAGGAATCTGTTACTGATGAAATAATACCTATTTCTTCATCACTTCCAATATAACGATAGCGAGTAGCAACTTCACCTGCATAATTCGCTTCTATCCGTTCTAATGGCATAACTTGATGAATGGCATCTACTATCTCTTGTTTCGAGACGACCTCTTTTAATTCCCAACCATTATAATTCCCAACGTCCATATACTCAATAAAACGAAGAATATGTTTATTTTCCTTAAAGTATTGCGCCATCTGCAAAATATCTTGTTCATTTTTTCCTTTTTGAACGACCATGTTTATTTTAATTTTCATACCAACTTCAGCTGCAACCTGTATTCCTTCCAGAACCCTTTGCACTTTGCTTCTATTACCATTCAAATAGAAAAATCGCTCTTCTTCTAAGGAATCTAAACTAACTGTCACACGTGATAAACCCGCCTTATATAAATCAGGAGCAAACTTTTTCAGTAGTGATCCATTGGTTGTTAAACCGATATCCTCCACACCATCTATTTTATTAAGGCGCTCAATAAGCTGCGGAAGACCTCTTCGAAGTAACGGTTCTCCGCCCGTAATTCGTAACTTTCTTACACCTAAAGAAACAAAAATACGTGTTATCCTTTCAATCTCATCAAAAGATAAAATTTTATCATTAGACAAAAACGAATAATCCGGACCAAATATTTCTTCTGGCATACAATAGCGACAGCGAAAATTACAGCGATCAGTAACAGAAATACGTAAATCCTTTAAAGGGCGTTGTAGTTTGTCTAATGTGACAGATTTCATATTTATTGCCTCGCTTTTACTTATTTTATATTTATAACACGCTCTGGATGCGTATATACATTTAAGGATTGATTCCGAATAAACCCTATCGTAGTAATACCTAATTCTTCTGCTAGCTGCAAAGCCAACTCGGTTGGAGCTGATTTTGACAATATAATTTCACAACCGATTTTTGCAACTTTCAATAATATTTCCGAAGAAATACGACCACTAAAAACAATAATTTTATCTTTTATAGAAATATTATTTTTTAAACAATAACCGTAAATTTTATCTAATGCATTATGCCTACCGATATCCATTCGGCTTAAAATAATGCCATTCACATCGCACAAAGATGCATTATGAACGCCACCTGTATGTTGAAACGTCTCCGCAGATTGCTGCATTTCTTTCATTAATCGAAAGCAGTCTTCTGCAGCAACCTGTACATGGACACCATTCATTTTTTTAGCGCTTAGTGCATCATTTGCAAAAACAAACCCTTGTCTACTCATACCACAGCATGAAGTAATATAACGTTTATTTTGCATTTGTTCGTAATACGGATTCACTTTTTTCGTTGTGACATGTACAAATCCTTCTTTCTCTTGTACCCATATGTCATCAATATCTTCATACTTCCGAATGATTCCTTCAGATGCTAAAAAGCCTATTACCATATCTTCTATATATTCTGGAGTACTAACCATTGTAACAAACTCCTGTCCGTTCATTTTAATCGTGACAGGAAACTCTGTTACAATACTGTCCTCTATATGTTTAAACGCCCCTTGTTCATAACGAAAGATTTCTCTTTCTACCTGTATCGGTTTCACGATCAGTATCCTTCTCTCACGTTATATTTTTATCAAAAACAAATACCGAAACTGCAATATCCTCTTCTACTTTCATATCTGAAAATAAATTCACTAATTTCGCTCCAACAAGTTCCTCCAAGTGTTCACGGGAATTCGCAGCATACACTTCTTGAATCATTTTCGTTCTAGCCATATGAACCATTTCCGCACCGTCCATCGTACTTGAAATGAATTTTTCAGTAGGTGTTAAGTTTCCATAAAGGGTTGCAATCGCCATATTTTCAGCAAATACAGTATGAATTCTTTCTGGCCCTTTTCCGAAAAGTTCTTTTCGAAGTTTTCGTATCATATCATTAAATTCATGTACTTTTTTTGACATACAATTATACCTCCCAAAAGCCTCATTTTACTTTATTATATATTTTACCAAAATGATCCTTCCGCCCAAACTATTTCGTACAAACATTTGGGCGAAAAGGTTCACTTCATGAAGTTTATTCGTCTTTTAACCCTTTCCCCATACCTTTTAAGAAATGAAGTCCAAACCCGATAGCACGGTTAATATCTGGATCTTTCAATACTTTCATAAGATCGAATACCCCTACTTTTTTATTACTCTCTAGATGTTCATTACCTTCTTCTAGCCCTACTAACAAGCTACCTATAAGCTTTTTCGTAAGTTCCGGATCAAGTTCTGTTAAAGCACCCGCAGCACCCATCATATTATTAATTAAATTCGTAACAGGCTCACGAGTCACTTGGCCAAGAACAATCTTTGCGATCGGTTCTTTCGCCTTTAGCATAGAATTTGCAGCTTCTAGCATTCCGATGTCATTTAATTCCCCAACAATATTAAACATTTGATTTAAAGCTTCTTCATTATTAGCTAGGAGCTCTTTTAAATCATCTAATTTTTGCTGTTTTATTTCTTCCTCAGTTAATTCTTGTTTTTGAATCATTTTTATAGGTGCAGCCATATTTTTCTCCTCCTACTTATCCGTTAAATGCACATACCCTGGACGTGCCCACTTACGATTTACCTCAATACCAGCTTGAGGATGACGTTTTTTGTTACGCGGGTTCGCTTTTGGCATCGGATTTGCCCCATCAACTTCTAGCACTTCCATACGCACTTTCGTTTGTTTATAAGCAGGTGTGTTCGTACGTACGTCCACAGCAGGACCTGTTAAGAAATTAATTGCTGTTTCATTATCTGTAGAGTTCATCGGTAAATATAACTCATTCGCTTTTACACGGTCTGTTACAAGGGCACGTAATTTTAATGCTCCAAAAGGAGAAACAAGACGAACTAATGAACCTGTTTTCACTCCACGTTCTTTTGCAAGTGCTGGAGAAACTTCAACAAACACACCAGGTACTTTCGTTTGAATACCTGTTGATTTATTTGTCATATTCCCTTCATGGAAATGCTCAAGCATACGACCGTTATTAATGTGAAGATCGAACTCCGCTGGGAATTCAGCTGGACGTACCCAGTCAGCAATCGCAAAACGAGCTCTTTTATCTGGGAAGTTAAATCCATCTTGGAACAGAAGTGGTGTATTCGTTCCATCAAAACTTCCCCAATGGAAACTATTCCACCCTTCAAGTACTTCATAGTTTGCTTGTGAGAATAGTGGTGATAAACTTGCCATTTCAGCAAAAATTTCACTTGGATGGCTATAATTCCAGTTTGCACCTAATTTATTCGCAATCTCCTGCACAATCCACCAATCTGGCTTCGCATCTCCAAGCGTAGGAAGAACTTGATACAATCTTTGTACACGACGCTCTGTATTTGTGAAAGTACCTTCTTTCTCAAGAGACGGTGCTGCCGGTAATACAACATCTGCATATTGAGCAGTTTTAGATAAGAAAACGTCTTGTACAACGAAGAAATCAAGGCTTGATAACACTTCATGTACGTGGTTCGCATTAGAGTCTACAAGAGCCATATCCTCTCCGACAAGATACATAGCTTTCATTTTCCCTTCATCAATTGCGTGCAGCATTTCAATATTATTAAGACCTGGTTCACTATTAATTTTCACTCCGTAAGCCATTTCAAATTTCGCACGTTCCATATCGTTAGTAACGTGCTGATATCCAGGAAGCCAGCCAGGTAAAGTACCCATATCACAAGCACCTTGTACGTTATTATGACCTCGAAGTGGATATGCACCAGCACCTGGACGACGATAATTACCTGTTGCAAGCAGTAAGTTTGAAATCGCAGCGGAAGTATCCGATCCACCTGTATTTTGCGTTACTCCCATACCCCAAAGGATACATGTACCATCTGCATCACGAATCATTTCAGCCATTTGAATAAGTATTTCTTTTGAAATACCAGTCATTTCTTCTGCATATTCAAGTGTATATTCTGTAAGACTCTCTTTAAAATCTTCAAAGAAGTTTACATTCTCATCAATAAATCGTTGATCGTGCCAGCCTTGGTCAATCATATATTTCGTAACAGCCATTAACCATACTTGATCTGTTCCTTGTTTTGGACTAATAAAGACGTCTGAACGCTCTGCCATTTCTGTTTTACGAAGATCAGCCACAATTAATTTTTGTCCGTGTAATTTGTGCGCACGTTTAATACGTGTAGCTAAAACAGGATGACCTTCTGTCGGATTACAACCTACAATAATAACAAGACCGGATTTTGCGATATCTTTAATCGTTCCAGCATCTCCGCCCATACCAATTGTACGGAATAATCCGTCTGTCGCTGGCGATTGACAATAACGTGAGCAGTTATCAATATTATTCGTTTCAAATACTTGTCGAGCTAATTTCTGAATTACATAATTGTCTTCATTCGTAATTTTAGATGAAGAAATAAAGCCGACAGCATCTTTACCGTATTCTTCTTTAATAGATCCTAATTTACTTGCAACTACATTTAGTGCTTCTTCCCATGTAGATTCAACAAACGTTCCATTTTTACGAATTAAAGGTTTTGTAATTCTTTCTTTAGAATTTACGAAATCCCAACCGAATTTTCCTTTTACACAAGTAGAAATTGCGTTAACTGGCGCATTAGAAGAAGGTTGTACTTTAAGAATTTTACGCCCTTTCGTCCACACTTCAAATGAACAACCTACACCACAAAATGTACATACTGTTTTCGTTTTCTTCGTACGAGTATCACGCATGGCCGCTTCCACTTCTGATACCGCAAAAATGCCGCTATATCCAGGCTCAACTTCTTTAATTAAATCTACCATCGGTTCTAGAATATCTGGTTTTAATCCCGTCATAAATCCAGCTTCACCGAGCATCGTTTTCTCCATTAAAGCATTACAAGGACAAATGGTTACACATTGACCACAGCTCACGCATGAAGAATCATTAATATTTACTCCTTCATCCCAAATAACTCGTGGACGTTCCGCTTCCCAGTCTATTGATAACGTTTCATTTACTTGTAAGTTTTGACACACCTCAACACATTGACCGCATGCAATACATTGATTAGGATCATAGCGATAAAACGGATGCGTCATATCAACTTCACTTACATCTACTTTCGGTTCATAAGGATATTTTTGATGTTCAATCTCCATTAATTCTGCTGTATTATGCAGTTTACAGTTCCCATTGTTGTTGTCACATACTGTACAGTATAGTAAATGATTTTCTAGCAATCGATCCATCGCCTCTGTTTGCGCTTCTTTTGCACGAGCAGAATTACGTTCAATGTTCATACCTTCTGTCGTCACTGTCGAACAAGAGCGCATTAACTTTCCGTCAACTTCTACGATACAAGTGTCACATGTTTGAATAGGATCTACTTCTGGCACGTAACAAATTTGTGGATGTTCAATCCCGTTCTCACTAATAACACCCAGTACCGTTGAACCGGGCTCCGCTGTATACTTTTTTCCGTCAATTGTAATATGAACCATGTTGTTATTCATGGTCTTTCCCCCTTTTTGAGAATAAAAAAACTCCACCACGAAAATATACGCACCACATTTCGGCACGTTATTATCATGGTGGAGTAGTTTATTAGCACATCTTGCTAAAATACCAATCCATTTATTCATAAATAAAACGATAGATTCATAACAGGTCATATCACGATTCCATCTTTAACACTATAATTATAGCGTTAAAGATGGAAATATACAATATAAAATTTAAACTACGCATATGTCAGCACGGAACTATCCATAATAACCCATATAAAACATAACAAGGAGTAAGCGAACAAATGGAGTCTTTTAATAAATGGATACGTGGTGAAAACTCTTTCTCTGCACAAGAACAAGCTGATCACCGTTTAAATAAATCTATCTCTTCCTCTCTTTCCCTTAATCTAAAGCACTTGTCCAAACTCTTTAGCGGTATTCCAGAATTAATTACACGTACTTTTCCGTTAAAAAACGGAAAAGTAGCTGCAATTATATATATGGAAGGACTTGTAGACAAAACTGTTATTAACATTGATATTCTTCGCCCTCTCCTATTTAAAGAGTGGAATGAAGATGATTGTTGGAAATCCTCAGTTACAGTCGGGAATATAAAGAAAGTTCAGCAGTGGTCCGACATTGAACAGTCCCTTTTACATGGTAAAAGCATTTTATTTATAAATGGACAACTTACAGCATTAGAACTAGATACGCAATCGGCGCCAAAAAGAAGTATTGAAGAACCTACAACAGAAACTGCCATAAAAAGCTCCCACGAAGGATTTAATGAAGTAGCGAGCGACAGTCTTGCACTTATTCGTCGATATATTCCAAATCGCGAATTGAAAGTGAAGGAATTCACTGTTGGTGAACGAGCTACTTCAAAGGTTTTTTTGCTGTACTTAGCAGACGTCGCAAACGAAGACGTTGTACAAGAAATGGCATGCCGTATCGAATCAATCAAAGTGGATGCCATTATTACTACCGGAGAATTAGAAGGGTTTGTTGAAGATAATTCCTATACTCTCTTTCCGCAATTATCAATAACCGAACGCCCTGATACAACGGCCCATCACATTTTGAACGGGAGAATTGCTGTTGTTGTAGACCGCTCACCCGGCGTATTAATTGGACCTATGACCTTTTCATCTTTTTTTCAGACGATAGATGATTACAGCTTCCGGCCAATGATTCCATCTTTCATACGACTACTTCGTTTTACCGGACTATTTATTGCAATATTTGCTCCAGCACTTTATATTGCTATGATTTCCTTTCATTATGAAGTGATTCCACTTAAATTATTGTTAACAATTGGAGAATCTCGAGCTAAAATTCCTTTCCCCCCTATATTAGAAGCACTTTTGATGGAATTAGTACTTGAAATGCTCCGCGAAGCTGCGGTTCGGCTTCCTGGTCCCGTTGGACAAACGATTGGAGTCGTAGGAGGGATTGTCATTGGACAAGCTGCTGTTCAAGCAGGAATAGTAAGTAATGTTATGGTTATCGTCGTATCTATTACTGCAGTCGCTTCTTTTATCATCCCTAACATGGAAATGTCAGCAGGAATTCGGCTTCTTCGCTTTCCAATGATGATAACCGCTTCTTTGTTTGGGGTCATTGGAATTATGGTCGGGATGGCAGTTATCATCATCCATATTCTTTCTATGGAATCACTTGGTGTTCCTTATGGTAGTCCTTTTTCTCCGTCATTTGCTTCGGATTTAAAAGACATTCTTGTACGTTTACCATGGAAACTAATGAAGAAACGACCACTATCTCTTAACTTAAAACAAGAGAATCGACAACGCGATATAGAAGAAACGGAGGAAGATAAGTGACAAAGCGTGCAAAGAGGGAGATTAGTTTATTTCAATACATTTTAACGATTAGTGGTGTTCAAGTAGGGTTCGGTGTACTTACACTGCCACGTGAAGTTGCGCAAGGGGCGAATACAGATGGCTGGATGTCTATTATAATAGGATGCGCTATCACTACTTTAGTCAGTCTATGTATTGTAAAAATTATGGAAAAACATCCCGGGTATACTTTACTTGATGTGCTAACTCGTTATCTCGGGAAGTGGCTAGGAAGAGTAGCAATGATTTTTTGGATTTTATATGCTGTTCTTGCAGCTGTATCCTTAATTTTTTCCCTCTTATACGTTATTCACATTTGGATTTTACCTAGATCTCCAATGTTTTTAATCATGATGTTATTATCTATCCCAATGGTTATGCTCGCATGTAAAGGTGTTCTTATTATTAGCCGCTATGCTGTTTTTACTGTCTTATTTACACTCTGGATGCCATTGCTATTATTTATCCCACTTAAAGACGGGCATTGGGTTTATCTTCTTCCTCTCCTTAAAGAGGGATGGCTACCAGTTTTCAACACAGTAAAATCAACTATTATTGCCTTTCTCGGATTTGAGTTTGCATTTGTCCTTTATCCTTATCTCAGTAATAAATCATCTGCAAAAAAAGGAATCGTTATTGCAAATATAATTACTTTATTCGTTTACCTGCAAGTTACGTTCGTTTCTTTCGTTTATTTTAGCCCAGATGGTATAACTAAGTTTTTATGGCCCACTCTTTCTCTTGTTACACCATTTCACTTTTCATTTCTGGAACGGTTTGAAATTATCTTTTTGTCATTTTATCTCTTCATTATTTTTGATTCTTGCATTCCTTATATTTTTACTACCTCAGATGGAATTAATCAATTACTTAACAAAAAAGGGAGTTCATTACCTATTTGGTTATTGTTATTCGGGTGTGTTTTCGTTTTATTCTTTTATATCCCTTCTTCTTATCAAATAAGTGCCCTGCGGGATTTTTGGGGAACTGCAAGTTATTTTATCGTTTTTCTATTCCCAGTCTTCTTTCTCTTATACATGACACTTTATCAGCATTGGAAAAGGAGAAAAATTTAAATGAGACGCTTTATTCATTTCACTATACTTTGCTTTCTCATAATCTTTTTAACAGGTTGTGGAGATCGGCTCGACTTAGAAAAACAATCGATTTCATTAATTTACGGTTTTGACGCAAAAGCAAAAGGAAAATTAATTGTGTACCACGTAAACCCTATTTTTAATGAGGATGTAGAGAAAAAGTACGAAACTCATGAAGCGAAAGTACGTACACCTCGAGAAGCAAAAGCAACGTTTAATAGTTCAAGTAGTGGCTTAGTGTCTACAGAAAAGTTACAGCTCATTTTATTTAGCACAAATTTTTTAAAACAAGAAGGAGCTATGCCTTACCTTGATGTTTGGTATCGCGACCCTAAAAACACAGGAAATATGCGCATGGTTGCAGTAGACGGTCCAATTTCTTCAGTTATATATAATAACTTTAAAGATAAGCCTGCACTTCCTGAATATTTAACAGATTTAATTAATACGAACAAACTATACAATCGAACCGTGTTTACGACATTCCATGAATTTCATAGGCAAACTTTTAATAAAGGTATAACACCTGCTATCTCAGAAATAAAAAAAGGTAAAAAAGATATTCTCGTTACCGGCTCTGCATTATTAACTTCTCGCGGAATCTATAAAATGTCTTTAAATCGATATGAAAGTGCCCTTCTTCTTCTATTACAAAAGAAAGCGAATATACCCGTTTCACTTACACTGAAAATCCCTTCTCATTCAGTTGAAAGTAATAGTCATCTAAAAGATACAGACGGCGACGATTTCGTAACAATAAATGTTCTTAGCATGAATCGTGACATTCACACAGGCTATAACGATAACCACTTCAAATTTAATATTGCAATGAATTTTAAAGTTTCCGTATCTGAACTTACATTCAACATGGATATAGACAAAGGTAGAAAGAAATTAACTTCACTTATTACAAAACAACTAAACAAAGATTTAAACGATTTAATCCACAAAATTCAAAAACAGCAACTTGATCCATTCGGGTTTGGTGATTATGCGAGAGCATTTCAATATAAAGAATGGAAAGAAGTTGAAAACGATTGGCCGAGTGCCTTTTCAAAAGCTAACGTGAAAGTAGTACCTACTATTAAAATTTTAGAAAATGGAATTATTAAATAGCAAAAACACGCTACTTGCTCTTATACGTGTAAAGAGTAAGTAGCGTGTTATCATTTTTATTTTGAAGCTTCCTATACAGTTACGCTTCTGTTTCTGGTTCTTCGTTTTCCGCCTGTTCCAATCTTTGCTGCTCCGCAAGTTCGGCTGAAATCATTCCATAATAAATTTCTGGATACAATCCAAATATTTGATATACACTTCCTAAAAACGGCATCGGAATCCCTCTTTTCTAAAGTTGTATTGCCACTTTTAAGGATTCCCTTTTCATTCATTATACATTCGTTTTTGGCGTTTCTTCTTCATCATGAACGCTTAATAAATTTTGCCACTTTTTATAAGGAGCACTATTTGGATCAACATAACCTTTCGCGTACGAACGATCCCACAATTGTTTAATAAACATTTCTTTCTCTTTCTTTGCAACCATATCGGCACCTGTACCGTAATAGTTTTGGAAATACAACTCAATTTCATCAAGAAATAATCTTAATAATTCATCAGAAGTTTCTTCTAACGTTGGATCATATTTCGCTTCACGGTCATACATTAAAATCATATCTAAAATATTATGGACATGCTCTTTACGAAGCCATCTAATATCTTGAGCACCTAATACGAACGGATGTGTATATAAATGTCCGCCCTGTATCATAGCTTTTTCTTGTTCTTCTTCAAATCTGGACAAGATGTTTTCATAAATAAACGGATTATGAAGCAATGCTCTGTGTAATTTGTAACTTTCACTTGAAATATTTTTTCCCATCGACTGAATTAAGAAGCTACGTCCAACGCCATTATATTGATACACGAACTGACCATCAACAGCAACTAAACTAATCCAGCGATACATATACGCATATAGAAGAGCTCGATTACATTTATCGTAATCCAACTTCGTTTGCGTTGCATTTAAGTCTGGCATGAATGCTGGTAAGTGCCAATACTTATCTAAATGCGGCGTTAAACTAGATTTTTTACTATTCAACTTATTCACACGGCGATAGTATGACTGAAAATAATCACCTTTATCATTCATAAATCCATTTGCAATATGCCCTGAGGAAAGCTTAGGAAAGTCTTGCAATGATAAACCATAATGCGCACGATAACAAATGACTTCAAATGGCGAAAAAGCTTCATGTACTGTATCTTTTTCTTTAAACATTTCTTGAATTAATTCTTCTTGCAGTTCTTTCTTTAAAGATGGATGTATACCCCAATATTGTAATTCCCTATGGTGGGAAACTTTCGGAACGAATGGACTTGCTAAATGGAACAAGTCTTCAATTTTTTCACGGACGTATTCATCACGATCACGCTTCTTATAATCCGCCTCTTTTCGTAACGCCTCAACGATATTCAGCTCTAATTTATCACGATAGCGTATTTGTAATTCATCATAGCAATAACTTAGTATGTGCTCACGATAAAAGTCTTCTACCTTTTTCGATTGAATTTCTTCTGTTTTCGCATCCCGGCAATATTCCCCGTATAAACTCATATAAATTTCCGCAGATATATCTTTCGGTAATACACCTAAATTCAAATGTTGCTGCATATCTAGCCATATCTTTTCTTGCAACTTCTCTTCAGCTAATACGTATACATTCGTTGGGTTTGTTTTCCCTTCAAATTCCTTGCTTCGTTTTTGAATTTCAAACAATAAATTTTCACGCGTTTCATGTAAATTATCAAAAAACCTTTCCCAATATTGAATCATTTTATTAACTGCTTGATAAAGCGATTGATAAACGAGTTCTAATAGCATTTCTTTACGATACTCGTTTAATTTGTGTACATACTGCGTTACAATATCTTCAAATTCTTTTTTAAACAAACGCTGCTGATTATTAATCATTTTTCCAAACCAGCCTTGTTGCTGCGCGATTTCTACTCGGCGAACAGCTGTTACCGTTCCATCAATATTACTCACATTAAATTTCTTATCGTAGTTTTGAATTAAATTACGCTTTTGTTCATTATTTTCATGTAGTCGATTCATTTTCTCGACTAATTGCTTTCGAATTTCATACAACATAAAACGAGCTGATACTGGATGAACAGGATCTGTTTTCTTTAAAAACCATGTATTTAGTTGATAGGACTGCCCTTCAGAACCACTTGGTGAAAAACGGTCTGATTCAATCATGTCATACAATAGTGTCGTTACATGCTCATGTACGCGGCTCGGAATCGCATACGCATATAAACGAACCGCATGATCCACTCTTGCTACTTCACCTTTCATTTGCTCCATCATTTTCAGTTTAGCAGCCGAAATTTTACACTCGTGCTGCAGTCGGTTTAATTCCTCATCTTTTTGCACCGTACGCTGTACATAACTTTCTACAGCCTCTAAAAACAGTTTAGATTTCGCAACACCGACCTTACCGCCCTCTGCTCCTTCACGCGTTTCATTGTACATTTGTCTATAAAAAATATGAGCCTGTTCTGGACGGGTAGCAAGATGTTCTAAGTCTTCTAAATAACTTTTCCCACGCTCTGGCTTTTCACGTTGCATCCCGCGTTTGACGTCTTGGTCATATCTTTGCTTCTTCTCTTGAAACAGTTGATCTAAATGCAGCCAAGACTCATCTAAACCTTGCACAGCCCATTTTAAAGCACAATATTTTAACACGTGCTCATACGGATAAATAATCTTTGCCGTTCCTGCCCCGCAATATCGTCCTTTCCCACTTGATTCTGCTAATTGCTGAATTTGATTATCTTCCTGTGCAAAATGATTTGCAGACATCGGACTAAATAACTGTAAATAAATTGTATTTGCCATTTGCTCCATATAATCTGATAAATTGTGCAGATGGTGTCCATGTAGATTTTCGTAATCGTATAGGAAACAATAATTGTACGGTAAATGATGTTGTTTAATCGTATGATTCGTTCTTCCGTCTTCATCTACTTGATCAGGTCGATATTCTAATTCAATCGTCACACCGCCACGTTTTGATAATTCTCCAGTGGAACCGAGTGTAATGGCATGTAATTCTTTTAACGAGGCATAGCCGTTTGCTTGCACCGTTTCAAACTCTTTCGCACTAACCGTTCTCGTCTTAACTAAAACGTCCGGCATTAGAAACGCACCACGTATTAAAATGTTGTGATGCTGCAGTTTTTTTCGAAGCATTTCACGTAAATATAATGCAATTTGTAGAAACATCCCTGAACCTGTTCCGCCCGCTAGTGATGTTACGATAATGACACGCACTCCATATTCCGTTTGATCGCTTGTAACCGGAAAAATCTTCTCGATTTCTTGCCAAAAGGATGTCAATTTATCTTCTTTCATCGCAGCAAGTAACGCTAAACGGGAAATGACGCGTAACTGTCCTGCCCCTTCTGTCAGTGGTTTATCTAGTATAGTCGGGTCCATCGGAAACCACTCTGGAATCGTTGGATCTCCCGCAATATACTCTCTTGGCGTTTTACTAGAACTCGTTTGCGTCTTAAACTTTCGAATATGATCAAATTTACTCAATGTATTCACATCTGTATCAAATACGTGCATTGCTACCTTTTTTCGGCGCTCCTCAGGTAGCCTTTCATATATTTGATGTGTCACAGTACTACCGATTCCACCTAAACCAATTAATATCGTTGGAACTTGTAACGTCATGTGAACCACCTTCCTATTCTTGCTTGTTTGAAAAGAGGAGAGAAAGATAAGACTCCCTCCTTTTCACTATCTACTATTCACACTCATATTTGTAAATTTCTTTACCATACCCTCTATCAATTACTAAAAGTTCATTTGGATATAGCGTCTTATGTTCCATTCCAACCTCATCTTCTGTTATAAACATCCCATCAATAATCATTCCTACTACTTGTGACTCTTTCGCTACAAATATTGATTTCGATCCTTTCTTTGCTATAAACGTAACGGATTGCACAGTCTTTCTTTCTGCTCGGAATGGAATGCCAAAATAGTGTTTCCACCATTTATTTTTAAGTAACTCTGGTTCAGATTGATATAACCAATCTTTCGCTACCTCTTGATCCCATTCGTAATACAATAGTGCTTTTCGGTGAAATCTTGGACGAACAATCCATCCTAAAACGATTATTCCTACTACTAACAGTAATAAAGTGATAGGAATTACAAACTTAAAAATAAGCGCATATTTTTCATAGAACGGTGCATTTTGAATATGAAGTGATATATTTTTCTTTACTTCTTGTAATTTTGAATCTTGCACTACGATGGTAGCTTCTACGGTGCCGGTATCTGTAAAATTGAATGTGTCGGAGTAATGAGGGCGAGGATAAATATAAATTTGATTATCCTGTTGTTTTATTTCATAGTTGATTGATTGTTTAGATGTGACACCAGTAGATTTTAATAGTTTCTTTACAGCTTCTTCTGTCATCGGCTTACCATCTAACTGTGGTTGTATAATAAACGGTTTACTATTCTCTAAATTCGTTACTTTTTCCTCATAATCTTTCGTAATAGTTTGCAATGATAATTTTGGTTTTTCAGTTACTTCAATTTTAAATTCCTTCGTCTGTCTGTAAAACCCCTTTATGTTCATATGAACTTTCCCGCGCACTAACCCTTTATCGATCTTCGTTTCGTAGTAAAATACATGTTTTTTATCGTCCCACTTCATCGGGTACTGTTTTCCGTCTATTTCTACTTCTGACTGAAAATATGAAGACTGAATTGGTAATTCCGTAGGCTTCGCTTCAATAACAGCAGTAACACCTTCGTACATTTTCTCCACATTTTTTTGACTACTATCGTCTTTGTCATAAGTAGAAACAGTATAGTTAAGCGCCGGTTCAACTAGTACTTGTAATCCTTCTTTCTCAATATCTCGATCCACTTCTATCGTATACGTTCCTGGTTTAATAACTTCGTGATTTTCCGTACTTATATGAACTATATTTCCGAATAATTTCGCTTCTCCTGGTGCATGTATGGAATAAGAAGATTGTAATTGTAATGGTTTAGAAATTTGTGTGACCTGATAATTAGACAAAGAAGGCGATTGCCGTACAAGCGTCATACGCTTTAACGGGAATGGTGTTGTAATCTCTACTTTCTTTCCTACTACTTTCGTTTTTACAATCGATTCAACCGAGGAGAACGGATCACGATTTGCAACTAATGCTGCCACTTGATTGACGCTTTTTACAATACCATCCTCTCCACTGGATGGCATCGTAACGCCATTTATCTCTTTCTTCCATATTTCTTTAAACGTATTTAGTTGTGCCTTTTCTTGCTGCCCTAAATCCTCTTCCATCGTAATTAAAATTGGATGTAACGATATCTTTTTTGCATCCATTTCTTTCTTAAACTGTGCTAGCTTCTGTGTAATTTGTTCTTTTCCGCCAACCTTATCTTTCTCTAAATCATTAAATGCCCCGTCAGTTAAGACAATAAGCCAAAATTCACGTTTTCCATCTATATCTGCTTCCTTTTTTATAGATTGCATCGCCGTTTCTACTGCGCTAAACGGAGTATTTAAATACGTTTTCCATGCTCCAATTCCCTCAATTTCTGTTTGTCTCTTATCCTTCGTTAACGAAATGTTTAATGGATCATTCGGCTTGCTCATTGGAACATAAGAGAATTTATCTTTTTCATCTAATAGCGCAACTAAACTTTGCAAAGCATAATTGGCATATTTCCAGCGATCGTTATTTCTCATGCTGCCCGAATCATCATATACAAGTGAAACGACCCTTTCCTTTGCCTCCTCTCCTTTTGCAAAAGTCCAAAAAGGATGTAACCATATAAATAGAAACAACATGAATGTGGCACAAATTCGAATTTTCATGATGAGGCTTCGCCACCTTTGTAGACAAATTCCTATGTTTAAATTTATGAGAGGATACAAGATATATGACTTGTATTTTAGGACAACTAGCGCAGCATAACTTTATTATGTAAACAGATATATATATTGTATATGATTCCTTCTAGCGTTTTCTATCCGATACTATAAGTAAAAAAGCCTGTTTAAGCTCTACACTTAAAACAGACTTTTCCTACTTTTCATATTGAAAACAAGCATCAAAAAGTTTGATTTTAAATTAACACATCACTTCAATTGTAAATCCGCCAGGTGCTTCAACATAAAACGTATACGCATGTGCACGTTTAGGAGCCTCAACCGAAAATCCATCTTCCTTCAATCTTTGATTTATCTTATCTACTTGTTCATTATTTTCTTGTGGAAATCCTACATGAAATGTTTTTGGATAATGTACGTCTTTCCCTTTCATTAACGTTAATGTCAACTACCCCCACTGAGATGAAGCGTTTCAGTGGGGGCTTGAGTTCGAACGCTAGGTCTTTTCGTCTATCGCTAGACAGTTTGACGCTCTAGCATTCATGCCACCTTCCGGTAACACCCCAAGTATATTTTTGGTTGGTACTGGCAACGAACGATTGTTTTCCCACTTGCACCACCCTTTCGAAAAAGAGCAGTTCTCCCT
>NZ_QOZX01000150.1:0-571 GCF_008368895.1 Bacillus sp. BB081
TGCAGCGGATGGTCATCAAGCGTTAGAACTATTCAATTCTTCTGCTCCTGCATTGGTTATCCTTGATATTATGTTACCCGGCATGGATGGCTGGGATTTACTCAAAATTATTCGTAGTAAAAGTGCTTGTCCGGTTATTATGCTGACTGCACGCGATGATATTCAAGATCGACTCACTGGACTGGACGGTGGAGCCGATGATTATATGACCAAGCCTTTTATGCCTGAAGAAGTGGTCGCACGGGTCAATGCGGTACTGCGTCGTCGTCCACACTGGAACGATGGAGGCAGTAAACGGAACTTTGGTAATCTAGTGATTGATATGGCTGCCAAACGTGTCTATCTAAATGGTGCTGAAGTGGCACTCAGTCCACGAGATCTATCATTATTACTCTTTTTATCAGAACATCCAAATCGTACATTTACCCGTGATCACTTGATAGAGCAAGTCTGGGGAATGGATTACGATGGAAGTGATCGAGCGGTCGATCTATCGGTCAAAAGATTGCGCCAGTCACTCTCTCACTGGTCATCACAGACGGGAGAACTTCGAACATTGCGCGGAATGGGG
>NZ_QOZX01000151.1:0-711 GCF_008368895.1 Bacillus sp. BB081
TCGTACTCGTGATCTTGTTCTTAAAATTACTCATCAACAAGATATTTTGGACAATGTACCTGTTATTCAGGAATCGGTGCGTTTACGTAATCCTTATGTAGATCCACTTAGTTATCTTCAAGTACAATTGCTCAACGAGCTACGTGAACTTCGTGAGCAAGATGAAGATAATCCAGAATTGCTACGTGAAGTATTGTTAACTATTAATGGTATTGCAGCAGGACTTCGTAATACGGGTTGATGTTACATTTTATCTTTAGTTGAATCGTAGAATAAGTCTTAGAATAGTCGGAATATACATTATGGCTACAAATAATGATATATTCCGGCTTTTTTTTGTCTGAAAGTTTAAAATTCGCAGGATTACGATTGCAATTTTGGCTTGATTGAATTACGATTTGTATTGGATTGTAAAATAAATCTATTGCTACACATACATATAGGGTACGAAGTCTGGGGGAGTGATGGTGGATAATATAGAAACGAGATTGGTTAAACTAGCGCTTAAAGGAGATCAGCGTGCTTTTGCCGAAATCGTTGAATTATACAAAGATAAAATTTTTCATTTGGGCTATCGGATGCTAAGTAACCGTCATGAAGCAGAAGATGTTGTACAAGAAACCTTTTTACGGGTGTATAAAAACTTAGATCGATATGATCAGAAACAGAAGTTTTCTACATGGATTTACCGAATAGGGACTAATCTGTGTA
>NZ_QOZX01000152.1:0-804 GCF_008368895.1 Bacillus sp. BB081
TTTCAAGATGACCACTTCTATCAGGTTCTTCGTAACACACTGGCAATGAGTTTCATGGGGCTGGTGGCAGGATTTGTAGTACCAGTCATTTTTGCCTTAATACTTAATGAAGTCCGCATTGGGGTAATGAAGCGATTTGTACAGACCGTATCTTATCTGCCTCACTTTGTATCATGGGTAGTTGCAGCAGGGATTGTTACCAAAATGCTGTCCACAGATGGTGGTGTTGTAAACAGTATATTGCTAGGTCTCAATCTGGTCGATCAGCCGATTCCGTTTATGTCTCAAGGACATTGTCTTTGGTATATCGTCACCAGTGCAGATATTTGGAAAGAAACGGGTTGGAACGCAATTATTTATTTGGCTGCTATTTCAAGCATTGGGCCCGAACGATATGAAGCTGCACGAGTAGATGGTGCCAGCCGTCTAAAACAAATGTGGCATATTACACTACCGGGCATCCGACCGACCATTATTGTGCTTCTCATTATGTCTATTGGTCACCTGCTAGGTAATGGCTTTGAAAAGCAATTTCTGCTAGGTAATCATATGGTCATTGATTATTCTGAAGTTCTTGATTTGTATGCGCTTAATTATGGACTGTCCATGGGTCGTTATTCATTCGGTACAGCGATCAATATTTTTAACTCGGTGATTAGTCTGTTCTTGTTGTTTGCAGCGAATGGCATTTTTAAACGTGTTACTAAAGAAAGCATTATGTAAGGAGGAAGAAATGGGAACTGCCAACAGTACGACATCGGCTAGCCGTTCTAAAAATAAACTACATACCAAATCGATACAGGA
>NZ_QOZX01000153.1:0-835 GCF_008368895.1 Bacillus sp. BB081
TATAATTGCAAAACATTTCAAATATGATCGAAGTATGGAATACATTATTCATTATAATTTTAATACAGAGTTTACAAAACTCGGACTTACACCTAACATTGCCACCCTACAATAAGTGAGTAGTCAAAAAAAAACATAAACGTATGGTCCTTTAATTAGGGGGAGGAGATTTAAACGATGTCTAGAAAACTGCCAATTTTATTATTTACACTGACGATGATTCTTGTGCTTGCTGCTTGTGGTTCTAACACAGGTACTACAGGGTCAGGGTCAACAACTGGTACTACAGGAGAAGCTTCCACAGGTACAGAACTTAGCGGGTCCGTGCTTGCTGTAGGATCGACTGCATTGCAACCATTGGTTGATCAAGTCGCTCAGAAATTCATGGCAGATTCAAAATATGCTAACGTCTCCGTTCAAGTACAAGGTGGCGGTAGTGGTACAGGTTTAACTCAAGTATCCGAAGGTCAAGCAAACATTGGTAACTCTGATGTATTTGCAGAAGAAAAATTAGATGCTGATAAAGCAAAAGAATTGGTTGATCACCAAGTAGCAGTTGTAGCGATTGCAACAGTAGCTAACGAAGCAGCTGGTGTAACGAACTTAACAAAACAACAATTGGTTGATATCTTCACAGGTAAAGTGAAAAACTGGAAAGATGTTGGTGGTAAAGATCAAGCGATCGTTATCGTTAACCGTCCAAGTAGCTCCGGTACTCGTGCAACTTATGAGAAATTTGCTTTGGGTCAAAAAGTAGAAGATTTAGCGGGTTCGATTCAAGAAGATTCTTCAGGTACAGTTAAGAAATTAGTAACTGAAACACCTGGTGCAATTG
>NZ_QOZX01000154.1:0-736 GCF_008368895.1 Bacillus sp. BB081
TTCAATCGTGCCGATCACAGCTTCAGAAGCAACTTCTGCACCTGCTTGTGGCAATTCAACAAATACGATATCTCCTAGCTGATGTTGAGCAAAATCAGTAATACCGATACGAACCGTATCATCACTAATACGCTCTACCCATTCATGTTCTGCACTATACAGCAATTGATCTTTAATCTCACTCATTTTTCATTCCTCCGGTTCATGGTTGTAATGTCTTCATGCACACAAGCGTATAGCAAGGCAGATTATACTGTCAATACTCTTGACATTGCTTTTTGAATCAAGTATTAATATAATATACATACATTCATCACTGTTTCAATACTTAATGTTCGGAAATACATAACATCATATGTAGCGAATGAAAGTACAGGGAGAGACTGTTCAGAACCATGACAGCGCCGAAGGAGTAAGCCAGTAATGGTGAATCTCTCAGGTAAAAGGGACCTGTACCGGACGCAGCTCTGGAGAGAATTGGCATCATTCGGTCACCGACGAATATCCGAATGATAACAACCAATCACCCAAGGGGAAACTTGTTGCTTATAAGCTATTGAGCACAAGGTAACTCTCAGGTATCAAGGACAGGGAGAAAAAGAAATATTTCAGGTATAGTACCTGCTTATTTCCTTTTCTCTCTGTCTTTTTTGTTGAGCTTTTTCGGATGATTTTATTCTTTTTTCACAAAAAATGATATATGCGATTTTTCGCTACAAACTAATTCGATGAGGTG
>NZ_QOZX01000155.1:0-882 GCF_008368895.1 Bacillus sp. BB081
GATATTGCCAATAAAACACTTCCTTATTTCAGATCCATTAATAGCGAATCATTGCGCAAAATATGCGGTATTATTAAAGAAGATATTCAAGCGGATGCTGTAGCGATTACAGATAGCAAGCTCATTTTAGCTTATGTAGGACTTGGCGAAGATCACTACAATATCGGGCATGAGATTATTACTGATGCGACCAAGCAGACGATTCGTAGCGGTGAGATTATGATTAGCAATAACGATATGGAAGGCAAAGTGCCTAATATTCAATCGTTAATTATTATTCCTTTGACTGAAAAAGGGATCGTTACAGGTGCACTCAAGATTTATTACCGTAAAGCGCATAAAATAACATATTCTTTACAAACATTAGCAGTAGGTCTTTCTCAGATCATTTCTACATTGATGGAAGTGTCTCGGATTGAGCAGATGAAAGAAATGGCAAACAAAGCTGAAATTAAAGCATTACAGACCAGTATCAATCCTCATTTTCTATTTAACGCTCTCAATGCGATAGCATCGTCCATCCGTATCGATCCTAACTATGCCCGTGAAATGATTATCAATCTATCCGGTTATCTTCGTCATAGTCTGGAATGGAGTGACCAATTGATCGATATTAATAAAGAACTCGGTCAGGTTGTGAATTATGTTGAGATTGAAAAAGCACGATTTGGTAATAAATTGACAGTGATCTATGATGTGGATGAAGAAGTAGAAGTGAAAATCCCCAGTCTTATTATTCAGCCATTAGTGGAGAATGCGATAGTACATGGCATTTTGAAAGGTAAAGGTTCCGGTACAGTAACATTGTCGGTTAAAGATCATGGCGATCAAGTACTCATCAGTGTAGAAGATACAGGAGCAGGAATCGATCAAGATATTATT
>NZ_QOZX01000156.1:0-572 GCF_008368895.1 Bacillus sp. BB081
CTTTAAGTTCATTTTTTGCTAACATTTTGTACTATAAGTGATGTGTACTTTTTGTCTATTTATAGTTGCGGTTCAGACTGCTCAAATGTTATTTGTCCGCCTGCCATCGTCAGAGCCACTTCACCTGAATCGGTAAGCGGATGCGTATTCCAGATCACGATGTCTGCATCTTTGCCTACTTTTAGTGAGCCTGTAGAATCGGCTAGATGCAAATGACGAGCCGCTTGAATCGTTAACGCTTCCCATGCGGCATCTAGTGGCAATCCTGCTTGAATAGCCATTTTGGCTGATGTTGGCAAATATTGAATAGGTAATACAGGATGATCGGTTGTGATTGATATCGGCACCCCTGCTTGATACAGAGCAGGATACGTTTCCCAAGAAAGGTTACGCAGTTCCACTTTACTACGTGAAGATAAGGTAGGACCTACACTGCAATATCGACCTGATGACGCTAATTCTTTGGCAATCTTAATCCCATCGGTTGTATGCTCAATGGTAATATCCAAGTCAAATTCATGTCCTAATCGTAGTGCTGTCGCGATATCATCTGCACGATGTGCATGAAAACG
>NZ_QOZX01000157.1:0-241 GCF_008368895.1 Bacillus sp. BB081
TATGCTCTTATGTAATCCACGGCTCTAGAGGTTGGATATCTACTCCTTCGTTATGAATCCCATGGGTTAAGCGCTTCATTGCATCTGTATCCGGCAAGTCTGCACCTGCACCTGCTTTTTTGGAATCGTCTGCAAGAATATGAGGCAACTCCCAAATGCGTGCAAGTAATCCTGTAGCTGGCGAATTAATACTTGTTCTGCACGTTCTCCTGTTCCTTCGACCAGAGCCAGTAAACGATGT
>NZ_QOZX01000157.1:261-889 GCF_008368895.1 Bacillus sp. BB081
GTTTGGATTTGGTTTTGATCGGCAATATAAGCTCCATCCCATTCATTCGTCCTTCACAATGCTTCATCACCGGACAGGTAAGGCAACCCGGAGATTTGGGGGTACATACCATAGCTCCAAGTTCCATTAACGCTTGATTGAAATCCGAAGCACGACCACGTGGAATTAACTCTTTAGCGAGCACTTCCATTTTGACCCGTGTAGGCCCTTTAGCAATATCATCTTCTAAGCAGAAGTATCTCGATAATACACGCATCACGTTACCATCTACGGCTGGAACAGGAACACCATAAGCAATACTAAGCACTGCACCCGCAGTATACGGGCCTATTCCTTTAAGGGCAGAGATTTCTTCTGGTGTATTCGGTACAATGCCTTCACGACGCTCTACAACTTGTTGCGCCGCTGCTTGTAGATTACGGGCACGTGAGTAATAACCTAGCCCTTCCCAGCTGGTTAACACTTCTTCTTCCGGTGCAGTCGCTAATGCTTCTACCGTCGGGAATTTCTCGATAAAGCGAGTAAAGTAAGGAATTACAGTATCAACACGTGTCTGCTGTAACATAATTTCAGAGATCCAGATATGGTAAGGGTTACGACTTCGTCTCCATGGCAAATCACGCTTATG
>NZ_QOZX01000158.1:0-635 GCF_008368895.1 Bacillus sp. BB081
TCAAGTCAGGTATAGAGAAATGGATTGAAGATGCCGGCGATCCTGTTCTACAGATGAGACGTAATAACGATGAAGCTGGAATTACGCAATTTTTCAAAGTCGATCCGGGTAAGCAACAGATTGATCGATTACGCAGTGAGCTAGAAGCTTTTCGGACAACTGAAAAAGCACTCACAGATGCACGTATTGAAAGTATTGCTGCTAGCAATCAACGTTTATTTGTAGCGATGGTGACCTTGTGGATTGTAGTTGCGATTGTATCGTTGATAACAGCATGGGTGATTGCTCGCCAGATTGTACGAACATTACGCGATGTCACCGATACGATTCATGATATTGGTGAAGGTGGCGATCTGAACAAACGGATCACTATTCGTACCCGTGATGAGATTGCAGAACTGGGTACAGCGACCAATCAATTATTGGATCATGTCCAGCATGAGAATTGGATCAAAGACCAGATTGCGATTGCATCAACTCGTTTTCAAGAATCTGATCGTATAGAATCGCTATCTTCTGCATTACTAACCAAAATGAATAAATGGTTTGATGCTTCATATGGAGTGGTCTATTATGATAGCGAAAATGAAGAAGAAGGCTGGGTCAAAACAGCTTCATTTGCCGCACATCATACA
>NZ_QOZX01000159.1:0-615 GCF_008368895.1 Bacillus sp. BB081
TTATGAACAAAAGATAGATGGTTTGATTATTTTGGGGCAGATTGGCAAGCCCTATATTGAAGCCATGCAAGAAATGCAATTACCCAAAATCTTTCTCGACTTCTATGATGAGCATGTAGAAATGGATGCTGTGGTTACCGATAACTTTTACGGTGCGTATGAGTTAACGAACTTGTTGATTCGAGGTGGTCATCGGGATATTGCGTATGTCGGTACTTTACACTCGACCAGTAGTATTCAAGACCGTTTTCTAGGATATTACAAATCGTTGTTGGAACATCGAATCCCTTTGCAACAACAATGGATATTGGATGACCGTGATGAAGATGGCGTTTATATTGATATTCAGTTACCTGATCCTATGCCAAGTGCGTTTGTCTGTAACTGCGATCAGGTCGCGCATAATCTAATTAACAAATTGCAGGACTTGGGTTACCATGTGCCTCAAGATTATTCTGTGACCGGCTTTGATAATGATATCTATGCCACATTAACCCGGCCCCCACTCACGACTGTTGAAGTCGATATCGAACGCATGGCAAAGTTAGCCGCACAGTCCATTTTGAAAAAAGTAAGTAATCCGTATTACACTTTCGGACGTGCACTTGTACCTGG
>NZ_QOZX01000016.1:0-304033 GCF_008368895.1 Bacillus sp. BB081
TTTAATCATATTTTTAATATATTTAGGTGGAATTATATTAACCCCTAATACAGTATCTAAAGATATAAAAAAATTAGTAATGAAATAATTTAATTAGGAGAGTGCCGAATTATGAAAAGGGTTCTAACATATGGAACATTCGATTTACTACATTATGGCCATATAAATTTAGTAAGGCGAGCAAAAGATCTAGGTGATTATTTAATAGTTGGATTGTCAACAGATGAATTTAATTCATTAAAAGGAAAAGAATCTTATTTTAAATTTGAAGAGAGAAAAATGCTACTAGAAAGCATTAGATATGTGGACTTAGTAATATCGGAAAATACTTGGGAACAAAAGATTGAAGATATCATAAAGTATGAAATTGATGTATTTGTTATGGGTGATGATTGGGAAGGGAAATTTGATTTTTTAAAAGAATATTGCGAAGTGGTTTATTTACCAAGAACTGAAGATATATCAACTACTCAAATAAAAAGTGAACTTTCATTACAACCATAAGAAATAAAAAAGATTTTATTTATAAATGTATTTGTTGTAATATGGTGAATAGCAATAATGCATAATTAGTTATAAATAAAAATTAAAGAAGGTAAAAAATATGAAAAAGAAAATTTTATTTTGGATTTTAGGTATAATAGGTTTTCTAGTAATTGCGGGAGGGGCATACGCATACTATGTTTATTCTAATGTATCAAATACATTAGATGCAGTACATAAGCCATTAGATCGTGATAAGTCTGAAAAACGTGATAAGAAAGTAGATGTTGCAGATAATAAGCCAATATCTATTTTATTAATGGGTGTGGATCAAAGAGCGGAAGAGACAGGGCGTTCAGATTCAATGATGTTATTCACGCTAAACCCACAAAAAAAGTCTATGAAAATCACTAGTATTCCACGTGATTCTTATACAGAAATTGTAGGTAAAGGTAAAAAGGATAAGATTAATCATGCGTATGCTTTTGGTGGAATTGATATGTCTGTAAAAACGGTAGAGAATTTCCTTGATGTACCAGTTGATCATTATATTGAAGTGAATATGGCTGGCTTTAAAGATGTTGTTGATGCAGTTGGTGGAGTAGATGTTAATAATGATTTAGAATTTAAATATGAAGGATCACAATTCGCTAAAGGAAATATACATCTTAATGGTACGGAAGCATTAAGATATTCCCGCATGCGTTACGAAGACCCACGCGGTGACTTCGGTCGCCAAATGCGTCAACGTCAAGTTATCCAAGCCGTAATTAAAAAGGGTGCAAGTGTATCCTCTCTAGCAAGTTACGGTGATGTGTTAAAAGCGATTGAGAAAAATGTTAAAACAAGTTTAACGCAAGACCAAATGTTTGAGATTCAAAAGAACTATAAAGATTGTATGCAGAACAGCGAAGAAATTCAAATCCCAGGTGACGGTCACAAAGCCGCTGATGGTATTTGGTACTACTACGTTCCGGATGCAGCGAAACAAGATATTACGAATAAGTTAAGAGAGCATCTTGAATTGACTAAGTAATGTGTAATAACCCAACTCCATTGGTAGGAGTTGGGTTTATTTTTGCGTGAATTTATATTAGTATTATATGTTGTGAGAATAATAGATGAGGTGAATCGATGAATAAGAAAGCAGTACTTGTCCTAGTTATTTTTGTATTGTTTGTCGCTTCGGTTGTGAGCGGTAAATTGTACTGGAATAAGAAGATTGCGAATGCGACGGGGCAGACGAGTGAAGTAATGAAAACGAATTCTGAAGTGAAAGATAGTGGAGCGAAGAAAACAGAGAAAAAACAAGATGCGAAGTCATCTTTTAATGAAGCATATGCGAAGAATTTACCAGATGCAGTGAAAGAGAAGTTAAAGAAAGCTGCTGAGGATAAAAAGGTGGTAAATCTTGTTATTGTTGGTGATGAAGCTTCTTCATCTGAAAAAGATGCTTGGGCAGCGAAGTTAACGGCTAATTTAGAAAATGCTTATGGCAAAGGTTTATGGAATGTGACGGTAAAGGAATATAAGGGTGAAAGCACAGACGAGTTAATTGCGAATAAACGTGATAAAGAGATTGCGAAAGAAAATCCAGATGTGATTTTATTCGAGCCGCCGTTTATTACTGACAATGGTAAAACTGGTAATGGAAACTCTGTTGTGAGTGCACAGAAGTTTGTGCAAGCACTTTCTACTAGCGCAAAGGGTGCTACGATTATGATTCAACCACCAAACCCAGTGTATGGTGCGAAGAATTATCCGAAGGCAATTGAGGCATTAAAGCAATTTGCGACGCAAAATGGTTATACATATGTGGATCATTGGGGAGCATGGCCTGATGCAGCAACGAAGTCTATCCTGCCATACTTAACAGAAGAGTTTGGTTTCCCAAGTGCTAAAGGCCACGAAGTTTGGGCACAATATGTAACGGATTATTTCGTTGCTAAGTAATAAAGGTACACAAAAGGTATACGAGCAATCGTATACCTTTTATAATAAGAGAGTGAATAAGAAATCCTAATATATGTAGGAGGAAGACAATGAACTCAGTTCTAATCTGCGGCGGAGCTGGTTATATCGGTTCTCACGCTGTGAAAAAATTAGTAGACGAAGGTTTATCTGTAGTAGTAGTAGATAACTTACAAACGGGTCATGAGGATGCAATTACGGAAGGTGCGAAGTTTTATAATGGAGATCTTCGTGATAAAGCATTTTTAAGAGATGTTTTTAAACAAGAGAGTATTGAGGCGGTTATGCATTTCGCAGCGGATTCTTTAGTTGGAGTTAGTATGGAGAAGCCTCTTCAATATTACAATAACAATGTGTATGGTGCACTTTGCTTATTAGAGGTAATGGATGAGTTTAAGGTAGATAAGTTTATTTTCTCTTCTACTGCGGCGACGTATGGTGAGGTAGATGTAGACCTTATTACTGAGGAAACGATGACAAATCCAACGAATACGTATGGAGAAACGAAGTTAGCAATCGAGAAGATGCTTCATTGGTATAGCCAAGCTTCTAATTTACGTTATAAGATTTTCAGATACTTTAACGTAGCTGGTGCAACTCCAAATGGTATTATTGGGGAAGATCACCGTCCAGAGACGCATTTAATTCCTCTTGTGCTGCAAGTGGCGTTAGGGCAACGTGAGAAGATTATGATGTTTGGTGAGGATTATAATACACCAGATGGTACTTGTATCCGTGATTATATTCATGTTGAAGATTTAGTGGCAGCTCACTTCTTAGGGCTTAAAGACCTACAGAACGGCGGAGAGAGTGATTTCTATAACTTAGGAAATGGTAATGGTTTCAGCGTGAAAGAAATCGTTGATGCAGTTCGTGAAGTTACAAATCATGAAATTCCAGCTGAAGTAGCGCCACGTCGTGCAGGAGATCCAGCACGTTTAGTTGCTTCTTCTCAGAAAGCGAAAGAGAAGTTAGGATGGGATCCTCAGTATGTAAATGTGAAAACAATCATTGAGCATGCTTGGAATTGGCATCAGAAGCAACCTAACGGGTATGCTAAATAAAATATAATAAGTGAAAGAGAGGGTATTGTCGTTCAACATATGTTCGACAATACCCTCTCTTTTTTTGTATGATTTTTGCTATACTAAACTGTACTATAATACGAGATGGAAGGAGGAGAATAATGAAAATACTTGTAGTTGATGATGAATCGAGTATTCGTAATTTGATTCGGATGCAGTTGGAGATGGAAGGATATGAAGTGCTCACGGCGGCTGATGGAAGAGAAGCTTTAGCGAAATGGAATGAAGGACCGGATGTACTGATTTTGGATGTTATGCTTCCAGATACAGATGGGTATGAGTTGCTTCGCTTGTTCCGTGAGAAGAATAGGGATATTCCAGTGCTCATGTTAACTGCAAAGAGTCAGATGAATGATAAATTGCTTGGTCTGCAGCTTGGTGCGGATGATTATGTGACGAAGCCGTTTAATTATGCGGAGCTTATTCTTCGGGTCAAGAATATGACGCGGCGTGTGAAGAAGGCAGAGGTAACGGTAAGTCATGAAGTAATTGGGGCAGGAGAGATAACGATTTGTCCTAAGGAAAGAAAGGTACATGTTAGTGGACAAGAAATTCAGTTAACGTACAGAGAGTTTAATTTATGTCAGTTGTTTGTTTCCAATCCGCAGCGTGTATTTATGAGAGATGAGTTACTTGAGAAAGTATGGGGGTTTGAGTATATCGGAAATACGAGAGCGGTTGATATTATGGTGCAAAGACTGCGGAAGAAGCTAGGGAATAGCGGGGAATATATTAAGACAATTTATGGCGTTGGCTATAAACTAGATTGTTAAGTGGTGATGGTATGTCTTTAAAAAGGAATATGGTGTTTGGAATAGTGGGACTGTTAATCCCGATTTTTGTTCTTTTGTACGCAGTTGTTTATATTACGTTAGAAAAGAATATGTATCATAACGCGGCAAATTCTTTAGAGAAGTTAAGTGTAGAAGCACAAATTTATACGATGAATTATTTAGAGAAGGAAGCAGAGGTAGAGACGCTCGGTCCGAATTCACTTTTAATTGCTTCGTATTTAGCAAAGCGCATGGATGTCCGTGTACAGATGATTGGGAAGAATGGAGATGTTGTTGCGGATACGCAAAAAGGAGCACTTCTTCATCGGAACATTGATATTGAGAGTTCTTTGAAGGGGAAGAAGTCTTATGTTTTTGAAGAGGGAGACCCAGCTCCAATTCTTTTGTTTTCAAGCCCAGTTTATTATGGAAACGATGTCATTGGAAGTGTTCGCTTTATAAATGAATTAACGGGTGAAAAGGAAGTTTTAACAAATGTCGGTTGGACGTTCTTAATGACGTCTCTTTGTCTAGTAGCTGCGGGTATTTTCTTTGCAATTCGTTTGGCAAAGTCTCTTCATAAGCCGATTGATCAGTTAAGACAAATGGCAAAGCGGCTTGCGAATGGGGATTATAAAAGCAAGATTGAGCTAAATGAATATGTGGAAATTGCTCAGCTTTCAGCATCTTTTAATGCGATGGCTGATGGAATTGAACTGCATATTAAGCAATTGAAAGAGGAGAAAGAGAAGCAGAAAGATTTCTTAGACCGCATTACGCATGAGCTAAAAACACCGCTAACGGCGATTATTGGCTATGTGGATTTAATTCCGAAGTTAAAGGCGAAGGAAGATGTAAAGGAAAGCCTGCGTTATGTGGCTGTAGAAAGTGAGCGTTTATTATCACTTGTAGAGGAATTGCTTAAGTCTTCAAAGTACGGGAAGAGTACGTTTGAAGTGTCACCTACAGTTGTGAATGTAAAGGAATTAGCCGAAGAAGCAGTTTCAATTGTGAAACCTCGCCTGCAGAAATTCGAGATTGAAGTGATAAATGAGTTAACAGATGTACATGTTGTTGCAGATTTCGATAAGACGAAACAGATTTTCTTAAACGTGCTTGATAATGCGATAAAATATAGCGATGCTACACAAATTCGTATGAATGTAATTGTAAATGAACGCGAGGCAAAGGTTTTTGTTCATGATGATGGCATTGGTATAGATGAAGGTGTGCTTGCAGAGTGGAATGAATCGTCAGAAGGTAAAGTCCTTCCTTCTAGTTACGGGAATGGTTACGGTTTGTATATTTGCCAGGAGATTATGAATAAGCAGGGCGGAAGTATGCGGATTGAGAGTAGTGAAGAGATTGGTACTACAATATTTATTACATTTTTGCTTCCGAGACGGATGGAAGACATAAAAAACTTGAAAGCGGTTAAATGATACATTTATGAAACAATTATGCGGTATTTTCGAAACAACGTTTTTTTATCTTGGAGGTAGGCAGAAATGAAAAGGCTATCATTTCAAATTCTTATGTTTGTCCTTTGTATAATTATTTCTCTTATTTTGTTTTATGTGATGGAGAAGCAAATATATAATCGAATCACAATAGTGAATGACAAACAAACTGTTTTACAAAGGGTGAATGAATCCCTGCCTACTGAAATGAAGGTTAGGCATGAAAAGTGGGGAGAAATTGTTATAACGGATGAAGTTCGTTTGCATACGATTGTTTCATTCTTTGACCGAATTCAAATAGAACCGAGAGAAGCTAAGAATCAAGAACAAGTATTTACTGGAGAAGTAACGTACTTGAATGGAAATAAACGTACTTTTGCAGTAGGTGACTTGTTCCAGTACGGGGCTGATATGTACGGAAAGAATGGTACGGATCCAATGATTTCAGCATTTCAAACGTATTTGTTAAGCCTGTATTATACACCAGAACGTATTAGTGATTTTTTTGCGTCAGCACAGGATGTCATAGTACGCCAAGGTGATGTAGAACGTGCGATGAATCTTACGCACATACTTGATTCGATTCGGTACGCAAAGCAAATTACAGATTACGGAGAAATACAGAAATTATTACAATCACAGAATGAACCGATTGCTTATATTACCGCTTATAAAACAGGGAAGCGTATAAAGAATGAGCGGGAAGACATTCTTACTATTTCTGTATATCCATCGTACTTTGTTGTGCAATATCTCGGCGATAATAATGGGAATGTCATGTATATGAAAAGCTCCCTCGCAAATTTATTTGTAAAGGAGAATGTGTCATGAGAAAGATAGCCTTTTTCTTCTTTTTGCTAGTAATTGGAGGAGCGATGTCTAGTTGCTCTCGAGATACAACCTCTATTAAATATAATAAAAGTGGTCTCCCTGTTTTGGATGATCGTCATCTTGTTGCGTATGTAGCAGCTCGTGAGGAAGTTGGTGAAGCTTTGCTTTCATCATTTTGTAAACAACGCGGCTGTACGTATGAATTTATTCGCCTTTCGACAGAAGAGCTTCTTCGGAGAGTAGAAGAGGAAGCTGGAAATCCGAAAGCAGATATTATTATTGGCGGTACGGTAGACGCGCATCAAATGATGAAGCAAAAAAATCTATCTATTCCTGTTATGAGTCAGCATGCGAACCGTATTTCAAAAACTGTTAAAGATAAAGACGGTTATTGGTACGGTTATGAAGTGGAGAAGCTGGCAATTGCGATCAATAAAGAGCGGTGGAATGAAGAAATAGCACCGCTCGGACTTCCTTATCCATCAAGGTGGCAAGATTTATTAAATCCAGTATATAAGGGAAAGATTGTAATGCCAGATCCAAATGTCTCAGGAACAGCATATACGTTTTTTCAATCACTTATTGATACTGTAGGTGAAGTAGAAGCGAAGGGATATGTGAAGAACCTTGCAGGGCAAGTTGGTGAAGTAACGGTGAATGGTTACATACCGGCAGAACTTGTTGCGAGCGGTGAGTATATGATAGGCATCAATTTCATGGGAGATCAGAGAATGCTTCAAAAACAAGGCTTTCCAATTGTAAGTATTGTACCTGAGCAAACAGGGTTATCTGTTAATGCGATTTCGAAACTAAAACGTGCACCGAATGGTATTATTGCGGATTTATTTATTGATTATTGTTTATCAGAAGAAGCGGGTCACATTTTAGAAAAGGTTTCGTTTGGCGTACCAACGATGTTTGCGAAGAACGAGAAAGAAATAGAAGGACAGCCGGTTAGAAGAACAAACCAAAATATATCAAATAGCGGAATAATCGAGATATGGAATAGACAGCGTCTCTCTCAGAAGTGAGAAAAGGAGACGAAAGAATATGTTTAAATGGCTTAAGCCAGCACCTGCAATTGAGAGATTGCCAGCAGATATGATTGATCGAGTATACAAATTATTACGTATTCGTGTATTGATGGGAATTTCAGTTGGGTATGCTGCTTATTATTTAGTTCGTAGTAACTTTACGTTATCAAGTACGTATTTAGTACAAGAATATGGATTTAGTACAGCTGAAATTGGACTACTAGGTTCAATCATGGCAATTGTTTATGGATTTAGTAAGTTCTTTATGGGGAATTTGTCAGATAAGGCTTTCGCCCAGCGCTTTATCGCAGTCGGTTTATTCTTATCAGGGCTTGTAAATATTTGTTTCGGTTTTGCATCGTCATTTGGAATGATTGTTACACTACTTGTTCTAAATGGTATTGTACAAGGTATGGGAGCACCCCCTTGTAGTATCGTTATGACGAAATGGTTTTCGAAGAAAGAACGTGGTACGAAAACAGGTATTTGGAATATTTCACATAACGTTGGCGGAATGCTTGTGCCACCACTTGTCGGAATTGGTGTAGCTATTTTTGGTGAAAATCATTGGCAAGGCGGCGTGTTTATTTTCCCAGCGATTATCGCAATGGTAATTTCAGTTCTTGTTTGGATTAATGCGAAGGATACACCAGAATCAGAAGGTCTTCCTCCAATTGATGAGTATCGTAATGACTATGAAAATCTTGAAAAAGCAGATAATGCTAACAAGATGTCACCAAAAGAAATTTTAATGAAGTATGTAGTGAAAAATAAATTTGTATGGTTCCTATGTATTGCAAATGCATTTGTGTATTTAATTCGCTTCGGTGTTATTAACTGGGTTCCACTTTATTTAACGACAGTTAAAGGTTTCTCAAAAAATGAAGCACATGCAGCATACGCAATCTTTGAAGGTATGGCAATTCCAAGTTCATTAATCGTTGGTCTTTTAAGTGATAAATTATTTAAAGGAAAACGCATGCCATTATGTATCATTAGTATGGTCGGAGTTGTTATTGGTACGTTTGTATATTGGCAAGCAACTAGCATACTTGTTGTAAGTATTGCAGTTTCTATTATCGGGTGTTTAATTTATGTACCACAGTTCTTAATCGGTTTAAGTGCGATGGAATTAGTACCGAAATTTGCAGTAGGTACGACAGTTGGTATGTGTGGTCTGTTCGGTTATGTAGGCGGAAGTCTTGTAGCAAACGCAGCAATCGGTGTTATTGTTGATCGTTCTGGCTGGGACGGTTGCTTCATCTTATTATTAACAGGTGCAATTTTATCAACAATCTTCTTGTTCATCGTGCAACGTGGACATGAGAGAAACGCCCCTAAAGCGGCATAATATTTTGTTCAAAAAGCTATCCCATTATTATTTTGGATAGCTTTTTTTATATTAATATAATCTTTCCTTAAATCTATCTTAAAAGACAATATGTCATATTTCTAATCATTGGAATTTTTGTTACAATATAAATGGATGTGTAAAACTTTGTAAAAAGAATGTAATAATATGTAATTTATTTTCAGAAAGTTTTATACAATTTTTATATTAAACTATTAAGTTATAAAGGGAGCGAGAAAATGATACCAAATACGGTTCGTACTCCAAACAAGAAGAAGAAATGGATTATTATCGGGGTTATTGCACTAATTGTTATTGTAGCAGCAGTTAATATTTTTATTATGCAAGGTAAGAAGAAGGGAGCATCAACATCTGCTGATGCTGTAAGCTTTGAGAAAGTAACGGAGCGAAAGCTTAATAATACGAAGTTAATTTCTGGTCAGGTGAAGCCTGGGAATATTGAAAGTTTTTATGCAGATCCAACTAAAGGAAAAGTGAAAGATATTGAGGTAAAAGAAGGACAAGAGGTTGAGAAAGGTGCGAAGTTATTCTCTTATGATAATGAAGAGATTAATTTGCAAATGAAGCAAGCTGAGCTTGATCAGAAGATGGCGGATATGCGTTATGATCAAGGGAAGAAGAAGATTGATTCGCTCAAGAAAGAAATTAAGAAGGTGAAAGATAGCGGAGCTGGGAAAGAAGTAACAGATCCGATGGAAGAGCAAGTAAGTGAGTTAGAGATGGCGCAAAAGACAACTGATCTTGAGAAAGAAAAAGGGAAGTTGCAGAAAGAAGAGTTAAGTAAAAAGCAGAAAGAGCTTACGATTTATAGTAATTTTACTGGTGTCGTTCAAAAGTTAGATAAAGATGCGGCGCAAAGTTCATCTCAAGCGTTAGGTGGTCAAGGGAAAGCATTTTTACAAGTGGCGTCTAAAGAACCATTCCAAATTCAAGGGACGTTAACTGAGCTTCAAAAGTCACAAATTCAATCAGATCAAACATTTACTGTAACTGCGAAAGCAAATAATAAGAAGAAGTGGACAGGTAAAATTACAGAGGTAAGTGAATTCCCAACGAGTGCAGAGATGGCTCAAGCTGGTGGTATGGGTGAAGCGACTCAAAATATGTCCCAATATACATATAAAGCAAGTCTTGATAGTCAAGACGGTTTATCTCCAGGTTATCATGTTTCATTGCAAGTAAATTTAGAGAATAAGACGATGATTGCTGTTCCAACTAAGAGCATTGTAGAAAAAGGCGATGATGCATTTGTTTATATTGAAGAGAAAGGGAAGCTTCGTAAACAAAATGTGAAAAAAGGTTCTACTGATGGAGATTGGACAGAGATTGTTGAAGGCGCAAAAGTGGGGCAAAAGGTGGTTAAAAATCCTTCCGACGACGTGTATGACGGAATGGAAGTGAAAGAGAAATGATTACGTTAAATAATATTGCTAAAACGTATTATCAAGGAAAATTGGCAGTGCCGATTTTGCACGGTATTAGTTTAACGATTCAAAGTGGTGAGTTCGTTTCGATTATGGGACCGTCTGGTTCTGGTAAATCAACGCTTATGAATATTATCGGTTGTTTAGATCGTCCAACAGAAGGCGAATATATGCTGAATGATGTGAATATCTTAACAGCAGACGAGTCAAAGCTTGCTTTAATTCGTAATGAATATATTGGCTTTGTGTTCCAGCACTTTAATTTGCTGCCGCGTCTTTCAGCAGTAGAAAATGTTGAACTTCCGCTCGTATACGGTGGTGTGAAGAAAGCAGAGCGTCGTCAAAGGGCTCTAGAAGCGCTTGGTAAAGTCGGTTTGTCAGATAGGGTTCATCATTTACCGAATGAATTATCAGGTGGACAGAAGCAGCGTGTAGCGATTGCAAGATCGATTGCGAATAATCCAACGTTCATTATGGCTGATGAGCCTACAGGCGCGCTTGATACGAAGTCTGGTGAGCAAGTTATGGATATTTTCACGAAGCTTAATGCAGAAGGTACAACGATTGTTATGGTTACGCATGAAGAGGAAGTAGCAGCGTATTCTTCCCGCCGCATTGTACTGCGAGACGGGAAAATTACAGAAGATAGAAGGTGTGCAGTATGAGTTTACTAGATAGTATAAAAATTGCCCTATCTTCTATTTTAGCTCATAAACTGCGTTCAGCTCTTACGATGCTCGGTATTATTATCGGCGTTGGTTCTATTATCACTGTCGTTGCGATTGGGCAAGGCGGGGAAGCGATGCTGAAGTCGAAATTCGCAGGTTCTGGTGGTAATAACCTTATGCCAATTCAATTTAAACCAGATATGAATGATGAGTTTGCTATAGGCGGATTTGAAATACCGAAGTTAACGGAAGAGGATATTTTAGAAGTAAAACAAGTGAAAGATGTTTCACATGTTATTACGACAAATTCGACGACAGAGATACTAGATGTAAATGATAAAAAAGCAAATCTGAATGTTATTGGTCTTGATAATGAATATTTTGCGGTTAATAAAGTAAAGGTCGTAAAGGGACGTACTTTAAATGAATCAGATATTTCTCATGCAAATAACGTTGTGATGATTAGTACAAAAACAGAAAAGACGTTATTTAAGGACGTAAACCCAGTTGGGCAAATTATTGAGATGAAAGGACAACCGATGCAGATTGTCGGTGTGTATACATCTGATAATGAGTTTATGGGATTTGAAATGGAAGAAGCGTTAATCCCCCTTACATTATGGCCTGTTTTATTCGGAACAGATGATATTCAAAATATCGCAATTCAAGCTAAAAATGTAGACGATTTAGAAGCAGCTGGGAAACAAGCTGTTGATGTATTAAATAGTCGTAAGCCAAGTGAAATTCCAGGTAAATATGAACTAGTGAATTTAAAAGAATTCCAAGAAAATGTTTCTAAAGTAACTGGTATTATGACGATGATTATCGGTGGTATCGCGGGTATTTCATTAGTCGTTGGTGGTATTGGTGTTATGAACATTATGCTCGTATCTGTAACGGAGCGTACGCGCGAAATTGGGATACGTAAAGCGCTTGGGGCAACACGTAGTAAAATTTTATTACAGTTTTTAATTGAAGCAGTTATGTTAACGCTTCTAGGTGGTTTGATCGGAATTGGTCTTGGATATGGCGGGGCATATATCGTTTCCACATTTGCGAAATGGCCACCGCTCGTTTCATGGGAAGTTGTCGTTGGGGGCGTACTATTCTCTATGACACTCGGTATTATTTTCGGATTAATTCCAGCGAACAAAGCTGCGAAATTAGATCCAATTGAAGCATTACGTTATGAGTAATTAATAGTGTAGTAGAACTACACATTACCGTTCTAGTGGGCGGTTCGTAGCCTCTTGCATGAGGAAGTGAACCGCCCGTTAGAACGGGTTATATAAATAGAAGGAGGCGTTATAATGGAAGTGAATTTGAATACACAAAAAGTTGGTGGAGAGAAGCCATCATTATTGGGGATGATTACATCTCCTGGTGAACAGTTTGAGAGAATGAAGAACAGTAATGCGGTTTGGGGTGCGTTTTGGATACTTTCTTTATTATCAGGGATTACTGGAGGTATTGGTGCTTATGTATATTCTTTAACACCTGAATCAATTAAGCTCAATCAAGAATTAGGGGTCAATGTTACACCTGTGATGACTTTCGGTGCTGGTTTTGTATTTGGTATTCTCGGTATGATAATAGGTTTCTTCATTAGTGCTGCTGTATACAAAGTGTTAATGATGTTAATGAGTAATGATACTTCTTATAAGAAATTATTAACGATTACTGTATATTCAAGCATTATTTCATTACTTGGTTTATTAATAAATACAGTTTTAGCACTTATTCTAGGTGGTTCAGGGAAAGAATTTTACACTGGTTTAGGTCCGATTTTTGCTTCAAGTGGAGGTACTGTAAAAGGTATTGCAAATAGTATTGAAGTATTTACAATTTGGGGATTTGTGATCACATGGTTAGGTCTTCAAATTACAGCTGGTTTAAGCAAAAAGAAAGCAACGATTCTTATGGTTATTTTCTTCATCTTAACAATTGGCTTTGGTGCGCTAAGAGGACTAGTGCAATAATCTTGATATTTCATGTCGCTAGAAAGAAATGCAGCAATTATAAAAGTAATTGCTGCATTTTTGTTATAAGGAGTAGATGCATATGTTTAAGAAATTATTAGCAAATTTTTTGTTCATGTTAGTTGTATTATTGTTAGCTGTAGAATATATGCCGAATAAGAATCCTTATATATTTGTTGGTGTTATAAGCTGTATTTTAGCTACAGGTCTATATGCAATCGATAGATCTTTCAAACGTATACTTACAGAATAGTATAAGTCGAAAATGTATAAACAAGAGGTTCCTTCTTATGTATAGAAGGAACCTTTTTTTATTTTTACCCTTATTTCAAATACGACCAGCAGAATTTCAAATTCTACTTCGTGTAATTTCAAATTTCGGCGGTAGTATTTGAAATTACTCACAGTGAAATCGCTTCTTTATTTTTATATTGTGGAGGTACCGGCGGAATAACAAAGAGGTATACCTTTTAGAAGTGGGTACTGTGTGAAACCAGCAACTTTTAAAGAGGCAGTTGTGTTGTATGAAGGAATGATTGTAAATCAAATAAAGAAGTTAGGTATTTATCAAGATCATGAAGAGTATTATCAATGTGGTTTAATTGGTCTTTGGCATGCGTATGAAAGGTATGATGCGGAGAAAGGAAGTTTTCCTGCATATGCAGTTATAACTGTGCGTGGTTATATATTAGAAAGATTGAAGAAAGAGTTTGCAGTGCAAGAAAAGTGTGTATGTGTAGGAGAATATGAGGATATCTTCCATTTTGAAGATATTGAAATGAGAGCAAAGGATTTTATGAGTGTATTAGATGAGAAGGAGAAGTATATTATTTTCGAACGTTTTTTTGTAGGGAAGACGATGGGGGAGATCGCTAACGAGATGGAAATGACTTATTATCAAGTGAGGTGGGTGTATCGGCAAGCACTTGAGAAAATGCGAAATAGTTTAAGAGAATAAATATGATTATAAGAATGGAAGGCAATGGATATTGCTTCCCATTCTACTTATTCTGTTAAGGTAGTAAATGTAATAAGAGGTTTTTAAATTGTAGTGAATCTTGCATGTTCATACGTGATAATACGTATCCAGCTTTTAATAATTGCTGTTTTAACTTATGGGGACTGATATGTATTGTTGTAGTAGTGCCATTTGAGAAATGAATGTTAGCTTTTTTAATCTTTTTGAAAAACTCTATGTCATCTATATGGTTATAAAATAGCCATATACAGTTTGGAGAAGAAGGAGATTCTGTCGGGAAAGCACAAATATATTCTCGATGATTAATTGGAATTGGGACATTTTGTTTAAATTTAAAGTTTGTTTGGACTGCATTACGTCTACCTTGATAAGTAGAATGAACATTGGTTAGACAAGATTGCTTGATGAGTTGGAGAGCGGTTTGACAGGAGTAAAGATGGTCCCCGCTACTGTCGATAATTTTTGTTTGATAATAAGGGTGCTTGTAAGGTTCTAGCATCATTGTAGAATTAGAAATAATAATATCATTTTCTTCATTCATAAATTTGATTCCTCCCTTATAAATGATAGTAATACCAAATATAATTATATACGAATTAAGTAAATTAATTATTAATATTCTGTTTCATATTGTAAATTTTGACTATTCGTTTACAATCAATAGATGTTAGTCTTTCTAATTTGCATCGCTTGTACATATATATGAAAATAGAAAAGAGTAGGCGGTGAGATAGTATGAAGAAAAAGTATATTATTATGGCTCTAGTTGTCGTGCTTCTAGTATATTTAGCAAATAGTAATCCGAGTAAAGGTGAATATACAGACTGGGCAGCGAAGCAGTTTATGAAACGTAATGATGTAAGTAAGAAGCTAGACGAAGTTCAAAAGGAAAATGAAGAGGGTCTCCTTGGCGATTTAGCATCGGCTGGTAAGAAGTTGGCGAAAAAATATGTTGAGCCACAAGTTGGATTATTAATCGAGAATTATACAAAGCGAAATGATTATATTTTCTTCTCAACATATACGACCGAGTTTGATATAGGCGGAGAACACTATAAATATGTATGCGTCGGTTTTTCAAAAATCTTTATTCCGATTGAAATGCCGAAGAAAAAAGACGAATCTGCAAAATGATGCAGATTCGTCTTTTTATTTATAAGTTAATTGGAACTTCAGATACATTCTTTTCTACGAGACGGGCTCCTTTTTTTCTGGTATTTTCATTAATTGATGAAAATACAGATGAGGCAAGGATGGTATCCATTACTTGATTTACGACTTGTGCATCGACGGGTGTGATCGGTTTTTCGATAGAAAAAACAACTGTTTTTCCATCTTCTTTCGCAAAAATTAATTCTAGTACTTGCATACTTTATTTCCTCCTTTTTATTTATCGTGTTATATGCGGGTAGGGCGATCGGTGTAATCAGCGGGGGATGCCCGCCACTGATTAAAGTTCCACCTTATAGGATAGAAAGATCTGATGTGCTAACAAGTTGTATAGCGTGAAGCGGTGATGCTTGTAAAGAAGCAAGAGCACGTGCTACGTTTTGTACTTGCTCTAAGTTTGCGTTTGTTTTAACACGCTTAAATTGTTTTTGCTTAAAAGCTGTTTTTCCGTTCTTATCTAATCCACTGTTTAAGACAAGACGTAAAGTTAAGTCCGTTACGATTGTTTCGACTGCCATGTTTATCACCCCCTTTCACTTTATAAATAGGGTGCAAATGTCATGTTTTGGCGTGAAATTTATTCTTTTTTTTGGTACGCTTAAAAGACTAAGAGAGGGGTTTCGGAAGAATGAATCGTAAATGGTTATTTTGGATTCCTGTTTTACTATGGATGGGGTTGATTTTCTATTCCTCGGCACAACCATATAAAAAGCAGGATATGCGTTCGAATATTGAACAATATGTAAATGTTGAGTTTGTGGAAGAGCATTTTTCGTGGGTATCTATCGATTATGGTGGTGGTACACCTGTTAGCATTGCAAATAAAGGTGTAGGCGGATTTATTGAGTTTTTCCTTCGTAAAGGTGCTCATTTTATGGTGTTCTTTATGCTCGGTTCATTGACGTATTATGCTTTTCATCGATCGGGTTATTCGAGAAAAAGGTGCTTCCTATACGCTCTTCTATTCGTTGCGGGATATGCAACATTTGATGAAATTCATCAATGGACTACGGGAGATCGTACACCGATGTGGCAAGATTCATTACTGGATACGTGCGGCGGATTAACAGGAATTATAATAAGCAATTGGTTTTGGAGTAGAAAAAGGAGCTAATCTTTTGAGATTAGCTCCTTTTGTTTATACACCAAGTAATTCTTTTAGTTCATCTGTAGATAGTTCGGTCATCCAACTATCGGTTGTAATGACGGCATTGTTTAAGGATTGTTTTCTTTCTAACATTTCATCAATTTTCTCTTCGAGTGTCCCCGTTGTAATAAGTTTATGAACGTGAACGAAGCGTTTTTGACCAATACGATATGCGCGGTCTGTTGCTTGGTTTTCTACAGCTGGATTCCACCAACGGTCGTAGTGAATGACATGGTTGGCAGCGGTTAAGTTTAAGCCAGTTCCACCTGCTTTTAACGATAAGATGAAAATGTCATACGTTCCGTTTTGGAACTGCTCGATCATTTTGTCACGTTCCTTCTTCGGTACACTACCGTTTAAGAAGAGGACGCGCTGACCGAAATGTTCTTCTAACACATTTTTTAGCATGTTCCCCATACCGATGTATTGTGTGAAGATTAAACAACTTTCATTTTGATCTTTTATATTTTCAATTAGTTCCATTAGCGTGCTCGTTTTCATGGAACGTTCGATGATGTCTTTTGGTTCTGTTTCTTTTAAATAAAGAGCAGGATGGTTACAAATTTGTTTAAGTTTGTTCAGCATGAGTAATATAAATCCGCGTCTTTCAATCCCGCTTAATCCTTCTACATTTTGCAATGTATCTTGAACAAGTTGTTCATATAAGGAAGCTTGTTCACCAGTAAGTGGACAGTACGCTTTCTGCTCTTGTTTATCAGGCAAGTTTAATGCGACGGTTTGATCTTTCTTCGTACGACGCAGTAAAAACGGCGAGATAAAACGTTGAACTTGTTGGATTTTTCCTTCGTCACGGTCCTTTTCAATTGGTGAGACGAAGCGGCGCTGGAATTGTCCTAAGCTGCCGAGATATCCATGATTAATGAAGTCAAAAATAGACCAAAGCTCGGCAAGTCGGTTTTCCATCGGTGTACCGGTTAAAGCGATTTTGTGATTTGCTGGCAAGTTTCGTACTGCTTTCGACTGTTTCGTATGTGGGTTTTTAATATTTTGTGCTTCATCCAAAATAACAGCATCCCAGCATAACGTACTAAGTTCTTCTTCATCAAGCTGAGCTAATGCATAAGATGTTAATACAACATCTGCTGATTGAAGGAAGTCTTTAAATGATTCGCCTTTCGCTCGGTTACTTCCATAATGTAACTGAACACGTAAATTTGGTGCGAAACGCTCAAATTCTTTTTGCCAATTTCCAAGAACAGATGTCGGTGCCACGATTAAAGCAGGGTCTGTTTGGAGATTGTTCTCTTTTATATATAGTAAGTAAGTGATCGTTTGAATGCTTTTTCCAAGTCCCATGTCGTCAGCTAATAATGCTCCGAATCCAAGCGTTCTTAAATATAATAACCACTCAATGCCATGTTGTTGATACGGACGGAGTGTTGCGTTTAGTGCAGAAGGGACATCTACTTTTGGAATATCTCCAATGTGCAATAGTTTTTGGAATAGCTCTTCATAATACCCATCTAGCTCGATTTCAATATCGGTAAATGGACTATCTTCTTCTACAATTTCTGTTTCAGCAGTGTTTGATAAATGTTGCTGAAGGACATCTTTCATTTCTAGTCCATATTTATCGGCACGGTTCATAAGCTTTCGTACTTCTTCAATAAAGGCTGGATCCAGTCTCATCCATTGACCATTTATATTGAATAACCGTTTGTTTTGTTCAACGAGTTCGAAAAATTCGCTTTCGGATAAATCAATGCCGTTCGTTGAAATGCGCCAGTCAAAGTTAACGAGTGTATTCATGCCGAAGAAAGATTGCGTTTGCGTAGCATTTTGCTTCAGTTGCACACGTAATTTTGGTTTTGTCGCTTTTAAATTTTGCCACCAGGATGGCAGTAAAATCGTAATACCTGCAGCGAGTAATTCGTTACTTGCTTCTGTTAAGAAGTTCCACGCTTCTGTTTCAAATAGCTCACTTCGGAATGTATCGCCTTCTTTTAACCACGGTACGAGCTTACTGAATCCTTCTTGTGTTTCAAGAATACGTTCTTCATAATCGTGCCATCGTTTTGGCAAAGAATCGATACTTTCATATACATATATGCGATGTGCCCCGCGCTTTGGTGTAACAATCGTCTCAAGCTTCCACATTTCAAGTTCTTCTTGCGGCTCTTGTAGCCGTAGTCCGATTGTAAAGGGAAGGTCATCTTCAATGTAACCAATTTTTCGAAGCCAATCTTCTTCATGTAGTGCTGCATCCAATTGTCTTTTCGTAAAGTCGTAATGTTCATAAAGTCTCTTGGCATCTTCCCATCCATCGTTTGAACGGTTATCTTGTAATATGCTTTCATTTACCGCGGCCGAGAAAAGAGATGCCAATGTGCCATCTTCGATTGGGGTATTTTGCACTTTCCAAGATGGTTGTTTGGGCCAACGCTCCATATCAGGTACGAAGCTACCGCTTGTGAAGGCATCCCATAATTCGTTCGCATCTTTCGTAAGTGCTGTAATAGGGCCATTCATTTGAATATGGGCAAAGGAGTTCATCGGTTTATTAGCGATGTATTCAAATGCTTGTGCGTTTGTTAGCATAACACCTTGTTTTCCTTCAAAGGTCGCTTCTTTTAGAAACGTGCCGTAGAAGGAAGTGGAGTGCCACGTAAATGCATTTCGTTTCCAACTTGTTACGGATAATGGAGTACCGCTGTCATTTTCTCCCCAAAGGAACCAACCTTGACTAACGTGCTGGAGCCTAATTGTTACTTCAGTTTGATTGATCATCGATTAATTTTCCTTTCCGTAATTCCTCTTGTAGTGCACGCAGACGTGAATGCAAGTTTGCGATGTGAATAATGAAAGCATCCCATTCATCAGTGCGCTTTAATCGTTTATATAATGTACGTAATTTCTTTAAGTAACGAACTGCACGTCTATATGATTTGCGGTTTCGCTCTTCAATGGCCTCGGTAGCAGCAAGGTGATAAAGAGGAAGGGCTGCTTCTGGTGCTTCCTTTTCAATATCTTTCAGCGGCTCTTTCAAAAGTTCAATTGCTTCAAACCCATGTAAGAGCTGAAGTTCTGCCCATGTACGATATTGCTTTTTCGCGAGTACGTATTGCTCATAGTTTGCAAAACTATATGGTAGTAGCTCTTGCAAAATCATTTCGAGTCCGGCTTGTTCATTTGTATGGGTTGCATACGTTTCATACATGATGACAAATAAGCGAACGATATCTTTTATGAAAATCGTATTTTCGTGCTCATGTATCGTTTTCTTCACTTGTTTATACGTAAAGGAAAGCCAGTTTTTCGCACGATCCCACTGCATTGTATTTAATAGCTCTTCTAACCAATAGAAGTACAGACTTACAACAGAAGCAGGCTGTTTTTTTAATAAGTCCATCGCTAATAGGTCTTCGTCATTTAAAAAGAGTAGGTGAGAAGATGCTAATGCTTTGGAAAGTGGATTGATTTTCGTATCGATTCGCTTTTCTTCTTCTTGCAGTTTCTCTTTATTGTGTAAGAGTTCACTCCATATGTGACGATAAATAAAAAATCTTTCTTGCGTATAGGCATCGGTGGAGAAGAATACTTCGTGAACGAGACGAGCTGTTTCTTGCAAAATTGCTTCAGACTCTGAAGGAATCGCTTCTGATTGTAAGTCCCGAACGATGGATTCCACTTTATCTACAAATAAGCGAACGACGTTAACAGGCTGGTGATAAGAATACGTTTTATTTGCTTCGAAGTCCTGAATTTCTTCTAATAATTTTTGAAAGCAATAAAGCGCTGCGTGTAGCCTGAACAACTCATGTATCGCAACGATACGCGGAGCTTTCCGCTCGAGTTTCGTATAGAAGTCTGTAAAAATACTCATAAGAAAATACATTTGTTTATAAGTAAGCCGAGCTTGTTCTTTTTTAAATGATTCATATTCGTTGTCAAAATACGATTGCCAACTTTTATAATCCGTTTCTTCAAACGCTGATGATTGCAATACTTGTCTTGCAGTTCGAATAGGAGGAAGGGAAGGTTTCGTATTATTTTTAAATAAAGTTAATACATCCCCTACTTGCCCGAAACTAGATGCTGCAGATAGTAAAACAGCGAGCATATGCTCACATTGCGTTGGTGCAAAGCAATCGCAATAGCTTTCAGCGACGTTACGAATCGGGATATGGACGCTATATACGCTGCCTGCAGCATCTACAGTTCCTGATAGCGTATAACCATCAAAGTCAACGTTGTAGACAACACCACTACGATATAGGTGCCGAGCTGTAGCGACATGTTCCTGATCAGCTGTTTGCTGTGGATCTAGTCCTTGAACGAACTCATTCGCAATCATCATAATTTCATCTTTCGTAATTGAGTGTTGCAGCATAATATTCCTCCGTACACATATTTCTTTCCTTTACCATTATAAACAAAAAATGCTCAAAACAGAAAAAATGAAATTTGGATTATCATATTGTAACTGTGAATGGAGGTGGAAAGGTGTTTTTCAATATTTTTGAACGGCATCTTTTTTGTAGTTTACTTCTCTTGTCAATCTTTGTCGGTAAATAGATATTTCGTGTCGAACCGTTAATATATTTTTCTCTACTCGTGTTTACGAAGGGAAAATAAAAAGGATATCACTTAGCCGAAAAAATCCGACGAGGTGATATCCTTTTTTTCAATTAGGAGCGCGTTTCCTTTAATATCGCTTGCACATATGGATCATGTAATATTTGCTCTATAATTGGTAACATGTTTTGTTCGAATGGAATATCGATAGGAAATGGCTTTTGTGAGCCGGGTTTGATTCCATATTGGACAATTTTGTAATGTGTATTTTCTTCAAAGCTGAGCACAATTAATCTATATCGATTGTCATCGCCAGCGAGTGAAAAGTCAATGGAAGTAGCGTCGTATGTTACTTCATCTTTATATATATACGGTTTTGGTGTACCGATCCAGTCTACTTTTGCTTGTACATTCATGAACATAACCTCCTTATAGTTATTATAAAAAAATAAAAGCCAGCTCTCAACAAAGAGAACCGGCTTTAGCAGTCATTGGTTATTTTAAAATTTTCACTTTAACAGTTTTGCGTCCCCATTTTTGAGCAGCGCTATCTGATCCAAGTAGAATGTCGATACGGTTACCTTTAATTGCACCGCCAGTATCTCCAGCGATAGCTTCTCCGTAACCTTCAACCCATACTTTAGATCCTAATGGAATTACTTTCGGGTCAACAGCGATCATTTTCATGTTTGGGTTCGCTGTTAAGTCATGACCCATTGCAGTTAATACACGGCCACCGTATGTGCCACCGTTTTCGCTTGGGTGAGCTGTATATGCTGTAGCTACAACTGTTAACTCACGACCATTAGAAGGTTCGCTAGTTTCAGCAGCTTTCACAGCAGGCTTAGCAGCTGGTTTTGCTTGTGCTGCAGGTGCTTGCGCTTTAGCTGGTGCTACAGTTTTAGCAGGAGCAGGTTGTTCTTGTTTCTCGATAACAGGTGCTGTACCTGTTAAGAAAGGAACGTGAACATAAGCTGTTTTCCCGTTATATTCAAATTGTAACCACTCATTTTGTACTTGGTTCGTTGTTTCGATCATATCGTCTTTCTTCAACGTTCCAAGAATTTCTGAGTTTGTGTTCGCTTCAGCACGTACGTTTAATACGTTTGCTGTTACGTAGTAGATGCTTTTTGTAAACTCTGTACTTACGAATGCGTCTTTACCATCTAAAGTGATTTTTGACCATCCGTTCTCTGTATTTTGAACATCTATTTTATTCCCGTTTAGTAATTTACCGACAACTTTTGATTCCGTAGTAGGGTTTTCGCGTACATTTAGTACGTCTGTTGTTACAACAGTTTCTGCATTAGCAGATGATGTGAAAATCCCAAGACCAAAAACTGCTGCTGTTGCTATTCCAATTAATTTTTTCATGATAGCCTCCATTGCGTTTGTTTTCGTGTCCTCATTATAGCAACAGATTTTTTCGGATTTGAGGAAAACACACAATTACAAACCATTCGTAATCAGTCGTTAACATCCTGTAATATAGCAAAAAATATAAGAAAGCGTTTTTCATTCTATATGATTAGTAGGTTTCTACTTATATTCAAAATATTTAATACAACATATTGTTTTCGGCGTAAATAAAAATATTACAGGAGTATTACATAATGTTTACTAAACGGTTACATTCCTTGAGTATTTTACCGTTTTATGGGTAATATAGTTATATAAACATAAACATTTCGTTTGTGAAACTATAAACACGTGCTATATACTAGCAAAAAAACCGCATAATTGTTACAAACAGAAAGGGTTGCAAGGAAGAAAAATGCCCTTTTTTACATCTGTAACACATCCTTTTTTGGGAAAACACATTCCCATCCGCATTTTTCTCGCACAATTTGACAGCAGTATTTCGATCTTATAGCTCTTGCAGAGTAAAAAGATTATACGGAAGGTAAGGCTGTCCATAAGAATTCTAGTTGGTGAAGGTGAAAGTAAGAAAATCACCGTAAAATTATAGTTTTCTATCCGATTTTACATATCGGAATTTATGTTATTTACAAAAGTGAAACCTACGAAGGGGGATTTGATGAGGAAACTGACAAAAACATTCATCGTTTCATTAACATTATGTATTGCATTTACAATTTGGGGGATTATTCCCGAATCTATTATCGGAAAAGGTAGCTTAGGAAATGTAACAACCGCAATTCAAACTGCATTAGTTAGTAAGTTTGGATGGTTCTATATTATTTCTGTTTCTATTATTTTAGTTGTGTCTATCTTTTTAATTGTTTCGAAATACGGTTCTATTCGTTTAGGTAAAGATGATGATGAACCTGATTATAGTTATATGACATGGTTTGCTATGCTATTTAGCGCGGGTATGGGTATCGGTTTAGTTTTCTGGGGCGTTGCTGAACCATTAAACCATTTGTACGCACCTCCGTTTGGAGAAGGTGCAACTGAGGAAAGTGCACGTCTTGCATTACGTTTTTCATTTTTCCATTGGGGATTACATCCGTGGGGACTATATGCATTTGTAGCGCTGTGTATTGCTTACTTTACTTTTAGAAAAGGAAAAGCAAGTACAATTAGTGCGACAGTAGGCCCGTTATTCAAAAGCGGGGAACATGGACGTATTGCTCATTCATTTGATGTGTTAGCTGTTTTCGCAACTGTGTTTGGTGTCGCAACATCATTAGGTCTTGGTGCGAAACAAATTGCTGGTGGTGTTAGTTATTTAACATCTATCCCGAATTCATTAACGACTCAGTTAGTCATTATTGCAATCGTAACAGTGTTATTTATGTTATCTGCACAAACAGGGCTTGATAAAGGAATTAAATATTTAAGTAATACGAATATTATTTTGGCGTTTGCACTTATGATCATTGTATTATTTGCGGGTCCAACAAACTTTATTATGAATTACTTCACTTCAACAATCGGTTCTTATATTCAAGAATTGCCAAGTATGAGTTTCCGTTTAAGTCCATTAGATGAAGGCGGAAATCAATGGATTCAATCGTGGACAATTTTCTATTGGGCATGGTGGATTGCATGGTCACCATTCGTAGGTACGTTTATTGCTCGTGTTTCAAGAGGACGTACGATTCGTGAGTTTGTTATTGGTGTGTTACTCGTACCGACCGTAATTGGTGCGCTTTGGTTCTCTGTTTTCGGCGGGACTGGTATTCATATGGAGCTGTTTGGTGATGCACATATCTTTGAAAAAGTGAAAGAGATGGGAACAGAAGTAGGATTATTTGCTATGTTCGATCAGATGGGAAGCTTTGGATCAGCCTTATCAGTATTAGGTATTCTACTTATTGCAACATTCTTCATTACATCAGCAGATTCTGCGACATTTGTTTTAGGAATGTTAACGACACATGGTAGTTTAAATCCGCCGAACCGCATTAAAATGATTTGGGGTATCGTTTTAGCAGCGATAGCTTCTACTTTATTATATGTTGGTGGATTAGAAGCACTGCAAACGGCAGCTATCATTGCGGCATTCCCATTCGTTTTCGTTATCTTCTTTATGATGGCGGCATTATTTAAAGAGTTACAAAAAGAAGGACGTATGAAGCGTCATTAATAATAGAAGAAAAAAGAGCTGATTATATATCAGCTCTTTTTATATAGAAGGAATTTTAACTGCAAGTCAGGGAAATAAAATACTTTACTATGTAAGTAGTATGCCTTTTATGCGAAGATAAATCGATAAATTTCGACAATGTTCGATATCTTGCGGATTCTATTTGTATTTTTGACAAAAAATTGTCGGAAATGTGTTGTCACGTTTATGTATATGTGCTATATTATTTCCTGTAAGCGATTTCAAATAGTTTTAAAGCGCATTCAAGGGGGACATCTAGAATAATGAAACGTTACGAAAGAAAGTGGAAGCATATTTGTTTGAAACGTGTGGCACATCGTAGTGTCCAAGAAAGCACGGAACCTAAGACTGAAACGCGCAAAGAACAGCAAGAGAAGCAATTGGTTCTACAAAAATAGCAATCACTTTTTCGTATATAAATGAAGGTCAATCGTTCGTTGGGGGATGGACGTGAAATTACTTTCAGCTAAGGGGTATTGTCTGATATATATAATTTATACGGCAATAAATCAGCACAGAGCATACGGCGCTCTGTGCTGATTTTTATTTTGTAAATAAAAATCAGTGGGAGAACTCCCACTGATTAAAGTTTTACTTTTCTTTTTTGAATCGAACTGTTTTATCCCAGCCAATGACTTGTTTCTTGCTCTTTGCACGTAAGTATAAAATTAAGCTGCGAATGAATAAGTACGTAAAGAGCTGTGCGTATGTAAAGTACATGATAACACTAATAAAAATATTAGTTGGTGTAAAGGTTCGTTCCACACTCTGGGCACTAAATAATTGAGAAACATATGTAATATATGCGACATACCACATAAATAGTAGCGGAATGCTATATTGAATTTGGAATATCCCGAGTAACCCAATTACAAACCAAACGTTCGAGATGATTAAGAATAGCCAAAATACAACATACACTAAAACTTGTTGTAAGGAATGGACGAGAAGTTTTCCTTTAAAGAAACTTAAGGAAGAAAACATTTTTTCCAAAATGTACAAGTTCCCTTGGAGCCAACGTGTACGCTGCTTAATAAGGATTTTTAAATGCTCAGGTTCTTGTTCCCATGTAATCGATTCTGGAACGATCGGTAAGAGATAGCCTTTTTGTGTAATTCGTAATGTTAATTCAGCGTCTTCTGCAATTGCATACGGGTCATAACCGCCAAGCTCTTCTAATGCAGAGCGGCGAAGAAGCATGTTTGTTCCTGTTAGTGAACCTGTTTGGAATAGTAACCAGCGTCCGGATTGCATAAGGAGCTGGAAGATTTGAAATTCTAATGAAATCATTCGTGTTAGCCAGTTTCTGTTTTCATTTACAGTACGAACGTGACCAACAGCTCCAACAGCATCTTCGGTTGTTTCAGCATGTTCTACAAGCATTCGCAATGCATGTGGTTCAGGCTGGTTATCTGCATCGTACACACAGAAGTATTCACCATCTGAAATACTAAGACCATAATTTAGTACACGTGATTTCCCTTTTGGTTCACCCGCCGGAACACGAATGTGACGAATGTGAGCATAAGCTTTTTCAAAATCGTCACCAATTTCAGGTGTCTCATCTTGAGAGTTATCGTTTAATAAATAAACGGTTAGTTTACCTGGATATTCAATCTTCGCCATCGCTTCCAAAGTATCTTTAATAACGACGCCTTCATTGTGGGCAGGTATTAAAATGTCGACGCTTGGATAATGTTCTAGCGTACGATCTTTTCGTTTCCTATTTCGGTGAACTAAACCTGCGAGTGTTAAGAAAGAATAGTAGACGAGTAAGCCAGAGAACAGAAAGGCTGTAAAAATAAGTACATATTTAATTGAAAATGTGATGCTGATCCAAAAAACGAGTACGCAAAACAGGAGGAATAAAAGAAGTATAACGAGTGTCATCATAATACTGTCGGTCCTTTTGTAGCGATTTGTTCTCGTTGAATCTTAATGTCTTGAATTGCCTCAGCTGCAAGCCATTTTTCCATTTTGGGCTGTAGACGGTTCATTACAATATCGGTACCAGCTTCATTTGTATTTTGTAATAAAATGACTAATGTGTTGTTATCATATTCAGCAACAAGGTCAAAGTCAGCTCTTACCGTTTCAACTAATAATGAAGCTACACGGTCCATAACACTTTCCTTCGTATATTTACTAAAGGAAGTGAAGTCAAAATAAATCATAACGCCTGTTTCATTACGACGATTCATTGCATTTATTAATAATGCTTGTCGTCTTTCGAATTCTTGTCTTGTTAATAATTTTGATTCTCCAATGTATTGTTCTAACGTTCTCACACGTTCGGTTAATTCTTTATTTTCATGAATAACCTTCTTTAATAAATGAGTTGAGATATATACGATGAAGAAGTTTGCTGCCATTAGGAAGTGAGTAATAATGTATTGCCATTGTTCTGATGTGCTCCATAAGTAAAGCCATGCTTGGTAGAATAGGTAGAACACCGAAACAATGGTTCCTAATATGAAGAGAACAAATGCAGTCTTATCAGGCAAAAATAGAAATAGTACATTAACAATTACATATATAATTGTAAAAATGAGAGCATGCTCATATTGCGTTACATGTACAGTTGTAAAATAAAATAAAATTTGTAAAATCCACATAGAGAGAACTTTATAGAAGTTATCTTTCACAAAACTTTCCTCCTTAAAGATAATTCATGCAAGGATACTTGTAGTATGCACAATTATTAAGAAATAGACCGGATGACTAGATTCTTTTTGAGAGAGCAACAATAAGTAGTATCCCTCTTTGGTAAGAAAAAATAAACAGACTTACTAATTATTGTATCATAATGTTCTTATATTTCGGCATAAAGTATTTAATATATACAAAAAAGTAAACATAATAATAAAAAGTCCCCTCTTTAGAAAGAGGAGACTTTACATCATTTTATAGGAACATCATACCTGCAACTGCTGCATTTAAGAAGTTTGCTAATGTACCAGCGATAACTGCTTTAATCCCTAATTGTGCAATTTGTTTACGGCGAGTAGGAGCTAGCGTTCCTGTTACACCTAATTGAATTGCGATAGAAGAGAAGTTTGCGAATCCACAGATTGCGAATGTTAAAATTAAATTTGTTTTTGCAGAGAACTCTGCCATGTGTGGCCCTAAGTTTGCGTATGCAACGAATTCGTTGATTGCAAGTTTTTGACCGATGAAGCTTGCTGCTTGTATAGCTTCACCAGGAGAAACCCCGATTAAGATAGCAAATGGTGATAGTAAGTAACCGAAGATTAAATCAAGGCTAAGTTTAATATCGAACCAAGAACCAACCCATCCTAATAAGCCATTTAATAAAGCGATTAATGCGATGAAAGCCATTAACATTGCTGCTACGTTAATAACAAGTTGCATACCTTCAGATGCACCACGTGCAGCTGCGTCAATAACGTTTGCATCTTCACGTTCTGTAGAAAGTTCAACGTTATTATCTACTTTTTCTGTTTCTGGCATAATTAGTTTCGCGATTAATAAACTTGATGGAGCTGCCATAATTGCTGCTGCTAATAAGTGTTCTAACGGAATACCCATTGCTGCATAGCCGACAAGAACTGATCCGGCAACAGCTGTCATACCGCTTACCATAATAGTGAAGAATTCACTATTTGTTAAACGTGCTAAGTAAGGTTTAATTAAGATTGGAGCTTCAGTTTGTCCTAAAAATACAGTTGTTACTGAGTTTAAACTTTCTGCTTTAGAAGTTCCAAGAAGTTTACTTAATGCGCCACCAACGACACTAACAAATCTCTGCATAATACCGAAATGATATAAGATTGCAACTAATGAACTAATAAATACGATTGGAAGTAGTGCTTGAATGAAGAAAACAAATCCCCAAGGGCCTTTTGCGTTGACTAAATCCCCAGCAACGAACTTAATTCCCTCGTAAGAAAAATTAATTAATCCTTGAACGCCATCTGCAGCGTATTTTAAACCTGCTTTTCCGGCATCCCATCGTAATACGATAAATGAAAATGACATTTGTAATGCTAGCGCGATTAAAATTGTGCGCCAATTAATAGCTTTGCGGTTGGAAGATAGTAAGAAAGCAATTGCTAATACTCCAATCACGCCGCCAATTCCCCATAAAAGATTCATGCAGTGTATGCTCCTTCCTCATAGTAAAAAAAGTGTATAAACCAGTTGTCTATACGTTTACGAATATAACATCTTAAGTAACTTATCATAATGGACATCGGAGGTCAAACGTCTAACGAAAAGTTTAAATAAAAAGAAAATTCTTTAAAAAAACACATATAAAATGATTAAACATGAAATAGGTTATGTTTTTTATGTAAAAATATACATTATGATAACGTTATGGAGTGTTTTTGTAGAATATAGTGTATGAAATAGGGAAATGGATACATTATTTTTTCGGGGATATAGGTGACATATATTAAAAAGAGCCTTCTAGTAATCTAGAAGGCTCTAAAAATATAACTTAAGGTGCTTTTGTGTATCCTAAGAAATGGCTCTTCCAATAAGAGTTACTTAATGAAGCGATTGCTACACCTTTATCTCCGGCTTGGATAAATGATCCGCCTCCAAGGTAAATACCCATATGAGAAGGACCTGCTTTATAAGTATCTTTGAAATAAATTAAGTCACCTGGTTGTGGACTTGAAGTTTGTGGTAGGCTACTCCAATATCCTGCAACACTTTGACGACTAATGTTATGACCAAATTTCTTAAATACGTGGTAGATGTAACCACTGCAGTCAACACCAGTAGCAGAAGTACCGCCCCAAACGTACGGTACGCCTTGCATTCCTTTTGCATATGCAAGTATGGAAGAACTGTCGCCGCTATTATTACCTGTATTGTTATTGTTATTATTGTTATTTTGGTTGTTGTTAGGCTTATTATCTACTGCGCCACCAACTGGTGTTTTAGAAAGGTAACGTGTTCCGATGTAACCAGTTTGACCGTTGTAGTTAATTTTGCTCCATCCAGAGTTTTCAGAGATTACTTGAACCTTCTGTCCTTGTGGAAGTGCCCCTATGATTCTATAATTTGTACCTTCGCCGCTACGTACGTTTAAGGCAGAAGCATTAATGTAGTAGTTGCCAATTGCACCTTGATCAGGTTGTTTTGGCTGTTCAGGAGTAGCAGTGCCACCTTTAACGAATTTTACAAACTCGCTACTAACGAAACCTGTTTTTCCTTGATAGTTTACTTTAAACCAACCGTTTTCAGATCCAACTACGTTTAATGTAGTCCCATTTAACACGCCACCAATTACACTATGGTAAGCAGCAGGGCCTGTACGAACGCGTAGAGATGTTGCGTTAACAACGTAAGTACCACCAGTTTGAACGGTTACATTATTATTTTGTTCTTGTTTGTTACCTTGTGTAACGTTGTCGCTAGAACCGCCTTTTGTTACGTAGTCTTTGCTTACGTAAGCAGCTTGTCCAGCGTAATTGATTTTGAACCAATCTTGAACTTCGCCAACAACTTGTACGACTTGTCCTTTTGTAACAGACCCTACAGTTGTGTGAGAAGTGCTAGGACCTGTACGAACACGAAGGGAAGATACATTTACTGTATAGTTTCCGCTTGCTGGTTTTACAGATTCTTGGTTGTTATTATTCGTATTGTTGTTTGAAGAACCTGCATTAGAAGAAGCACCAGATACGAATTCGCCACTTACATAGCCAACTTGTCCATTATGGTTGATTTTCACCCAACCATTTTCTTGACCAATTACGTTTAATGCTTGTCCTTCATATACACGTCCTGAAACAGAACTAGAAGTGTTAGGAGCGGTACGTACACGTAATACATCAGCAGTAACTTTATTGTTTCCACCTGTTGTACTTACATTGGAATTGCTTGCACCATTTTTTGATACAAATTCACCGCTAACAAAGCCTGTTTTTCCATTAATATTAATTTTGAACCAACCATTTTCTTCGCCAATCACGTTTAGTGATTGACCGTTATAAACGCGAGAGATGATGTCGTGAGAAGTACTTGATCCTGCACGAACATGTAATACGCTAGCGTTTACCGTATAAGATGAGCTGTTTGATGCAGAAGCTTGGACAGTTGTAGCAGCTTTTTGTGTATTTTGTTCAGGGGCAGCTTGAACACTATCAAGTGTAGGTGCTGCTCCTCCTGCTACAGACACTGCCGCAAGACCGGCAAGGTATTTTTTCATAATTTGTCGATTCCTTTCTGTCTGTAATGTAGTTAAGAAATATTTACCAACTGTTAAAAATTCTAAAGAGCATGTCGATTACTGTCAAGACTTATGCGGGAATCTGAATATGACAAAAAGATTACAAGAAAAAATCAAGGCATAAATTACACCTTGATTTCCATTTAAATACATATATTGAATGTAGAAAGGTTAGAAATTATTCGTATTTAAGAAGATGACATATTGGATTGTAACAAGCTTTGAGAAAATGACCTTTGTAGCATTTTTGTGATAGGGCCAACTTGACCATCTTGAATTGCAGTTCCATCAAGGTGAGTCATCGGCAAAATTTCAATCGTCGTTCCTGTAAAAAAGCATTCATCTGCTTGATAAACATCGCGAATACTAAACAGTTCTTCTTTTACCGGAATGCGAAGGGTTTTCGCTAAAGAAAGGACATATTGACGAATGATGCCATTTAAAATAAGGTGATTGGCTGGATGTGTGTAGAGAGTTCCGTTTTTTATGAGAAAGAAGTTAGAATAGCTTCCCTCAGTTACAGTACCATTTCGTACGAAAAGAGCCTCTTTACAACCTTTACGTTCAGCTTTCGTAGCGGCTAATACATTAGGTAATAAATTTAATGATTTGATATCACAGCGTAGCCAGCGCGTATCTGGTTCTGATATAGCACGTACACCATATTCAATCCATAACGCTGGTCTTTCTTTCTTCGTAATATAGGCATAGATTGTCGGAGGGACGTCATATGAGAATGTGTGGGTACGAGCTTGTACACCGCGAGATACTTGCAAATAAATCGTTCCATCTTCGTAGAAATTATTACTTTCAATTAGTTTGTAAAGCAGGATAATAAGTTCTGCCTTTGAGAAAGGGAGTGATAATTCTATTTCTTCCATGGAGCGATATAATCTTGTGATATGCGGATCTAATAAGTGAAAGTTTCCTTTATATAGGCGAATAACTTCGTAGACACCATCTCCAAACTGCAAGCCTCTTTCTTCAAGTTCTATGTACGTTTTTTGTTTCGTTGTATCAATAACTGCATCATTCCAAAGTACAAATCTTTCATATGCCAATTTCCGTCCCATCCTTTCGTAAGTGCATAAGTAAAGTGAAGCTTTCATTCGGAATAAAAATCACTATAGTAATTTCTATGTGAGTACTTCTTTACATATGACGTATATGTATTTGTAAATGGTAGAGAAGTAGTAGTGATTTACAGCATTTTGTATATACAAATTCGAAAATGAGAAATAAGAATCCTGCTTTTGAATAAAAAAAAGCAACATTCTGATGGAATGCTGCACAAGGAGGGTAGCTATCTTTCATAGGGACATCGTCTTATTGAATGTTTTGTGTATGGAAACAAAACATAGTGAAAGACAATTATAAGAAAGTAGAAATAAACGATTCATATATTTCTTTAAGGGATCTTATTACAGATGAGAGATAAGAAATATATAGAACCTTGCTTACATATTTTATTATAGAGATGTTTCATTAATTCTATGTGAATATTTGGTAAAGGTTATGTAATGTTAAAGTTAATGAATATAAGTGATTGTATGGAGAAATATAAAAAAAAGAGGCTGAGATTACTCAGCGCTCTTCTTTTCTTCTTTAATAGCTGTCTTTACTTCACCAGTTTTGGTCTTATTACTTTCAGAGAAGCGAAGTAAGTCACCTTCAATGATTTTGTCAGACATGTTCAATTCATTTTGGGCACGATCAATGAGTGGTTGAGATTCTTCTTTTGGTAATTGTACAACTTCGCTAGTAGTACGGTCGTAGAATGTACTGTTCGTGTACATGTACTTATCTGTAATGAAGCTACCGTCACGAAGAACAACGAATCCTTTATTATCAGGTGAGAATACATCATGACCAAATTGAACTTGATTCGTAGAATCTACACCAAGTAAGTTTAGAATTGTTGGTTTAATGTCAATTTCACCAGTTGGTTTTGAAATTGTTTTACCTTCTTTTTGACCTGGAACGTGAATAAACATCGGTGTTTTTTGTAAGTTCATATGGTCAAATGCAGTGATTTCTTCTTTTCCTAAGAACTGTGCCATTGCACGGTTATGGTTTTCAGAAATACCATAGTGGTCACCGTAGAATACGATAACTGAGTTGTCGTAAATACCTTCTGCTTTCAGACGTTCAATAAAGTGTTTCATTGCTTCGTCTAAATAGCGAGCAGTTACCATGTAACGGTCAAATACGCCATCACCAGAATTGTATTCATCGATTAATTTCGTGCTGTCATCATAAGTGAATGGGTAATGATTTGTTAAAGTAAGGAAGCGAGTATAGAACGGTTGCTTCACTTCTTTTAACATATCGATAGATTGATCGAAGTATTCGATATCTTTTAATCCCCAATTTAATTTCGTTTCTGGCGTAATCTTGTAGTCAAGCTCGTTGTAGTAACGATCATAACCAAGTGCCGGATACATAATGTTACGGTTCCAGAATGTTGCGTTGTTCGCGTGGAATACCGATGTGTGATATCCTTGCTCACGTAAAATTTCTGGTGTTGCTGTATATTCGTTATTACCGTGTGTGAAGAATACAGCCCCACGGTCTAGTGGATACATGGAAGTATCTACTAAGAATTCAGCATCAGATGTTTTTCCTTGCCCAGTTTGATGGAAGAAGTTATCAAAGTAATAACTTTCTTTCGTAAATTGGTTTAAGAATGGTGTAACTTCTTGTCCGTTAACTGTTGCACCAATTAAGAATGTTTGTAATGACTCAAGAGAGACAACAATTACGTTTTTCCCTTTTGCCGTACCAAACATATTTGGATCTGGTTTGCTTTGCGTTGTTTTTACGTAGTTCTCTGTTTCCTGTAATTTACTACCGTCAGCAAAAGCTTTTTGTGAACTTGATTTTGCTTGTAAGCCAAGATCATACACTTGGTGTACATATAAACCTAAGTTTTTAACAAGCATAACGCGGTCGAATGAACGTGTTAATAGTTCAGGACGCTCAGCTTCTGCAAGTCCTAAGTTTGCGAAGAAAATAGCAACTGTTGACACGAAGTATAGGGAACGCATTGGGCGTGCTACACGTTCTGTCGGTGCAAAATTCTTCATCTTCTTCAATAAAATGAAGAATACAATAATATCAGCAAATGCAAGGATAATTTTGTAGTTAAACAATTCTTTCACACTAGAACCTAAACTTCCAAAGTTAGATGTTTGTCCTAGTACTGGTAAAGTAACGAAGTCATTGTAGAATCCGTAGAACATTACGTTACCAACAAGAACGATTGTTAAAACAAAATTAATTCCAAGTGCTATATAGTTACGTTTTTTCCCTTTTGCAAATAATGCAAGACCAACAAGCAGTAATGATGCTGCTAATGGGCTAAGGAATAAAATGAATTCTTGCATGAAAGATTCAAGTTTTAAATCAAAGCTTGTGCGTGTAATAAGGTACGTCTTCAGCCATAAAGCTAAAGCTACGAATACAGTGAAACGCACATTTTGAAATTGTGATTTCAAGGTTTCTTTCATTCATTTCCACCCTTTCTCTATCAGGCTTGGTCGATTTTGGAGCGAAAAATGCTAAAATAAAAAATACATAGTTTTCTTGGCCATAATTAGAGGTTCTATATTCACCCATATACGACTATAACTATGCATACCCTTTTGGTTTCTTGTGCTGCTCATAAGCATAACGTCATTTCTGTATTATACAACAAAATTCATTTCTGAGAAACACTATAACATTTTACATTTTTTGTATAAGATTTGTCACTACCAGAGAAAACTTTAACATTCGTTTATATGTCCGTCAACTAGAAAATATAACAAAGGTAGAGCAGAATGTTAAGTGAAAGTGAAAATTTTCTTGTTGAGAAATAAGAAATGACAATGGGTGAGTGGTTATCTAGAAACCTATTATATGAAGGGAAGTATGTAAAAATTAACGAACACTTGTTCTTTTTTCGTTTGTTTGTTACAATGAAAGTTCATTGATAGATTATGTGTAATTTTGATGAACTTTTACTGATAACATATTGTAGCTTATTTTTTTAAAAAAATAGGGAGGCTTTTACATGGAACAAAAATTTTCAGTTGAAGCGTTTTGGAAGAAAGCAAAACATGTTGCAAAGCAAGCGGGACAGTCGGTCATTTATGCAAGTTTATTATTGTTTTATGTTTTGCAAAGACCTGATGTTCCAAAGCGAGTGAAAATTATTGTGATTGGAGCACTTGCTTATTTTATTGCACCAATTGATGCCATCCCAGATTTCATTGCTGGAGTTGGTTATACAGATGATTTAGGGGCGTTAATGGCTGCTCTATTACAAGCGTCGTTATACGTCAATGAAGAGGTGAAAGATAAGGCACGAGTGAAGTTGGCAGAATGGTTTGGTTCGGATATAGACACATCCTTTATCGATCAGAAATTAGATCAATAGGTGAGAACTGTCATATGGTGACAGGGCGAACGTAAGCGAGGAAGTGCATTATGCCATCAGGAAGAACGCATACGAAAATAAACTTAATATCCCTTCCGGTTGTTTTGTTTATGCTCTTTTCGTATGGATTAACAAACTTGGATTTTTTATTAACTTTTGCAATTGGCTTTTTAGTAGGTACTTCATTTTTAACGCCGGATTTAGATACATATAGTAATGCGTATAATAAATGGGGGTTCCTACGTATATTTTGGTATCCGTATAAGAAGGTCATGCCGCATCGATCCTTCTTTACACATACAATTATACTTGGTGATGTGATTCGTATTGCATACATGTTAATTGTGTTTTCTCCGTTTTTATTCCTATTAAATGTAATCGCGCTTGATGGGAATTTAATAGAAATTGCGAAGGAACATGAGGTTGAAATTGTAACGTTCATAATGGGAATTGTTGTGGCAAGTACGCTTCACATTATAGCGGATAAAGTGAATACGCGCCGCAAAAAAATGATGAGAAAAAAGAAGAAACGCAGAAGATAAAAAAACCGTCCCAAAAGGTATTTTGGGACGGTTTTTTTCTTATTAAAAGATTTGTCGTATCGCCGATAAAACTTCATTTATTATGATCCGTACTGTTTTAATCAAACGTTTGTTTAAACTTAAGCTTTCAGCACTTTAATACCTTTTACGATGTTCCAAATGAAGTAGTATAAGCTAATAATACCGCAAATACATAAGACAATCATTGTTCCAATGCCAAGTGTTACGTCTGGTTGATTCGATCCGACACCCATAATTCCTAGAATAATAAATCCAATAAATGACGCGATGGTTGGAATGATGTGTGTCCATAGAGCGCGTTTTGCGTGCGGTTTCGTTTCAGAATCGCCCACAATCCACACAATGATAGGGAATAAGATAGGGGCAAATAATACACTAAAGTATGATAAAGCTGCTAATATTTTGTTTCCATTCATATATATCACCTCATAAATAATATCCGTTGTTATACCTTTATTATGCAGGAAATGTAGCGAGCTTCCTATCGATGAACATTACAAGAACGTGACGTTTTTGTAAGATTTCCATGATAAATAATAAAATTTTCAAAAAAATCTTTTTTAATGGAAATTGTTGTGATAAAATTAATGAAAACGTTTTCTTTGACGTTTTTTTATTTTTAGACTTAAAGGTATGATGACCTGATAGTCTATTGATGAGGTTATTTTATTTAAAAGGGGATTCTTTAGGGGGAGAGAACAATGAACACATGGACACAAGTTTATGATCCGTTCGGAAACATTTGGATTTCGGCAGCGGTCGCACTTATTCCGATTATCTTTTTTTTCTTAGCTTTAGCAGTTTTCCGCATGAAGGGGTATGTGGCAGGATTACTTACAGTTGTACTTACAATTTTAGTTGCGTTATTCGCTTATAAGATGCCGTTCACGATGGCGATGGCAGCGACGGGATATGGTTTCTTATACGGACTATGGCCAATTGCTTGGATTATCATTATGTCGGTATTTTTATATAAAATATCTGTGAAAACAGGTCAATTCGATGTGATTCGTGCATCTGTATTATCCATTACGAATGACCATCGTTTACTCGTTATTTTAATCGGTTTTTCATTTGGAGCATTTTTGGAAGGGGCAGCAGGATTTGGTGCACCAGTAGCAATTACGGCCGCGCTTCTTGCAGGTCTTGGGTTAAATCCTTTATATGCAGCGGGTCTTTGTTTAATCGCAAATACGGCACCAGTAGCGTTCGGAGCGATGGGAATTCCGATTACAGTTGCTGGACAAGTAACAGGTATTGATCCGCATAAAATTGGACAAATGGCAGGACATCAATTACCGTTCTTATCATTATTTGTTCCGTTCTTTATCGTATTTTTAATGGATGGATTTAAAGGAGTAAGACAAACATGGCCTGCTCTATTTGTAGCAGGTAGCTCATTTGCAATTACGCAGTTCATTACAGCGACGTTCTTAGGACCAGAACTTCCGGATATTACGTCAGCACTTGTAAGTTTAGTGAGTTTATCGCTATTCTTAAAAGTTTGGCAGCCGAAAGAAATCTATCAGTCTAAAGAAGCAAATAGTGAAGTAGCAGCAACGGCGATATCTATGCCAAAACTAACGGTAGGAAAAGTAGTAAAAGCATGGTCTCCATTCATTATTTTAACTGTGATGGTAGTCATTTGGAGCCAAAGTTTCTTTAAAGCGTTATTTGCTCCAGGCGGTGCTTTGGAAAGCCTTGTGTTTAAGTTTGAAGTTCCAGGCTTACACAATTTAGTAATGAAAGCAGAGCCAATTGTAAATAAACCGACGCCTTATGAAGCAATCTTGAAATTAGATATTTTATCAGCGACGGGAACAGCAATTTTAATTGCTTGTATCATTTCTATCTTTATTTTGAAAATGAGTGCAAAAGATGCAGTAGTAACATTTAAAGAAACGTTAAATGAGCTTAAGATGCCAATTCTATCTATCGGATTCGTATTAGGATTCGCGTTTATCGCAAACTATTCTGGTCTATCTTCTACATTAGCATTAGCACTTGCAGGAACTGGCGGACTATTCCCGTTCTTCTCACCATTCCTAGGCTGGATCGGTGTATTTTTAACAGGATCCGATACGTCAGCGAATGCACTGTTCTCGAATTTACAAGCGATTACAGCGCAGCAAGTCGGTGTATCTGAAGTACTTCTCGTTGCAGCAAATACAACGGGTGGTGTAACAGGTAAAATGATTTCTCCGCAATCGATTGCAATTGCTTGTGCGGCAGTCGGACTTGCTGGAAAAGAATCAGATTTATTCCGCTTTACAGTGAAGCATAGTTTATTCTTCGTAATTATTGTTGGTATTATGACGTATGTACAGGCATATTATTTAACGTGGATGATTCCATAAACAACAAAAGAAATAAACTTTGCATTTTTCAGATTATCGTGTATGATGGGAAAGTATTGAAAATTAAATCAGTGATAAACTAGGGGTGCCTAACGTATGCGTAGGCTGAGAGAGAAGCGTGTGAACTTCTTAACCCTTTGGACCTGATCTGGCTCGTACCAGCGTAGGGAAGTTAACGGCTTTACATAATGATGTCTTTATGAGCCAGGTCCTTATTTTTTTATGGACCTGGCTCTTTTTATTTTGGCATACGCTGGCCATATCTTGTCCTTGTCACGTACAGGGGGGCAACAAAGGTTATGAAACAGTCTGTTTCAGCTGAGCAAATTGAATTGAAATCGAGTTTACCAGGAAGTAAGAAAGTGTATGTGGATGGACCACGCGCGGGTATGAAAGTGCCGATGCGTGAGATTGAACAAAGCGAAACGAACGGTATTCCGAATCCGCCAATTCGTGTATATGATACGAGCGGTCCTTATACAGATCCTGCGTATAAAGTGGAACTGGAAAAGGGATTGCAGGCGCCGCGCCACTCTTGGATCCTGGAGCGCGGAGATGTAGAAGCATACGAAGGGCGCGAAGTAAAACCAGAGGATGACGGTGTGAAAGTGGCTTTGAAACATACGCCTGTTTTCCCGCAAATGGATCGTCAGCCGCTTAGAGCAAAGCAAGGGGCAAACGTTACGCAAATGCATTATGCGCGTAATGGCATCATTACGTCTGAGATGGAATATGTTGCGATTCGTGAAGGAGTAGAGCCTGAGTTTGTTCGTAAGGAAATCGCGGAAGGTCGTGCCATTTTACCAGCGAATATTAACCATCCGGAAGCAGAACCGATGATTATCGGCCGTAACTTTCACGTGAAGGTCAATGCAAATATCGGAAACTCTGCTGTATCTTCTTCAATTGCAGAAGAAGTAGAGAAGATGACGTGGGCAACGCGTTGGGGTGCGGATACGATTATGGATTTATCTACAGGTAAAAATATTCATACGACGCGTGAGTGGATTATTCGTAACGCGCCTGTACCAGTTGGGACTGTACCGATTTATCAAGCGCTGGAAAAAGTAAACGGAATTGCAGAAGATTTAACGTGGGAAGTGTATCGTGATACGTTAATTGAGCAAGCTGAGCAAGGTGTTGATTACTTTACGATTCACGCGGGCGTATTACTTCGTTACATTCCGATTACTGCAAAGCGTACGACAGGTATCGTTTCGCGTGGTGGTTCAATTATGGCACAGTGGTGTTTATTCCATCATAAAGAAAACTTCTTATACACTCATTTTGAAGAGATATGTGAAATTATGAAGCAGTATGATGTTTCGTTCTCTCTTGGAGATGGATTACGTCCAGGTTCGATTGCAGATGCAAATGACGAAGCACAGTTTTCTGAGCTTGAAACACTTGGTGAATTAACGAAGATTGCTTGGAAACATGATGTGCAAGTGATGATTGAAGGACCTGGGCATGTACCGATGCATTTAATTAAAGAGAATATGGAGAAAGAGCTTGATATTTGTCAGGGCGCGCCGTTCTATACACTTGGGCCGTTAACAACAGATATTGCACCAGGTTATGACCATATTACATCGGCAATTGGAGCGGCGATGATTGGCTGGTTTGGCACGGCGATGCTTTGTTATGTAACACCGAAAGAACATTTAGGTTTACCGAATAAAGATGATGTTCGCACGGGGGTTATTACGTACAAAATTGCTGCACATGCAGCTGATCTTGCGAAAGGGCACAAAACGGCTCATCAGCGTGATGATGCACTTTCAAAAGCTCGCTTTGAATTCCGTTGGCGCGATCAATTTAATTTATCTTTAGACCCTGAACGTGCGATGGAATATCACGATGAAACACTGCCAGCAGAAGGCGCGAAAACGGCTCATTTCTGTTCAATGTGTGGACCGAAGTTTTGTAGTATGAGAATTTCACATGATATTCGTGAATATGCGAAAGACAATGATTTAGAAACGACAGAAGCAATTGAAAAAGGGATGAAAGAGAAAGCGAAAGAATTTAAAGACACTGGTAGTCATTTATACCAATAATACGTTACACCTCTTTACTTGATTGATCACACTGTAGTACCTAACTTAAATATAGAAGAAGCCCCCTTTGCTAAGACGGTAGCAAAGGGGGCTTCTATTTTCTATAAGGCGAAGAATAATTGTACCCAGTAGTATAAGAGGAATAATGTGACGGCTGTTGTGAGTGGGATTACGATGAGAGATACGCTTAAATAATCTTTCCATTTCACTTTAATTTTGTTTTGTCTTAGGATATACATCCAAATGAGGGAAGCTAGCGTACCGATTGGTAATAATAGTGAACCGATGTCACTACCAATGATATTTGCGAGATAGATAGTTTTTAATGTGACTGGATCTAGGCCCATTTCTGTTAACGTAATGGTACCAATCATAAGTGCAGGGTGATTATTAAAGACGTTAGAGAGGATAGATACAAGTCCGCCCATTGCAAAGCTAGCATAGAGTAGATGCTGACTTACAACTGGTTCGAGCCAACTTACAAGCGCCGCTGTTAACCCTGCATTGTGAAGCCCGTAAATAATTACATACATAGAGAATGCGAAAATTAAAATGTGCCACGGTGTCTTTTTCAAAATATCGACTGGGTTTGTTCGTAAGTAGTACCATCTCCAGATGAGAAGAACGAGTGAACCGAGTACAGCAACAATTTCGATTGGAATCGATAAGAAGGATGCAACGAATAGAAGACAGCGCATAAGAAAGACGAAACCTAATACTTTTAACATGAATTTTGTACGTTTTTGTTTCGTATTAACAGATTTTGTTCCTTTAAGTGGATGGAAGTTTTTTGTGAAGAAAATCTCTTCAATGTCATAAGAAGAAACAGGTAATTTTTTCGGAAGCTTTTTCTTTAACACTGTATACATGAGCCATGACATAAATAATAAACCTAGTGTTGCAGGTACAAACATCATAGCAGTATGCATGTAAAGAGTCATATTCACGATATTTAATGCGATTAAGTTTACGATATTACTTACACCAATTGGTGCACTAGATGCAGTAGCGATTAAAGCACCACTTAATAAATAAGGAATTTGTTGATGTGGTTTTAATTGAAGGTTTTTTAGAAGTAGAATTAAAATTGGAGTTGTAATTAAAATACTACCGTCGTTATTAAATAAAAGAGTCATAAGAAAACATAATAATTGGATATACCAGTATAGACGGTGACCAGAGCCTTTTGCTAAATTTGCAAGTTTCGCTGCGGACCAGTGGAAGAAGCCGAAGCTTTCTAATATAACCGCCATAACGATGGTCGCTAATATTGTTATAGAGGCACCGCCAATTTTACTAATAATATCTATGACGTCTGGTCTTGATACAAGTCCAGTAATCAGGATAATGCCAGCGCCAATTGCTGCCGGCCAAGCCTCATTTAAGCCACGGGGTCGCCAAAAGATAACAATCATCGTTAAGAAGAATACAATAATAGTAATCCATATTTCAATGCTCATATTTTACCTACCTTTCTACTTTTCCTTAAACCAATGTAGCTTGTCTCAAGGTCTGTATTGGTAGTATATTCAGCAAAAAATAAGAAGAACTAGGCATATAATGGAATGAAGTGAATATGTGTTTTTCAAGCGAAAGGACAAGTGTCACGAATAGTGAAATAACTATTAAGAGAGGAGTCTATAAATTAGAGTGGCAGCAAAATAGTAAATGAAATTTATATGGGCGATTATGGAGATATATCGGCGCAACTTAAAATATATCAGCCATTATGGAAATATATCAGCGCAACTCAAAATATATTAGCGATTTTTAAAATATATCGACTTATCGACAAAACATGACAAAAGGAGTCTGTTCCAAAATGCCTTTTGGAACAGACTCCCCCGAATATATTATTTTTCCTTCAAAAAAGTTCGATCCTTCAAGAATAAATTCCAGAAGAAAATAAATCCTGGTAGTAAAATTGCGATTCCAATTGCGTATAGGATAAGCAATGCATAGAATGTTTCTGTCGTTGTAAAACTTGTAAATACAGTTACATCAGGATAAATAATATAAGGTAAATGCGCGACACCGTAAGCGTAACTTGCAAATGCATATTGAGCGATGACTGCTAAAACGGCAATGCGAGGGTATCCTAGTGTGCCATACTTCTTGTTTGTCCACCAAAGAGAAGAGTATCCGATAACGAATAAAACGATAGAAACTGTAAACCATGGGAATTGCTTTATTAGTCCTTGCATAAGCCAGTGTGTTTCCGGATCCATTACAACGAGGGCGATAATCGCCGTAACGAGTGTTGCAGGACCGAGGATGATGGCGTTTCTTCTATAAATTCTATACGAATCTTCTGAACCTTGCTCTCTCGCAAAATCAGCAAGAAAGAGAGAGGAGAGAAATAATTCCGAAGTTAGCCCAAAGAGCATATAGCAGTAGATAACGGGGCTAGAAAGAAGTTTTCCATACAGGAGTACTTCTTTTCCTTCAGAGATTGTAATATAAGCCCCCTCTGTAACGGGTAAAACGGTAATTAATAAGGCTGGAATTAAGAGCCCAGTAATACCTGAAATCACCCGAAGGAGGAATTGATACTTTGGCAGAGAGTAAGCAAATACCATGAATGTACTGCGAATTGCAATGAGTATTAAAATTAACATAACTGGCACGAACATCACTGTCGCAAGGGTGAAAGCAGCTTTCGGAAAGAAACCGAGAAAAGCGACAACGACAAAAACGAGAAATGTATTTGTTACTTCCCAAGTTGGTGATAAGTATCGATTGGCAAGTTTGGCAGCGAGCGTTGGATGTTTTGCGTATACCATGCCCCAAAAACCTGCTCCAAAATCGATGGACCCTAATATACTGTATACGAAAATAAGAGCCCATAAGATGATGATTGCAATACTTTCCTCATGCACGAGAATCGCCTCCTTCGTGATGTAAATCATTTGTAAGCGGATGTTTCTTAAAGAATGTCCGTAGTACAAAAACTGTTAAAATGCCGAGTCCAATATATAAAATGATGAATAGAATAAATAAAGGACCGACAAAATCAGCGCGTGTAGAAGCGTCGACTGTCCGTTGCATACCATAAATGGTCCACGGTTGACGACCACTACAGCTGAAAATCCACCCGAATTCAATACCGAGCATCATAATTGGTCCACATGCTGCAGCTCCCCAAAGAAGCCACTTCGGTAATTCTGCACCTTTTTTTCGGTAAACAAAGTACCAATATAAGAGGGCGATTGCTGCAACTGCAAAAGTAAAGGCAGCGGTGCCGACCATTAAGTTGAATAGTGTATGTGTGTAAAATGGTGGCCATGTTTCTTGTGGAAATTCCTTTAGTCCTTTTACGACGGTGCTAGGGTCGAGTCCCACTAGTAGGCTAAGCATGTTCGGAATTTCTAGTGCATAGTTTAGTTCAAGTGTGTTAGGGTCTACAACTCCGCCAATTGATAACGGTGCATGTGATGTCGTTTCAAATAAAGCTTCAGCAGATGCAAGCTTTTCAGGAGAATGCTTATGTAAGGCAATCGCCGATTCGTGTCCCGAAAGCCACATCGTAGCACCTGTAATAAATGTCACGACGAGTCCTAACAGTAGTCCCTTTTTATGATAAGCAATTTCACGTTTACTTAAGTTCTTCTTTAATAATTTAAATCCAGCGATAGAGGCAATGACGGCAGCTCCAGTTGTATAGGCTGTAATCACAACGTGGAATGCGCTTGTACCAAAACTCGGATTAAAGAAAGCTTTCCATGGATCAACGTTAAAAACTGATCCATCTGGCCCCATTGAAAAGCCTGCGGGTGTATTCATCCATGTATTTGCTGATGTAATAAGCACGGCAGATGCCGTGGCACCAATCATGACGAAGAATAGCGAGATTAATCTCATGAATGGAGGTAGTTTGTCAGCTGCATATACATAAATAGACATGAACAACGCCTCTAAAAAGAAGGCGAAAATCTCAATTTGAAAGGGAACAGAAATAACCTGCCCAACAATTTTGGCAAAACCAGGCCAAAGAAGTGAGATTTGCACACCAACAATTGTTCCAGTTGGAATTGCTACACCGAGAAGGATGGCAAAAGCCTTCGTCCATCTTTTCGCCATAATGGCGTAATCGGAATCTTTCTTCCAGTGATAGAGTATTTCACTTATAAAAATCATTAATGAAAGTCCGACACCAAGTGTTGCAAAGATAATGTGAAATGCTAATGAAGAACCAAAAAATGCTCTTGCTAATGTTACCGTATCCATATGTAAACTCCTCTTCTTTTTGCCATTATTTTCTGATTGAATTGGAAGATTTATTCAGAAAAACTACCAAAAATATATATGTATTTAAAAAGTGGATATGGTAATATGATGTTTGAATATTCTAAATAGAAAGAAGTTAATGTTTAATAATATTTTGTTTGTTTTTTAGTAAGGAATATTTTATAATCTTTTATGCGAACATAAGTTCTGTTTTTCGAGGTGAAGAAGTTTATGTGAAATGGAGAGGATGTTTTATGTATCCTGAAGTCATTAAAAAGATGGCATTTTCAAAAGAGCATAGAGATTTATTATTGAAGCTGTATAATAAAGAGATTACGCGTCGTGAATATGATCGACTTGTGGCATCGCTATATAGACCTTCTAAAGAGGCTTGTGAGGGATAGAGGCAAGGGAGACAATCTAATAGATTGTCTTTTTTAATTTTACGTATGTTCTGGTAAAATTAAGGCTAGCCTTATTAGGGAGGTGAAAAGATTGCGGAAACGTTTATATATAGGGATTGGAGTTATTCTCTTAATCGCTTTAGGTGGAATTGTATTTTGGTCAGCTTTGCAAGGAAACCGTACGGAACATTTTATTTTAAGACATATGGTGAATGAAAATGGGACGCTTGCTACATATCGTTTAGCAGATACAAAGGCAGGTACGGGTGAAGCGAAGGGCCGTGAAGCTTTATCAGAATCGGCAGGACTGTGGCTACAATATACATTGGATAAAGACGATCAAGCGTTATTCGATGAACAAGTTAAGGTTATTCAAAATAACTTTGTACATAAGGACCAAATTGTTTTATGGAAAATCTCTGAAAAGGGAGAAATGCAGTCAGCTACAAATGCACTTATAGATGATCTTCGTATTATAGAACAATTATATCGCGCTTATGAAATGTACAAGGAAGAGCGTTATAAAAACTTGGCAGATCAATTGAGTGACGCTGTAATTCGTTATAATAAGAAAGATAATTATTACGTTGATTATTATGATGCAGATGCAGGGAAACAAAATAATTTTGCAACAACATCATACTTAAATCCGCACGCATTCTCGTATATGAAAAAGTACGGGAAAGTTTCTGATCAGCAATATCAGGACGTGGTTCAATTTTTAGCGGATTACCCAAGGCATGGCTGGGCATTCCCGAAAGAGTATAAAGAAGATGGTACTTTTACGTACGATAAAGAAGTGAATCTTATTGACCAATCATACGTTGCATATCATCGTAGTTTAGGTGGTCTTTCATCAGATGCTTACATGGAATTTATAAAGAAAAAATTCCAGGAGGATGGAAAGCTATACGGTCGTTACAATTTAGAAACGGGAAAACAAACTGTGAATTATGAATCGCCAGCTGCATACGGACTAACGATCTTGTACGTACTACAAACAGGTGATACAAAGTTTGCAAAGGAATTATATGATCATATGGCCACATTCCGAAATGACAATATATTTAGTAGATATTACGGTGGATACGTAACAGGCGAAAATAATAATACGCACATTTTCGATAACGTATTGCCGCTTTTAGCGGAAATGGAATTGGAGAAGAGTAAGAAATAGAAGGTGCTATCCTCTGGAGGTGGCACCTTCTATTTTTTACTAAGTCGATATAATTTTACGTTCTAATATTGGAGAAGTAGTCAATTACGAATCTACGGAATTGCTGAGCGGTTTTTGATAAGTAGCGTTTCTTCGACCAACTTAAGCCGATGGTTCGCTCGCAATTTGGTTCAATAATACGTAACTTATTTAATGCTAAAGTAGAGTTTTTTAATAAAGTTAAACTTGGGACAAACGCGATGCCGAGACCTTGCTTAATAAGGTCGCTAATCACGGTTGGTTCATCTACTTCAAAAGCGATATGTGGAGTGAAGCCAGCTTCTTTACAAAATTTATCCGTTAAGTGCCGAAATCCGTAACCAGTGTTCATACTAATAAATGGTTCGTCTTTTACTTCATGCAGATGGATACTTTCGCGTTCTGATAAACGATGACCTGAAGGGACGACTAAGAAAATTTCTTCTGTAATAAGTGGTTCCCACATAATTTCCTCGCCTTCAATTGGCACAGAAGAAATGCAAAAGTCGATTTCTATATTATCTAGTTGTCGTTTCATAGAAGGAGTAGATGCGAGAAATTGCTGGAATCGAACGTTAGGATGTTCTAGTAAAAAAGAGCCGAGTAGTTCTGGTAATATTCTCGGGATAGAAACTGCCAGTGTAATAGAGCTTTGTTGTAATTCAGCTAAATCTTTAATTTCTCTTTCGCCTTCACTTAATTCATGAAAAATGCGCTCTACTCGTTTTAAAAACACTTTTCCAAAAGAGTTTAATGTAATCTGTCGACCTTGGCGATCAAATAAAGGGACGCCTAAGTCCTTTTCTAATCTAGCAATTGTTTTGCTGAGCGAAGGTTGTGCGATATGCAATTCTTCAGCGGCCTTTGTCATATGCTCTAATCGTGCGACTGTCTGAAAGTATTTTAGTTGAAGAAGTTCCATATTGACTCTCCTTTCTATAGACCAAAAGGAATGAATTGATAATTAAAGATGTATTATACAGTATGGAAAGTGACGTGTATAGTAAATCTGTTAAACCATTCGAAGGGTGTTAAATTAGAAGAGGAGTATGTTTCATGAAAGGAATTCAACTTATATTTAAAGATTGGAAAGCGATGTGGCACCATAAACATGGACGTATCGCTTTAATTTTTTTATTAATCGTTCCGTTAATTTATTCAGGATTCTTTTTAGCTGGATATTGGGATCCGTACGGACGATTAGATAAATTACCTGTTGCGGTTGTGAATCTAGATAAGGGTGCTGCGATGGATGAAAAAACAATTCATGCAGGAGACGATTTTGTTAAAAATTTAAAAGAGAATAAGGAACTGGCTTTTCATTTCGTATCAGAAAAAAATGCTGATGAAGGGCTAAAAGAAGATAAGTATTATATGGTCGTTACGATTCCAGAGAATTTCTCCCGAAAGGTAAGTACACTTATGGATGAGAAACCAGAGCCAGCGCAGCTTCAGTACAAAGTAAATCCGGGTAAAAACTTTGTAGCAGCTCAAATTGGAACGACGGCTGTGGAAAATATGAAAACAAAAATTTCAAATAGTATTACGAAATCTTATACAGAAGGTGTCTTTTCAAAGTTTCAAGATTTGGCACAAGGATTGAGTGATGCAAGTAATGGTGCTGAGAAGCTGCATGAAGGAACGACAGATGCAAAAAATGGGACGAATGAGCTTGCAGATGGTATTCATCGTTTAAGTGACGGGGCATCAAAAGTGAAAGAGGGAAGTGAAAAACTTGCTTCTAGCCAATCTGCCTTAAGTGGCGGTGCAAATGAGCTGAGTGAAGGGGCAACCTCACTTCATAGTGGTATGGAGTTATTAGCGCAAGGTGAAAAAACTTTACAATCAGGGGTTAGGGAATTAAGTGCTGGTACAAATGAATGGGTGAACGGAAGTGAGAAACTTGCTGAAGGGCAAGTGAAAGCGGACAATGCAGCAAATAGTGTAAAACAACAATTAGAAGAGTACGTGAAAAGTCATCCGGAAGTGCAGCAAGATCCTGCTTTTCAAAAGATCATTGCTACTTCTAACGGATTAGCTAAAGCAACAAACGCTTTAAATGGTGGCCAACAACAATTGACACAAGGTGCGAAGAAGCTTGCTGACGGTCAGAATAAGATTGAAGAAGGTATGAATACATTCGGAGTTAAGTTAAGCGAAGCTACTGCTGGAACGAAAAAGATAGCAGAGGGTGCTGCGAATGTAGCTGACGGATTTACGAAATGGGGAAATGGATTTACATCATTACAAGAAGGTGTAAATCACCTTGCGAGTGGCGGAACAGAGCTGAATCATGGTGCTGATAAGTTAACGAACGGACTTGTTAAACTTGACGATGGTGCGAAAGAACTTTCTACGAAATTGGGAGAGGGCGCAGAGAAGATAGCGGATGTTCGCAATGATGATGCACGTAATACGATGTTCTCAGAGCCAGTTCAGTTAGTGAAGTCAACAGTTTCGGACGTACCTAACTACGGTTCAGGTATTGCGCCATATTTCTTATCCCTTGCATTTTATGTTGGCGGAATTATGGCATCGAATATTTTACCTCTTGGCCGTAGACAAAATATGAAGGTAAGCGGAACAGTACATTTTATTAATAAACTAGGATTGGTATATTTAATTGGACTTATTCAAGCATTACTTGTGGATGTGGCTGTGCTAGGAGTTATGAAATTAGAAGTTGCAAGTGTGCCACTCTTTGTTTTATCAAGTATCGTTATTTCCTTTACGTTCATGACATTTATTCTTATGCTAGTAACGGTATTTGGTCTTGTTGGAAAGTTCTTAGCAGTAACGCTTCTCGTCCTGCAATTAGCGACGAGCGGGGGTACTTTCCCAGGAGAATTAAATATAGCTGTTCTTAGCAAAATTGGACAGTTTCTCCCAATGTCCCATTCTCTTAGAGGATTACAAGATGTTATCTCTTTAGGAGATTGGTCACAATTACAAATGCAAATTTTAATATTGTTATGCTATCTCGTTGTTGCTGGCGGAATTGCTTGGATCACGAGTCATATACAACATAGGGAAACGAATGCAGAACAAGTTTCTTAAAATGAAAGAAGCTATCCGTTTTTTTAGGATAGCTTCTTTTTTATTTACGCTCCATTACCGCAAAGTAATTGTTTTCATTATCAGCAAAGTTGAATGCTCTACCAGTAGGTAAATCTACAACTTGTCCAACTGTAACGTTTTTCTCAGAAAGATCTTTATACAGTTGATCTAAGTTATTAGAGAAGAACATAAGTGAAGGTGTATTTAAGTTTAATTCAGGTTGCATCTTCGCAATTAACGCTTTATCGTGAAGGACGATGCTTGTGCCTCCTTCTTTCGTTGGTGCAATTTCAATCCAGCGAAAGCCTTGTCCGTTATTTTCTTCCGCAATAATTTGGAATCCTACTGTCTCAGTCCAAAATTGTACTGCTTCATCTTGATTATTTACATATAACATAATTTGTCCAATTTGATTAATCATAGGTGTGTCCTACTTTCTTTTCTTGTATGGAATTCTATTATATCAAAGATATGGTTTGAATACCTTTTCGTGATTTTTCCGAAGTACAATGTTAGCCCATTTCACATTTTTCGTAGGAGAAGGTCCTGTAATCCATGTATGAAATGGTAGTGTACTGCAAATGACCATTGCTGAAATTGAGATTGTGGCCGTTATTGTAAATAATAATAGGCTATATAATATTGTGTTTTCTTGCAGTGTGAACAAAGAAAGGAATTTTGTACATAGTTGCAAGAAGAAAAAATGAGCTAAATAAGCACCATACGTGTAATTCCCGATAAATCGTAAAGCTTTATATAAGAAACCACGTCGCTGTACAATTGTAATAGACAGCACGTAAAGTATAATAATTTCGCATACGATATATAAAAACATAGACGGTTTTAAATAAGTCGAAACAGTTAAATGAATAGAGTTTGCTCCGTAAAAACTAAATAACTCATAATTGATGAATAAAAATAAGATGAAAAATAATATTGTGATAAGCGGGATATGTTTCATGACAAATGTACGCCATGTTTTTAGCGCTACAGCAGCGATTCCTCCCATGACGAAATAGAATGAGTAGAAGAAGAAGGAACGATCTGTATAATGTAAAATGGTTGAGCTAGTCAATTTCTCCCCATTAAAAATGTAGTGCGAAGAATACCACATTAATAGGAAATATAGACAAGCAAAGATGGTCATATATTTATATATGTCTTTTTTATTTTCTGTTCGTTTTTGAAACCAATAAAATAGTGTACATAGTAAAGGGAACAATAAGTGAATTTGGAACATCATAATTACGTACCAAAGATGGGGTGCGGCTGTTCCGAGTAATAAACTTTTGATTCCGCTTTGTAGTGTAATCATATCGTTTGTTGTTAATAAGTAAAGAATAGACCAGAAGAAATAAGGAATGAGTAAATGTGCGGCTTTTTCATAAATATATTCTTTGTATACTAATTGCTTTGTATAGTGACGAATTAAATGAAATCCAACGATAAATATGAATGCAGGTGCCGAAAATTTTGCAAGGTTGAATAGCATGCCCATAATGAGAGATTGCTCAAGTAAGACATTTCCTTGATTCATTGTATATAATAACGAACTTTGCAAAACGACAGCAAGGAATGCAATGCTTTGCAAAACTTTAAATTCTGGTGCGCTTTGTGTCATTATGTCCATCTCCTTTTCCATACATGATTATAGTACGGAGAATGGATAATGGATGTGGAATATTTGTGAAGATTTTAACAAATTTGTGGCGGGAGGAGATATCAACGATTTTTCGGATATATCTGTTATAACTTCAAATATATCAACGATTTTTCGGATATATCTATTATAACTTCAAATATATCAACGATTTTTTCAATATATCGACTTATCAACAAATAACGAAAAAAAGAGGATGCTCCAAACGAGCATCCTCTTTCTATTTATTAAGCAAATTTGTTTTTGATCCAGTTCTTACCTTCTACAAGGCGAGCTGTCATTACGGCACAAGCGTTATCTCCTGTTACGTTTAACACTGTTGCAGGAGGATCAATGATTGTACTAATGGCTGCGATAATTGGCAATGCTTCTGGCGGGAAGCCGTATAGAGAAACGATTAACATTTCACCAATCATACCACCACCTGGAATAGCGCCCATTACTGTTCCTACTAATAGAGAAACAACAAGTGCAATTGCTAATGTTTTCGGTCCTTCGAATTCCATGTTGAAAATACCGAATAAGAAAGCAATTTTTAATACGCCACCTAAAACAGATCCGTCTTTATGAAGTGTAGATCCAAGAAGGACAACTGTTTCACGAACGTCAGAAGAGATACCCATTTTCTTCGTTGCTTCCAAGTTCGCTGGAATACTAGCAGCACTACTACAAGTTGCTAGTGATGTAACTGTAGGAGATACCATGTTCTTCCAAAATATTTGTACACCTTGCTTGCGACCCGCAAGGTATGCATAGAACGTGAAGAATACAAAGAAGTAAATTAGAGACGCTGGATAGTATACCATTGCTGCTCGGAAGTAAGTTCCAAGAAGTTGTGGTCCGAATTCACCAACTAATGCCGCGAAGTAAGCAGCAAGTCCGATTGGAGCGTAGTACATAATGAAAGATACAACTTTCATTGAAATTTCTGCACCAGCTTGTAAGAATGTAGCGAATGGCTTTCCTTTTTCACCAACTGCTGAAGTTGCAACCCCCATTAAAATAGAGAAGAAAATAAGAGCTAACATATTTTCACGAGATAGTAACTTTGAGAAGTCAGATACTGTTATAATACCAACAATTTGATCAGCAACACTAACAGCTTTGTCAGCCTTGTCAGGTTGTGTTAGTTCTAATACAACACCTTGTGCTGGCGGGAATACTTTCACGACAATAATCATAAAAATAGCAGCTAAAATACTTGTAAATAAGAAAGTCCCAGCCATACTAGACATAATTTTACCGAAACGTTTTAATCCATCCATATTAGCAATAGATGATGCGATGCTAAAGAACACTAAAGGTACAACAATCGTAAACATTAAGTTTAAGAAAATGTCACCAAGCGGCTTTAAAGCAACTGCATCGGCACCCATGAAATAACCAATGAAACCACCAATTAGGATAGAAGATAATAAAATAAGTGGAAAGCGATATGCCTTCATAAATATATCCTCCTATCAATTAAAAAAATCATACTGAATTATTATAGCGAGTTAGAGTCCTCTTTACTAGGAGAATAATGATAGATGGAATAGCGTGAAAACCGAGAAATTTTTGTTTTTAAGCTCGGCATACAGCAGGAAATCTAGACATATATATTTGTAACCTAGTGGTGGCAAAGGATGCACCGTAACTTAGGTTTGGAAAAAGGGGGAGGGAAAAGGGATGAATATTTTACTTTGCTGTGCAGCGGGAATGTCTTCCAGTTTGATTGTTACAAAAATGGAGAAAGCAGCAGAGGCAAAAGGGATAGAGGTAAAGATTTGGGCTGTATCAGGTTCTGAAGTAAATAGTCACATAGATGAAGCTGATGTACTTTTACTTGGACCGCAAGTACGTTATTTATTACCGAAAATGAAAGAATTATGTAAGGAGAAGGGAATACCTGTTGATGTCATTCAATCCGTCCATTACGGACTTTGTAATGGAGAGGCTATCTTACAAGCAGCTTTGTCCATGAAACAATGAGGAGAGTGGGATAGATGATACAGTTTTTAGAGAAATATGTAATGCCAATAGCGGGGAAGGTTGCAGAACAGAGGCATTTGCAAGCAATTCGTGATGGGATTATTTTGACGATGCCGTTCTTAATTATTGGATCATTTTTTCTTATTATTAGTGCTTTACCAATACCAGGATACAATGATTTTATGGCAGGTTTGTTTGGGGAGAATTGGCAGAGGGCTTTGGGGTATCCAGTTAGTGCAACTTTTAATATAATGGCTTTAATAGCTGTTTTTGGAATCGCTTACAGGCTTGGGGAGTATTATAAAGTGGATGCTTTAGCATCCGGGGCATTGTCGCTTGTGACGTTTTTACTTGCGACACCATTTCAAGTCGCATATATTATACCAAGTACAAAAGAGAGTGTACTTGTAGAAGGTGCTATCCCAGCAGCATTAATGGGAAGCCAAGGGTTGTTTGTAGCAATGATTATTGCACTTATATCTACTGAACTTTATCGGTTTATTGTACAAAAAAAGATAATTATAAAGATGCCAGAGACAGTTCCACCAGCTGTGACGCGTTCATTTGCGGCACTTGTTCCAGGATTTATTGTTGTAACGGTTATTTGGATTTTACGCTTAATTATAGAAAATACTTCTTTTGGCAGTATCCATAATATTGTAGGGCAAATTTTACAGGAACCACTTAGTGTACTTGGTGCTAGTCTCTGGGGCGCAATAATAGCAGTTATTCTCGTTCATGTTCTTTGGTCGTGTGGAATTCATGGTGCTACTATTGTTGGTGGTGTAATGAGCCCCGTTTGGTTATCGTTAATGGATCAAAATCGAGTTGCTTTTCAAGCAGGGCAAGATGTACCAAATACGATTACCGCACAGTTTTTTGATTTATGGATTTATATGGGCGGTTCCGGTGCAACACTTGCTTTAGTTGTAGGAATGTTACTATTTGCGCGAAGTCAGCAATTAAAAAGTTTAGGGAGATTGTCAATTGCTCCTGGCATATTTAATATTAATGAGATGGTAACTTTTGGTATGCCAATTGTAATGAACCCAATTTTATTAATTCCATTTATATTGGTTCCAGTTGTGTTAACAATTGTTTCTTACTTTGCAATGGAATGGGGATTAGTTGCTCGCCCGAGTGGAGCTGCTGTACCTTGGACGACACCAATTCTATTTAGTGGATATTTAGGATCGGGCGGGAAAATTTCAGGCGTTGTTTTACAACTTGTTAACTTTGCGCTTGCATTCTTCATTTATTTACCGTTCTTAAAAATATGGGATAAACAAAAGGTAGCGGAAGAAAAGGGGGAGTAGAGAACTAAAATGGATACGATAGAGACGAAAGCTTTTCATTTAATTTTGCATGGGGGAAATGCGAGAAGTTGTTCAATGGAAGCAATTGATTGTGCAAAGCGTGGAGAGTTTACAGAAGCAGAAGCGAAATTACAAGAAGCGTTAGAGGAATTAAAAGAGGCGCACCGTGTACAAACGGAGCTCATACAGAAAGAAGCTGGTGGTGAAAAGACCGAAGTTACTCTTCTAATGGTGCACGCGCAAGATCATTTAATGAACGCGATTACGGTGAAGGAATTAGCCAGTGAATTTGTAGAATTATATAGGAAGATGTCAGCGACTGAATGAACCTTGCGTATGCAAGGTTTTTTTATGTATGTGTCTGTACCATCAGTGGATTGTTCGTTCCACTGATGGTATTTGCAATCCTCCTTTTTACAAATGAGTAAGAGTGATATTTAATCGGTAGTAACAATCTCTCCTATACCACGAATTAGTTTTTTTATATGCATCTCATTTGGTTTTAATATACTTACGATATAATCAATCGCTATTTGCGGTTCAACGGTTGTACCGCACGTATAACAGTCAATGGCTGCAAAGTTTTTTTCTGGATAAGTGTGAATGGAAAGGTGGCTTTCTGACAGTAAAACTAAAACAGTAACGCCATGCGGATCGAATTCTTTTGCACTTACGTTTAAAACATGGGCACCAGAGAGAGCAGCAGCGTTAACTAAATGATGTTCTAAAAAGTGAACATCATCTAATAAAGAAAAGTCCACTCCCCATAAATCTACTATTATATGCTTACCGAAAGTAGAGTATTCCATAAGGTAGCACTCCTCACTATAATATCGTCAAAACTCCATTTCCTTTTTGTAACATTGATGTAGGATAAGATTCGATTCTGAGTTTAGAAGAGCGAGATTACGTTGTTCTAAATGTTCTTCTTGAAATTGAAACAAAGGAGCAAGAAGAGAAGGTAATGTTCGAGGGGTTGGCACAACATATAATTGTTCAATTTGATCGAGTACATAGGCAGAGTTAGCAGCAATATGAAATCCCCAGTCAGTTCCGAAAGAAGGAACGATTGTATGATAACTTTTCACAGTTAATCCCGCATGTTCAATTGTGTTACCGATACTCCAATATACTAGTGGTGCATCAGCAGGTGAATTAGATTGGCAGACGAATGCTCCACCTTCTGTTAAGAATGTAGCTATACGAGCAAAAAGTTCGCTTGTATATAAAGTACTTAACAACTCTGTCGCTGGGTCTGGAAAATCAATAATGATGACATCGTATAAAGAGGAAGGAGAGTTTAAAAATTCTTTTGCATCACATACGTGTGTATTTACACGATTATCAAAAAATGCACTTTTGTTCAAAGAAACTAATTCAGGAACATTACGAGCCATATCAATCATCGATCCATCTAAGTCAACAAGGTCTACGTGTAGTACAGTTTCATATTTTAAAACTTCTCGTAAGGCAAGACCATCGCCACCACCTAATATAAGAACACGTTTTGGATCAATTACTTTTGACATAATTGGATGTACAAGTGCTTCATGATAAATTTGCTCATCAACGGAACTAAATTGTAGTTGCTTGTCCAAATATAAACGGACATCGCTTACTTGTAACAAAGTAATATTTTGATAATTACTTTGTTCCGCAAATAAATTTGTATGTTCACCAGCTTGTATTTCCTTTAGAGAAATTTCATCCCATATATCTAAGCTGTGTGAATTTGTGGGTACTATGATTACATTTTCCGATTGTACTTGCTTGTCCTGTTTGTCCTGTTTGTTTTCTATTTCCTGTTGTTCTAGTTCAAATTTGTCATAGTCTAATTCAGAGCGCTTGTCTTTTTTATAGCTTGTTATTCTATAAATCTTTATTTTGCTTTGTTTTCTATGTTTTGGCATAGGAATCCCCTTTCGAATTGTGTTATTTTATTCTATTCTATGTAATTTAGTAGAGTTGGCTTGGACAATAGATAGAAGAGTGTGTTCAAGAGAGGTTTATTTTTACTAGATTTTCACGCGTGAAAAAATTTTTTAGTGTTTTTTTTGTTTTAAATACAACTAGACAACTAAACACTAATCTATTTTCATACAGTTATGTGTTAAAAGCGTTTTGTTTTATAACACACTGTGTGTTTTTGGGGGGACACACTAATTGAAAGCGTTAACACACAAAGAAAACAGTCGAAAAAGTGCTGATTTTAGTGGTTTTAAAAAGTTGGCACGCTAATTGCATTAATAAATAGCGTAAAGAAAAATAAATAAACATAAATTTTTTATACTACACAAGGGGGATTTTCAAATGAATATTTTATTATGTTGCTCAGCAGGGATGTCTACAAGTTTACTAGTTACAAAAATGGAAGCGGCTGCAAAAGCTCGCGGTCTAGAAGGAAAGATTTGGGCTGTATCTGGGGATGCAGTAAAAAACAATATCGATCAAGCAGATGTATTATTACTAGGACCACAAGTTCGTTACATGCTTTCTTCAATGAAAACGCTTGCTGATGAGAAGAACGTTGGAATCGACGTTATCAATCCAGTGCACTACGGCATGATGAATGGAGAGGCAGTTTTAGATCACGCATTAACACTTAAAAAATAATTAGGGGGGAAGCGAAATGCAAAAATTTATTGCATTTATGGAGAAATATTTAGTTCCAGTCGCAGGAAGAATCGGATCGCAGCGTCATTTAGTTGCAATCCGTGATGGTTTTATCGCAGTTATGCCTCTTATTTTAGTTGGATCGTTTGCAGTACTTATAAATAATCTACCGGTTGATGCATTCCAAAAACTTATGAAGGGTGCATTTGGGGATGTTTGGAAAGATATCGGCGGTGGTATGTGGACAGGGTCCTTTGCAATATTAGCTCTCATAGCCGCCGTTGGAATAAGTTATAATTTAGCGAAATCTTACGGTGTAGACGCGTTGTCAGCAGCAATTATTACATTCGGTGCATTAATTATTATATCTCCGACAACGCCAAAAGAAGGCGGTATTGATTTAGCTTGGACAGGATCACAAGGTTTATTCGTTTCTATCATTGTAGCTCTTCTTGTAACCGAGGTATTCAGGTTCTTTGTTCAAAGGGATATTACAATTAAGATGCCAGATGGTGTTCCACCAGCAGTAATGAAATCATTCGCAGCATTAGTTCCAGCATTCGTTATTTTAATCGCAACAGCAAGTATTCAATTAGCTGTGAAATTAGCGGGAACAAGTATTCATAAAATCGTATTTGAAACAATTCAATTACCATTACAAGGTTTAGCAGGTACGTTACCAAGTGCAATTATTATCGCATTACTTATTCATGTATTATGGTTCTTCGGATTACATGGTCCTAATATTATCGGTGGTATTATCGACCCAATCTATTTACCAGCACTAGAAAAGAACATTAAATTATTTAACGATGGTATGTCTGCATATGATGTACCGCACATTTTCACAAAGCCATTCTTTGATGTATACGTATACATCGGTGGATCAGGTGCAACATTAGCATTCTTAGTAGCGGTAATGCTTGTTGCAAAAAGTGCGCAACTTCGTGGTGTAGGTCGCGTATCTATCGGTCCTGGTTTCTTCAATATTAACGAGCCAGTTATTTTCGGTACACCAATTGTATTAAACCCAGCGTTAATCATTCCATTCGTACTTACACCAGTTGTATTAGTAATTACTTCTTATACAGCAATTTCTTTAGGATGGGTACCAAAAACAGTTGCTTTAGTTCCATGGACAATGCCACCAATCTTTAGTGGTTATCTTGTAGCAGGCGGAAGCATCGCTGGTGCAGCATTACAAGTAGTAAACTTTGCGATTGCAGTAGTAATTTACTATCCATTCGTATTAATGTGTGACCGTACGTATGTACAAGCTGCAAAAGCTGAAACAAAAGGAAGCGACAATTCAGTATCACTTTAAAAAGTATTGTTCTGACGAGTTTTTATAGCTCGTCAGAACAACTAACTTTTATATCATGTTCAGAAAGATGAGACCCATCTTCAAGAACACCAAACTATCATTCATAAAATAATAATTTAATAGAAATGTTCAAACTGAAGGGGTATTTAAATCGGTTGAACCATAATAGAGAGGGCGGTAATTATGATGACTACAGCAGAACAAATTCCATTCCAATTAATTTTAAATAGTGGTAATGCACGAAGCTTTGCGATGGAGGCACTTCAATTTGCTAAACAGGGGAAAATGGCAGAGGCTGATGAAGCGATGGTAAAGGCGAAAGAAGCGATTAATGAAGCGCATCATTTCCAAACAGAGCTCATACAATCAGAAGCAAGAGGAGAAAAAACAGAGATTAGTGTTCTTTTAATTCACGCACAAGATCATTTAATGAATGCGATTACAGTAAAAGAATTAGCAGCAGAATTTATTGACCTTTATAAAAAGTTAGAAGCGAAAGGGGAATAAAGCATGACTGGAATTAAAATTGCTACAATCGGCGGTGGATCTAGTTATACACCAGAGTTAATTGAAGGATTTATTAAGCGTTATGATGAGCTTCCTGTTCGTGAAATTTGGTTAGTAGATATTGAGGCAGGAAAAGAAAAGTTAGAAATCGTTGGTAACTTAGCGAAACGTATGGTAAAAAAATCTGGTTTACCAATCGAGGTACATTTAACGCTTGATCGCCGCGAGGCATTAAAGGATGCTGATTTCGTAACGACGCAGCTTCGTGTTGGTTTATTAGAAGCACGTGCAAAAGATGAAGCAATCCCATTAAAATATGATGTAATCGGTCAGGAAACGAATGGTCCTGGTGGTTTATTCAAAGCGCTGAGAACGATTCCTGTTATTTTAGATATTTGTAAGGATATGGAGGAGCTTTGTCCGAATGCATGGTTAATTAACTTTGCAAACCCAGCTGGTATGGTAACAGAAGCTGTTCTTCGTTATACAAATATTCAAAGAGTAGTTGGTCTATGTAACGTTCCAATCGGAATCCGTATGGGTCTTGCAAAGTTACTTGAAGTAGATGCAAGTCGTGTACATGTTGACTTCGCAGGTTTAAACCATATGGTATACGGACTAGACGTATATTTAGATGGCGTAAGTGTAATGGATCGTGTGTTAGAGCTTGTAACAGATCCAGAAAAGCAAATTACGATGGAAAATATCGCAGCGCTTAACTGGGAACCAGACTTTATTCGTGGCCTTCGTGCAATTCCATGTCCATACCATCGTTACTACTACAAAACACGTGAAATGCTAGAAGAAGAGAAAGAAGCTTCAATTGAAAAAGGTACACGTGCAGAGGTAGTGAAACAGTTAGAAGATGATTTATTCGAGCTATATAAAGACCCGAACTTAGATATTAAACCACCACAATTAGAAAAACGTGGCGGTGCTTATTATAGTGACGCAGCATGTAGCTTAATTACGTCTATTTACAATAATAAAGGTGATATCCAGCCTGTTAATACACGAAACAACGGAACAATTGCAAGCTTACCACATGATTCTGCTGTTGAAGTGAACTGTATTATTACGAAAGAAGGTCCAAAACCAATTGCGGTCGGAGATCTTCCCGTACCAGTTCGCGGTTTAGTACAACAAATTAAATCATTTGAGCGCACAACAATTGAAGCTGCTGTTACAGGAGATTATCATAAAGCGCTGCTTGCTATGACAATTAATCCACTTGTACCATCAGATAAAGTTGCAAAACAAATTTTAGATGAAATGTTGGAAGCACATAAAGAATATCTTCCGCAGTTCTTCAAAAAGGTAGAGAAATAAAGCGGCGCTATTTAGCCCGCTTTTTTTATTCTATTAGGAGGTATTACGATGATTAAGTTAATTGTAAACGCAGATGATTTCGGTCTTACAGAAGGTACAAATTACGGTATTATTGATGGACATATAAATGGACTTGTAAATTCAACGACGATGATGATGAATATGCCAGGAACAGAGCATGCGGTACGCTTAGCAAAAGAATATAACACACTCGGAGTAGGCGTACATCTCGTATTAACGGCAGGGGAACCTCTTCTTGGAGACGTACCATCACTTGTAAATAGCGATGGATTGTTTCATAAACAAAGCGTCGTATGGGAAGGGAAGGTAAATGCAAAAGAAGTTGAGAGAGAATGGACTGCTCAAATTGAGAAATTCCTATCTTACGGATTAAAACCAACTCATTTAGATAGTCATCATCACGTGCATGGATTACCGATTTTGCATGATGTTCTTGAGAGATTGGCGGCTACATATAATGTTCCAATTCGTCGTTGTGAGGAAGAGCGAGCAGTACGCCCGTTTTCTGATGTGTTTTACAGTGACTTTTACGCGGATGGTGTGACGGAAGATTACTTTGTGAAGTTAAAAGAAAGAGTACAAGATGAACAAACGGTAGAAATTATGGTTCATCCAGCTTATATTGATCCAGAGCTTGTGAAGCGTTCTTCTTACGTAATGGATCGTGTGAAAGAGTTGCGCATTTTAACAGAGAGCGAGTTGCCTGAAGGAATAGAACTTGTGAAGTTTTAATAGAAAAACGATGGCTACATAATGCCGTCGTTTTTTGTATTTACAAAATCGATAGGATATATCCACCAAAAGCTCCGAGTATAACGATAACCCAAGGTGGTGTTTTCCAAAAAGCGAGCAAGCAAAATAGAAGAGACGCAAAAACAAAATCTACAGCGTTCATAATTGTGCTTGTCCAAATTGGATCATAAAAAGCCGCTAATAAAATACCGACAACAGCTGCATTGACTCCAAGTAGTGCACCTTGTATGTAAGAGATTTTTCTCACACTGTCCCAAAATGGTAAAACACCAATAACGAGCAAGAAAGCAGGAAGAAAGATCGCAATTGTTGCGAGTATTGCCCCAAGCGTCCCGTTTAACACAGCTCCTATATAAGAAGCGAATGTAAATAGTGGACCTGGTACGGCTTGTGTTAATCCGTATCCAGCTAGGAACTGTTCTTTCGTCATCATTCCGTTTTGTACGAACTCACCTTCAAGAAGGGGTAGCACGACGTGTCCACCTCCAAATACAAGTGCGCCAGAGCGATAGAAACTATCAAATAAAGCGATGTAATATGAGAACGGTCTTAATATTGGTAGCAACAGTAATAGTCCGAAGAATAAGATGAGACAAGAAACTGCTATCGTTTTTGAAATAGGTACTTTTATATGTTGAGATTGACTAATTGGTTGGTTGCGATATAAAAACCAGCCGATAAAGCCAGATACTATAATGAGAATGACTGGTGTCCAGCTACTTGGCCATAATAAGGCGATTGCGGCAGTTACAATAGCAATCGTCGCACGATTTCGGTCTGGCGTTAATTTTTGCGCCATTCCCCATATGGCATGAGCAACAATGGCGACGGCTACAAGTTTTAGTCCATGAATCCAGCCAGCACTTCCAAGGTCGAATTGATTAAGGAATGAGGCGAAGAAAACTAAAACAAGCACAGACGGTAAAGTGAATCCAATCCATGAAATAATAGCTCCTAATACCCCGCCTCTTAATAATCCAACCCCCATACCGACTTGACTGCTAGCAGGACCAGGAAGGAATTGACATAGTGCTACTAAATCTCCATAGCTTCGTTCATCCATCCATTTTCTTTTTTGTATGTATTCGTGGTGGAAATAGCCAAGATGGGCGACAGGACCACCAAATGAAGTAAGTCCTAATTTAAATGAGACGAGAAAAATCTCTAATAATGTGTGGAAAGTGTATTTGTTATTTTTCAAAACTACCTCCTAGAATGCTTTTCTACGTGCATTATACAAGAGGTAGTAAAGAAAAAGGAACGATTCTAATGTAAAGATTGTGTGAATCTTTTCTTCGTAATTAAAACTTGAAAAAGTCATAAATGATTATGTATAAACCATAAAGTAGTAGAAGTAGTGCTGGGAAATTTATATGAGGAGAATGCCCGTATGACAACACATTTCTTTGCGAGGTTAACAGGGAAGAGGGAAATACCTCCTGTAAATACAGAAGCTTATGGTGTAACAGAGTTTATATTTAGTGATGATTTAAAGAAATTACAATATCGGATCATATTGAAAAACATCGAAAAAGTTACATCATGCCAAATTCATTTAGGAAAAGCGGATCAAATTGGTCCAGTGGTTTTAAATTTGTTTGGTCCAATAAAGCAAGGGATTAGTGTAAATGAAGGAGTCGTGACCGGTGTAGTCAATGTGGAAGATTTTGAAGGTCCTTTACAGGGAAGAGCGTTTGATAGCCTACTTCAAGAAATCATTCAGGCGAATGTATATGTAAATGTTTATACGAAGTCGAATAAGAAGGGCGAAATCAGGGGGAGAATCAGAAAAGTAAAGAAGTAGAAAAAAGGCTGTCCATATTTTGGAACAGCCTTTTTTCTATAAGGTGCAAATTTTAGCGGTTATTGTCGGTAAATCGATATATTGTGAAAATCGCTAATATAATTCGCGTTACGGTCGATATATTTAAAAAACTGCTTCGATTAATTTTTTACAGGCTGATTTTTAATGAAGAAGTCCATGATATAAAACACTTCATCATCAGGTATTTGTATTTCAAATGTATTTTCAATTGGTTGCAATGCTTTTTTCACTTTCATATACATCCAGTACTCATCTTGTCTTCGTTTCTCTTTATCTGGATGAGGGAGGAGGCTTTCTCCTTTTTGAAGACGGTCAACCATACAGCTCATATGCAGAATCACACCCATTAAGCTGTCAGGAGTTAGCTGTAAGGAAATTAATTCTTGAATTGTATTTAATGCGTAACGAATTGTTTTAATAAGTAATGCTCCGTCGTTCCGCTGCATTTGTTGTTCCAGAATATCAGCCATTTTTGCATATGTTTCTTCATACGTAATTAATTCTTGAATTGGCTGAATCGCTGTGTAGTTTACAATGTCTTGGAAATGATATGTTAAGCATGGCACCTGCACATCGAAATTTGTGACGATACAAATGATATTCCGCTCTTTTTTTATGTTCTCAATCATTTTCGTTAAATCTTTTTCATGGACGATACTAATCGGAATAATTTCAATTAAGTCTTTGTCAAATCGCAAATAGTTCTCTAACATTTTTTGAATAGCTAAAGCACTGCCTTCCCCAGTTAAACAAGCTGTTAAAATAACAGACTTCATTGGTGATAGTGGCTTTTTCTTTTCTTCTTGTACGTTTAAGTAAAACGGTGTTAAGTTCTTCACTGTTTCATATAATGCATCTAACGAGTAGCCAAGTTGAGCTTTTCGAGCTGCTTCTAGTGCATGTGGAGTGCTTGTCATGGAAAGAACACGTACCGGAATTTTGAACTCAGTTTCTAATATATCACCAATATAAGCGAGCGAGCCCATATCAACGAGTAATAGAAGTCCATTTACATTTTGGAGTGTTTTCATATACACTTTCACACGCTCTAAGAAATCTTTCGGCGATTCATGTAACGGCATATCGATACCGGTTACTTCCTCAATGCCGAGCAATTCGTTTGCGACGTTTGCCATTTCTGTTGCGATGCCGTTGCCGTGCGCTAATATTAATACTTTTACTTCTGTTTGTGAGGCAGGAATTGGATCAACAACGAAGAACATTGTTAAAAAGCCTGCTTCATCAATAGGCATTGTTATTTGTAATTCATCCTCCAGTAGTTGAATGCATTGCATAGCTACGGAAAAAGCGTTTTTATATTTCGTACGAATTTGATTTAATTGTGGGTGATGAATTTGTTTCCCAGCTTGCAAACGTTGTAGAGTTGTCTGTACATGTAAGCTTAAAGCGAGAAATACTTTTTCATCAAACGTCTTAGATAAATGCTTTTCAGCAAGTTCCGCAATTCTTTCACATACGGAAACGATATTACGATCCACAATTTTAAAAACATTTTCATGACTTGTTTTTTTAGAAATTTGGTTAAAATATTGTACGAAAAAGCTTTGAATATCATTTTCTATTAGTAATTCTAATTCGTCTTCTTCAATACCGCGAGCTTGAAGTTCTTCGTATTTATAATCAATATAATCGTAAATAGAAGACCGTTTTTCATTCTCAATTTTATGATTACTCCAACCTTCATCACCTGTAAATACAAATGTTTCATTTGGTATTTGGTATAGATGACGGCTCTTTCTTTCAATGAATAACCCTTCTTTCATATACCAAGGTAAATCTGTACTTGAAACATAGACAGAGTCACGTTTCTTTGTCACAAGGTCAGAATAGGCTTTCGCACAGGCAATTTGTACATCCGTTTTTAATTGCCCGATGTTATTGGGACAATTGTAAAAGACGAAAGCGCGCATTGCATTCGGACTAACGTGAATTTCTTTTCGCAGACGGATTGCTTCATTTGTGAAAAATAGTTGCAGTAAAGCAAATCGTTCTTTATGTGTACGCTCACGAAGTGGTGGCAGCGTAACAGTCATTGGTATACGTCTTGTAAATGTTTTTAATAAAAATGAATTTGGTTCTTCTGTTGTTGCAGTAATGATTAATACTTGTGCTTTACGCTCGTTTTCTGTTTCTCCAAGGCGGCGGTATACCCCGCGGTCAATAAAGGTGAAAAGCATTTCTTGCCCCTCTGGAGGAAGGCGATGTACTTCATCTAAGAAAAGGATCCCTTCATGTGCTTTTTCAATTAACCCTTTTTGATCACTTGCCCCTGTATAAGCCCCTTTTTTAATCCCAAATAACTGCCCGAGTAGTAGCTGTGGATTATTTGCGTAATCGGCACAGTTAAAGACGATAAATGGTGCATTTTTAGGAAGCTGTTCAACTTCAATTGCATATTCGTGCATTAAAGAAGCGAACATAGATTTTCCGGCCCCTGTTTCTCCTAGCAGTAAAGTATGCATACCGTTTGGAGGATAGAGAATAGAAGCTTTCGCTTTTTCGATTGCGATTTTAAGGCTTGTATTTTCAATTGCAAAGGTATCTAATGAAGTCATTTCCTTTGAATGCGTTTCCAATGAAGCGTTCGTTTCTATATAAAAACGAACAGGACGCGTATTTGTTTTTAATAAACGTTTATCTTTTACAAGTTTGTTTAAGTCGCTACTTACATTGGCACGATCTAGTTGCAACAGGGTAGCGAGTTCTAATGCGGTTACACCTTCTATATAATTGCCTTCTTGTATTGCGTTAAAAATGAGATCTATTCGTTTCATTTCTATTCACCTCGAAACTTCATCACTATTTAAAATTTTACACAAAAATGGGAAGGGTGGGAAGAGAAAAATAAAACAGCTTTAGCAAATAGGCACTAAAGCTGTTACAATCTTGTGTCTTTCCAAAAGTTCACTTCGAGGTGAGAAGATGGATTATAGGGAAGAAGTTTGTATCCTTGTGACTGTAAGTAATCAATTACTTTAGGCAGTATTTGTACGGTCACACTTGAATCATGCATTAAAATCACTTCGACTTGTTCGTCGCTCTGATTACGTACTCTTTCTAGTATAGCAGAAGGATTGTCATAGCTTTTCCAGTCATATGTATCGATTGTCCAATCCCACATTTTATACTGGGCGGATACAAGTGCATCACGGTAATTCTTTTTTAAGTAAGGCATGCTACCATACGGGACACGAACGAGATGTGAATTTAATTTTGTAACTTGCTGAACAATATTTTGTGTTTGTTCCATTTCTGTAATTAAAGCGGATGGATCACCAGTGTAAAGGCGTTTTACATCGTGTGACATACTGTGAAGTCCGATATAATGCCCCTCTTTAATTAATCGTTGCATTGTTTTTTTATAATGTGGTACTTTTCCACCAATAACAAAGAAAGTTGCTTTTCCGTTCTTTTCCTTTAAGATGTTTAAAATTTGCGTAGTATATTTGTTTGGTCCGTCATCAAATGTTAAGTACGCGATTTTTTGGATAGGAGAGGTAGTTTCAGTATTTGGATGATGTTCAGCAGGGGTCATTGTAGTTGCTCCTGCATGAGATGACGCGTACATAGTAATTGTTAAAAATAAAATAACGTATTGAAATACTCGCTTGATCATAACATTCACCCTCAGTTTGACAATCAAGATGTAAAAAAGAAAATATAATCCTTTTCTTATTATGTATATCTTTCTCCAATAGTGGAGCTCTCAAACAATCTATATTTTGGAAATATAAAATGATGAATAAAAAATAGCATCCTCTTATAAGAAAGAGGATGCTATTTGAATATTTCATAATTGTAAAGGCTATACTACAATTAGTCTTCGCGTTTTTTCACTTTTTTATAAAAGGAAATAAGTGGTTTGTAACGGTCGTGTACAAGACCGATTACTTCAGCGACTATTTCAGTAAAGAAAATTAAAGCAAACAGAAGAATCATTGATATCCATAGCGTCGCTTTAGTGAAAAAAATAGCATTTACACTAAAAAAAATACCAAATGCATAAATGATGAGCACCGTCGTACGATGAGAGAATCCCATTGCTAGGAGACGGTGATGTAAATGAGATTTATCTGGTGCTGAAATTGGTTTTTTATTTACAATACGACGAATAATCGCAAAAGTTGTATCAAATATAGGTACACCTAAAATGATAATTGGAACAAGGAAACTAAATAGCGTTACACTTTTGTATAATCCCAATAAAGATAGGATGGAAATACAATAACCTAAAAATAGGGCGCCGGTATCTCCCATGAAAATCTTTGCTGGATGGAAATTATAGAATAAAAATCCAAGCGTACTTGCAAGTGCGATAAGTGCTAATGGCAAGATAATAACTGCACCAGTACCCATAGGGCTGGTGAGGGCCATGTAAGCCAATGTTGCTAGAACGATTGATGAAATTCCAGCGGATAATCCATCTAAACCATCAATTAAGTTGATGGCATTTGTAATGCCTACAATCCAAAAAACTGTAATTGGATATGCGAGCCATCCAAGTTCAGTATCCCCGATAATTGGTATATATAGTACCTGTACTAATAATCCACTTTTTACAATTAATATAGCAACTAATAGCTGGCCACCAAATTTTACTTTTGCTGATAATTCATACATATCATCTAAAATCCCAATGATAATGATGATGATAGCGCCTAAGCTTATTGATAACATTCTTTGTTCGTATAACCCACCAACAACAAAACCTACAGCTACACCGATAAAAATTGCTAATCCGCCAAGACGGGGCATGATTTTTTGGTGTACTTTACGCGCGTTTGGTTTATCTGTTGCTCCTATCTTAAATGCTAATTTAATAACGAAAGGAGTAACGCCGAGTACAGTGATAAAGGATGCCAAAATGGCATAAATCACCTGTGAGTCCATTAATACCCCACCTTTTATATTTAAACATAATTTTTAGATGTTTTTTCTGAAAATTTCGATGATTATTTACAGGCTCATAACATATGGTATCACAAAAAGATTAGAATTCAATCTTTTTTTCTTTGTGTGGTAAATGGAAGCGGATAGAATATATGACAATTGTATACAGAATGTTGAATCATTTGAGAAGGTTAATCGTATTGGGCTTTGGAATATGACATTTTCTCTTTTTCTTCGATAGTGAATACTTTTATTTCAGTATTATAAGTGTTACACGTAGAAATGAGTAAGTTTCGTGTTAAAATGTGGGAATTTATCCGCATGAACGGGCAGTAAGGCTCGCACCTCAAAATTCAGTTGGAGAAAAGAAGTTAGGTGGGGATCTTAATTCCTGTAAAAGCCTGATTGGTTTAACTAATAATTAGTCGATGACGGATGCCCCTTACTGAATAAAGTTTCATTTTATATTCTTACATGTAATTTTACAAAAACTTAAAAAAGAATGGAAAAAGTAATTCATATAATAAAGAAGTAAAAGAGTTTTCTCATTTTTAATGTGAGAGGGGGAAGCACAGGGAGAATTCTATGTATTCGTATATTTTCTATTGTATATTCCTGTGCGAAAAGGAAATGAAAATTACGATAATAGGTACCGGATACGTTGGATTAATTACAGGAGTAGGACTGGCAATGTTAGGCCATTCAGTCACATGTTTTGATATAAATGATGAGAAAATTGAACGGATAAAGCAAGGAGATCTGCCTATTTATGAAGCGGGTTTATATGAATTAATAAATGATGCATGTGAGAATGATTGTTTAACTTTTACAACAAGTAGAGTAAAAGCATTTTACGATGCAGAATTTATATTTATTGCAGTTGGAACGCCGTCTTTATTAGATGGGACAGCGGATTTAACATATATTCGAAGTGCTTGTGACGATATTGGAACATATGCGACGAATGACATTATTGTCGTTACGAAAAGTACGGTTCCTGTAGGTACAAATGATGTTATGAGGGGATGGATTGAGGAGAAATTACAAAATAGATATGAATTACATATCGTATCGAATCCGGAATTTTTACGGGAAGGTTCAGGGATTTACGATTTTTTTCAGGGAGATCGTATTGTAATTGGAGCAGATAATGAGGAAGCGGCACGAAAAGTGGAGAATTTGTATAGTGAATTACGCTTAAAAACGTATGTTACAAATATAAAAAGTGCAGAGATGATTAAATATGCATCGAATGCTTTTTTAGCGACAAAAATTAGTTTTATCAATGAAATTTCAAATATATGTGAGAAGGTAGGAGCCAATGTATTAGACGTTGCACAAGGGATGGGAATGGATAAGAGAATTGGGGCGTCTTTTTTAAATGCGGGCATTGGTTATGGGGGTTCGTGTTTTCCGAAAGATACGAAAGCGCTTGTGCAAATTGCAGGGAATGTTTCTCATGATTTTCGCTTGTTAAAAGCAGTCATTGAAGTGAATAATAGACAACAGTTGTTATTGATTGAGAAAGCGAAGAAAGTATTAAATATGAACAAGAAGCGGATTGCGGTGCTGGGAGCGGCATTTAAACCGAATACTGATGATATAAGAGACGCACCGTCCCTTATTATGATACAAGAATTAATTCATATAGGTGCGGATGTAGTTCTATATGACCCAAAAGCGATTCCAAATATGAAAAATATCTTCGGAGAGACTATACAATATAGCGAATGTATAGATGAATCGATTAGAGGAGCGAGTGCGGCTTTTATCATGACAGAATGGGAGGCTATCCGAGCTTATCCGTTAGAAAAGTACGCACAACTTATGAGAGAGCCTATTTTATTAGATGGAAGAAATTGTTATACTATTGAGGATGTCAAGAAGCAAGAGATAGATTATTATTCGGTTGGAAGAGAAAGTATTTGTAAGAGGGACTTTTCCGTTATTCGTTAAAAAGGCATGTATTTATGTATATTCTTATATGTCATAATAGAAGTTGTAACTAGTGAAAGAAAAGAGGCAATGAAATGACTGAACGTTTAAAAGTAATGACAATTTTCGGGACACGTCCAGAAGCAATTAAAATGGCACCTCTTGTGTTAGAGTTGCAAAAACATTCAGAAAAAATTGAGTCGATTGTGACTGTAACAGCGCAACATCGTCAAATGTTAGACCAAGTATTAAGTATCTTTGGAATTACGCCAGATTTCGATTTGAATATTATGAAAGACCGCCAAACTTTAATTGATATTACAACGCGTGGTTTAGAAGGTTTGGATAAAGTAATGAAAGAAGCAAAGCCGGATATTGTACTTGTACATGGTGATACAACGACAACATTTATTGCAAGTTTAGCTGCTTTCTACAATCAAATTCCAGTAGGTCATGTTGAAGCAGGACTTCGTACATGGGATAAATATTCTCCATACCCAGAAGAGATGAATCGCCAATTAACAGGCGTCATGGCAGATCTTCATTTCTCACCTACAACAAAATCAGCAACGAACTTACAGAAAGAAAATAAAGATGAGTCACGCATTTTCATAACAGGAAATACAGCGATTGACGCACTAAAAACGACTGTAAAAGAAACATATAGTCATCCTGTACTAGAGAAACTTGGAAACGATCGTCTTGTACTTATGACAGCTCACCGCCGTGAAAACTTAGGAGAGCCAATGCGTAATATGTTCCGTGCAATTAAACGTCTTGTTGATAAGCATGAAGACGTACAAGTTGTGTATCCGGTTCATATGAACCCAGTTGTTCGTGAAACAGCGAATGATATTTTAGGCGATCATAGCCGCATTCATTTAATTGAGCCGCTAGATGTAATTGATTTCCACAATGTTGCAGCTCGTTCATACTTAATGTTAACTGATTCTGGTGGTGTACAAGAAGAAGCGCCGTCACTTGGTGTACCGGTTCTTGTTCTTCGTGATACAACAGAGCGCCCAGAAGGTATTGAAGCAGGTACATTGAAATTAGCAGGAACAGACGAAGAGACAATCTTTAGTCTTGCTGATGAGTTGTTATCAGATAAAGCAGCTCATGATAAGATGTCAAAAGCATCTAATCCTTACGGTGATGGTCGTGCATCAGAGCGCATTGTAGAAGCGATTTTACAACACTTTAATAAGTAAATAAAAAAGAGCCAAATCATATGCGATTTGGCTCTTTTTGTTATTGCTGATTTCTCATAATCCACTCTGCATGAGCATTCGTAGAAGGAGGTGGTTCAGTTGGTGTTTTGTTCTGATTCTGATTCGTTTCTTTCTTTGCCTTTTCATCAGAGTTAGAATTTGAAGAAGGGTTTGATTCGGTTTTTGTAGTTGGATTTTCTTGAGTGTTTGCTGTTTCTCCTAATTCTTTTTTAATTTCGTTACGTACTGTCTCTACACCGATTGGATCTGGAAGGAAGTAATAAATACCACCTATTTTTTTGTCTTCTCCTTCAAGCTTGAACGTTTGTATTGTAGAAGGATCAAACCCAGATAGTTTATTGTAAAGTGCAAGTCCTTCAGAAATAGGAATGTCAGTTTTTATATATTTTCCAACGACTGCTGTTAAATCTTTAATTTTAAATACGGTAGAGGCTGAATTTAGTTTTTGAGCAACAGCGGCTAGTAATTGTCTTTGTCTAGCGGCCCGACCATAATCGCCGTTTGGATCCTGCTTTCGCATACGTACGTATGCGAGTGCTTCTTCCCCATTTAAGTCTTGTTGTCCTTGCTTAAATTCGATTTTTTTGTAGTAATCCACGTCTGAACGCTCCCAAAAATCGAATGGGACATCAACAGTAACACCGCCAACAGCATCAACAATTCCTTTAAAGCCTTGGAAATCAATTTTAATATAATGGTCTACAGGAACTTTTAGAAAACCTTCGACAGTTTTGATTGCCATTTCTTCTCCGCCGTAAGCGTGCGCAGCGTTAATTTTGTCCTCTTTGTTCTTACCAACAATTGGAACGCGACTATCACGAGGGATACTCATAAGCGAAATCTTTTTAGTTTTAGGATTGATGGTCGCAAACATTAATGAATCTGTACGACCGTTTTGACCGTCCGTTGCATAATCTTCTATACCCATAATGAGGAGTGTAAAAGGCTCCTTTGTAATTTTTACATCTTCGGTTCTCAAGTCCGATTTTTGACGAGTAAAACCACTATACATCCCCATGAGAGAAGAGTAGGAATTTAATATATAAAGTCCTACACTACCAAATAAAAATACGAAAATAAGGAAGTAGAAAAACTTTCTTCTTCGTTTCTTTTTTATTCTGCTATTTTGGAGATGATAATAACGTTCTTCCATATATAATCTCCTTAGTTCATTTGTAGGAAAGTAATTTACTACATTAATCTTTAAAGGTGAGGATGTAGTTATTCTTAGATAACATCTTGTTCTAAGTACAACATATCTCCTTCTGTAATTGTACATTTCCCATTTGTTAACTCAATCATCCAATCTGTGAATGCTTGTTTTCCGTCTTCTTCTACATACGTATCAAATGTGACATTTTCGAGATAATGTATATCTTTAATGGCATATTTCGAATTACGTAATTCATTTTCAATTTTGCCAAGTAATGTGTAATCAATTTCGGTCTGCATAACACGCATTAGTTTTCGCTGAACAACACCGACATGATTAATGCCTTCGCTTGTACATTTTCCATATGCGCGAATTAATCCACCTGCGCCAAGTTTGATGCCACCAAAATAACGTGTAACGACAACGACGGTATCTTTTAAACCGCGTTTTTTTAGTACCTCTAACATAGGTACGCCAGCTGTGCCGCTAGGTTCTCCATCATCATTTGCTTTTTGGATTTGATCTTGTTCGCCAATCAAATACGCAGAACAATTATGTGTGGCATTCCAATTTTGTTTTTTTATTTTTTGTATAAATTCTTGAGCTTCTGCTTCGGTTGTAGCTCTGCTAACGTAACAAATAAATCTTGATTTTTGAATGACAATTTCGTGCTCACCGTAGTCTTTGATTGTTAAATATTGTAATAACACTCGTATACGCCCCTATCTACCAAAATGACTAGTACTTTACATTTTAAAAGCGAGCGTTTTTATATTCAAACATTTTTTATAAATAAGTTGAAATTTTTGGTGAGTATTTCACCTTTTTGTTGTAATTTGTCGAGATGGTAAGTGTTATTTCAAATTGGCATTTTCATGTATGGATGCACCATTTTTAGTTTTCGTGTAAACTTAGGGAATAAAAACTTTTTTATAAGGCAGGTACGCAAATGAAAACAGCTATTGTTACTGATAGTACAGCATATATACCGAAGCATATTCGTGATGAACTCAATATATATATGATTCCATTAAACGTTGTGTTTGGAACGGAATCTTATCAAGAAGAAGCTGAAATTTCAGTAGATGATTTCTATGTAAAAGTACGTGAGCAAGAAGAACTTCCGAAAACTTCTCAGCCAGCAATCGGAAAGTTTGTTGAGTTATTTGAAGAACTATCTAAGGATTATGATGCGGTTATTAGCATTCATCTTTCAAGTGGGATTAGTGGTACATATCAAACGGCAACGACAGCCGGGCAAATGGTAGAGGGTATTGATGTATATACGTACGACTCTGAAATTAGTTGTGAAGTACAAGGATTCTATGTACGTGAAGGGGCAAAATTAGCAAGCGAAGGAAAAGATCCGAAAGAGATCGTTGCCCGTTTTGATGAAATGAAGCAAACGATGGACGCTTATTTTGTAGTGGATGATTTACATCATTTACAACGTGGAGGACGATTAAATAGTGCACAAGCTTTCATTGGTAGTTTGTTACAAGTGAAGCCCGTTTTATATTTTAGAGATAAAATCATTATTCCATTTGAAAAGATTCGTACACGTAAAAAAGCGTTAAAACGAATTGTTGAAATTTTTGATGAGCAAGCAAGTCAAGGTGTACCTATGGAAGCAGTTATCATTCATGCACAACGTGAAGAGGAAGCGAATGAATGGAAGGCAGAATTAGAAGCAAAATATCCTCATGTTACAATCCGCACAGGTTATTTCGGTGCTGTAATTGGTACGCATTTAGGTGAAGGTGCACTAGGACTTGGATGGTATACGAAGTAATAAGATATAAAAAGCTCTCTTTTTGAAGAGGGTTTTTTTACGGATATTTTACGTGTAGTTGACAAGTTAATATTTGGAAATGATAAAATGTACGTAAAATAAAATAATGAGGAAAGTTTTATAACTTACTTTTTACAAGAAACTATATTATAATAGAAGAGAGGTGAAACATATGGAGCATAATTCTTGTTTATGTCCAAAGTTTGAGTCAGCTTTTACTTTGCTTAGTAAAAAATGGACTGGCTTAATTATTAAATCTTTGCTTGAAGAGTCAAAACGTTTTAGAGAAATCGCAGATATTATACCGAATATGAGCGATCGTATGTTATCAGAGCGTTTAAAGGAATTGGAAAGTGAAGGCATTGTAGTTCGTAATGTTTATCCAGAAGTACCAGTTCGAATCGAGTACGGCTTAACTGAAAAAGGGAAAGCATTAGAAAGTGTTATGGATGAAGTCCAAAATTGGGCTGAGAAATGGATGAAATAACGTTTTGATTTCATTCGTATTAGTGTATTTAACAAAACGTAAGGGAAACCTTGCGTTTTTTCTTTGCTTATAAAAAGCTTTTAAAATTCTACACATATATACAAAAATATGCATATTTTGCGATAGAGTTACATATAATATTACATTTGTTTTACAATAGCGTAACATTAGCAAAAAAAATCCCGAAATATGGTATAAATTTTATAGGTTATATACGGAAAAAAGACAAAAGAAAGCGGTGTAAAAAATAAAATGAAAAAGCTAAAAATGGCATCTTGCGCATTAGTTGCAGGGTTAATGTTTTCAGGACTAACACCAAATGTATTTGCAGAAGATAAAATTTCTGACGTGAAATCACAAATTAATACACAAAATGACACTTTACATAAACAACAACAAGAACGTGATGTATTACAAAAGCAAATGAATGACTTAAACAAAACAATTCAAGGTTTGGATAAATCTGTTCAAGAGAATGCTTCAAAACTTGATGAAACAACGAAAAAAGTTGCGGATACTGAGCAATTAATCGAAAATAAAAATAAAGATATTGCAGAACTACAAACGAAAATTGCAAAACGTGAAGAGTTATTAAGAAAACGTTTAGTTGCACTTCAAGAGCAACCAAACACGAACGTTGTAACAGAAGTTCTTGTAAACTCTAAAAACGTTGCAGATTTAGTTGATCGTTTAACTTCTGTTTCTAAAATTCTTGAGTCTGACGAAGATATCATGAAAACACAACAAGAAGATCAAGCGAACGTGAAAAAAGATGTTGAAACGGTAAAAACAAAGCAAAAAGAATTAAAAGAAGCACAGGCTCAAATTGAAACTGCTAAGAAAGAACTTGACGCTGAAAAAGCGAAAAAAGCAACAGCAGTAAACGATTTAAGTGGTAAAATGGATACAGTTGTAACTTCAATGACAAGTACGGAAAGTCAATTGAAAGATCTTGAAAAACAAGCATTACAATTACAACGTATTGCTGAACAAGAAGCACAAGAGAAAGCGGCACAAGAAGCTGCTGCTCAAAAACAAGCAGAACAAGCTGCTAAAGATGCGCAAGCTCAGCCAGCACAAGCACCAGCAGAGCAAGTTGCACCTGCAGCACCAGCAAACAATGGTGGACAAGCTCAAAAAGAAGAGCCTAAAAAGGAAGAACCTAAAAAAGAAGCACCTAAGCAAGAAACGAAAAAACCAGAGCAAAACCCGGCACCAGCTCCAACTCCGGATACTGGCGTAATTGCTAAAGCACGAAACTACTTAGGCTTACCATATGTTTGGGGAAGTGCATCTCCATCAAACGGTGGTTTTGACTGTAGTGGATTCATTTCTTACATCTATGGTGTAGGGCGTCAAGACGTTGCAGGTTACTGGAATTCAGTTTCTAGAGTAAGTAGCCCACAACCTGGAGATTTAGTATTCTTCCAAGGTACTTATAAACCAGGTCCATCTCACATCGGTATTTACGTTGGTAATGGCCAAATGATTCATGCTGGTGATAAAGGGATTGCTTACGCTAGCTTAAGCAGTAGTTACAACCAAAAACATTTCTTAGGTTACGGAAGATTATAGGATTATAATTTAATAAAAAAACGTGTATAAAGTCGATAGCTTACTATTTTATAAGTAGGTTATCGGCTTTTTTGAGTTTTTACGAGATTATGAGAAAGGTTTATAGTAGTGCTGGAGGTGGTTGCTGATGTTAGCAGGGAAACAGTTACTATTAGAGGAACTCTCTTCAGATTTACGGGATACATTACAAGATTTGAAAAAGAAGAGAGAGGTCGTATGTGTACAAGGTGTAAAAAAGAAAGCTTCTAAATATATGTGTCAGCGCTGCGGAAATATAGAGCAGCGACTATTTGCGTCATTTTTATGTAAAAGGTGTAGTAGAGTATGTACGTATTGCCGGAAGTGTATAACGATGGGGAGGGTAAGTGAATGTGCTGTACTCGTTCGTGGGATCGCTGAAAGAAAAGGAGAAAAAGGTTTAAATTCGTTACAGTGGAACGGGACTTTGTCTACTGGTCAGGAGTTGGCGGCGCAAGGTGTTATAGAAGCTATTAAGAAGAAAGACTCTTATTTTATTTGGGCTGTGTGCGGGGCTGGAAAAACTGAAATGCTATTTTACGGTATTGCAGAGGCACTTCAAAAAGGAGAAAGAGTTTGTATCGCAACACCAAGAACAGATGTTGTACTGGAATTAGCACCGAGATTACAAGAAGTGTTTCCACATATAAATGTAGCTGCTTTATACGGAGGGAGTGTAGACCGAGAAAAAGATGCAGCGTTAGTCGTTGCAACGACTCATCAACTGTTACGTTACTATAGAGCGTTTCATGTCATGGTTGTAGATGAGATAGATGCCTTCCCATATTATGCGGATCATATGTTAAAGTATGCAGTGCAACAAGCGATGAAAGAGAAAGCGGCGCGTATTTATTTAACTGCAACTCCAGATGAAAAGTGGAAGCGTAATTTCAGAAGCGGGAAACAAAAAGGTATCATTGTCTCTGGACGATACCATCGTCATCCGTTACCAGTTCCTCTATTTTGCTGGTGCGGAAATTGGAAGAAAAGCCTCCATCAGAAAAAAATCCCTCGATTTTTACTACAATGGTTAGAAATGTACGTAAGCAAAAAGTATCCCATTTTTTTATTTGTTCCTCATGTGCGATATATAGAAGAATTGAGCCTGATATTGAAAACGTTGGATCCTAGAATCGATGGTGTACATGCAGAAGATCCGATGAGAAAAGAAAAAGTAGCAGCTTTCAGAAAGGGAGAAATTCCGTTATTAGTTACAACGACAATTTTAGAGAGAGGAGTAACTGTGAAGAATTTACAAGTTGCGGTGTTAGGGGCGGAAGAAGAAATCTTTTCAGAAAGTGCGCTCGTACAAATTGCAGGCCGAGCAGGTCGTAGTTTTGAAGAACCTTATGGCGAGGTCGTTTATTTTCATTGCGGTAAGACAGAGGCGATGGTACGCGCGAAAAGGCATATTCAAAGTATGAACAAAAAGGCGAAAGAACAAGGATTAATCGATTAATGCATTGTCTACTTTGCGATGAGTATATGTTGGAAACAGTTAGTTGGTACACCTTCTTTGTAAAGTCTCACAAAAAATATATATGTGATAGGTGTGAGCGGAAACTTTCCTATATTATAGGAGAGATTTGCATGGAGTGTGGGCGACCTTTAGAGGACTTGACTTCCGAATATAAAGAAAATGATATTTGTGTGGATTGCATAAGGTGGATAAAAGAGGAGAAGTATCGTCCTTTTAAAAATCGTTCTTTGCACGTGTACGATGATGAGATGAAAGAAATATTAGCACAGTTTAAGTTTCGGGGAGATGCGGAGTTAGTTCATATTTTTTATCGATCCTTTCGAGAGTTATTTCAAAAGCATTTTACGAGCGTTTCAAGTGTTATTGCTGTTCCGCTTAGTAGGGAACGGGAATATGAACGTGGTTTTAATCAGGCAGAGTTATTAGCAGCATGTTTACCTGTCAAAATTTCTTATCCCTCATTAAGAAGAAGGGAAACAGAAAAGCAAAGTAAGAAGACACGTAAAGAAAGGCTTTCGGGAAGTAATCCTTTTTATTTTCAGGAAGAAGATATGTTTCATGATCAACATATTTTACTCGTTGATGATGTATATACGACAGGAATTACAGTTAGACAAATTGGAAGTCTTTTATACGATAGAGGAGCAAGGGAAGTTTCTAGTTTGACGCTTTGTAGAAGTTGATCTGTAACTGTCGAAAGGGATAATAAAAAGACGATAAGTCTTCTTTGACTTCGTAAGTTGTCATTCGTTATAGTCAAAGTATGGGGCGAATGCCCTGATTTTTAGAGTGAAGGGAATGGAATGAACATGCAAGGAAGAGTGAAATGGTTCAATGCAGAAAAGGGATTTGGGTTTATTGAGCGTGAAGATGGTGATGATGTGTTTGTTCATTTTTCTGCTATTCAACAAGATGGATATAAGTCATTAGAAGAAGGGCAACAAGTTGAGTTTGACATTGTAGATGGAGCACGTGGGCCACAAGCAGCTAATGTTGTAAAACTGTAGGAATATTGTTTTTGGGTAGAGAAAGCTGCGTTTGTGGCAACGTTATATATATGTAGTAGAACCTCTTGTTTTTTGCAAGAGGTTTTTGTTATGAATCAAGTTGTCAAAAAGTTGTTTCTTTTCTGTAACGAATTGTCCACAGTTATATTCGTTATTCACGATGTTAATAGGATAAAATAAAGATAGAAACGATGCATCTTTTCATTTCAACAAAAAACGATAAAAAAATCGCAATTCCACTAATTTTTTTAAAAAAGTTAGAAGGAGTTTTTAAGCCAATGTCGAAATTATAGTACATAGGCTTGAAAGGAGGAATTCATCTATGAAATTCAACATTCGTGGTGAAAATATTGAAGTAACTCCAGCATTAAAGGAATATGTAGAGAAAAAACTAAGTAAGTTAGAGCGTTATTTTGATACATTCCCAGAGATTAAAGTTAATTTAAAAGTATACTCTGACAAGCAACGTGTCGAGGTAACAATTCCATTTACTGATTTATTACTTCGTGCAGAAGAAACTAATAGCGATATGTACGCTGCTATCGATTTAGTAGTTGATAAACTTGAGCGACAAATTCGTAAACATAAAACAAAGGTAAATCGTAAGTTACGTGAGAAAGGTTCTGTGAAAACGAACTTTATCCTTCCAGAAGCAGTAGCTGTTCTGGATGCGGTAGAAGAGGATGAATTAGAACTTGTACGTACAAAACGATTTGATTTAAAACCGATGGACGTTGAAGAAGCGATCCTACAAATGGATATGCTAGGGCATAATTTCTTCGTCTTCACAAATGCTGATACAAATGAAACTAATGTTGTATATGGCCGTAAAGATGGGAAATATGGTTTAATCGAAACTAAATAATAATTCAAAAGCGCAGCCGAAATGGCTGCGCTTTTTTTGCTGAAAATAGATTTTTTTAAAAAGTTTTCTTAATTTAGAACGAGACATTCGGCCGATTGTTGTCATAGTTATAAGACAAGTGTTACAATTATCATTAGGTATATACATTTTAGTTTTTTTAATTAGGAGAAAAATTGGCATAACATACATTTGATTTTTATAACGACCGATTGTAATAGAAAAAGAAAAAACAATCGGAAGTTTTATTTTAATAAAAAAGAGGAGCGTATTTCCTATGATCGGTATTTTAAAAAAGGTTTTTGATGTAAATCAACGCCAAATTAAACGTATGCAGAAGACAGTTGAGCAAATTGATGCATTAGAATCATCTATTAAGCCACTAACAGATGAGCAATTAAAAGGAAAGACGCTTGAATTTAAAGAACGTCTAACAAAAGGTGAGACAGTAGATGATCTACTTCCAGAAGCTTTTGCAGTTGTTCGCGAAGCTGCGACTCGTGTTCTTGGAATGCGTCCGTATGGCGTGCAGTTAATGGGTGGTATTGCCTTACATGAAGGGAATATCTCTGAGATGAAAACGGGTGAAGGTAAAACATTAACATCTACATTACCTGTATATTTAAATGCTTTAACAGGAAAAGGTGTTCACGTTGTTACAGTCAATGAATACTTAGCACAACGTGATGCGAGCGAAATGGGACAACTTCATGAGTTCCTAGGCTTAACAGTAGGAATTAACTTAAACAGCATGTCACGCGAAGAGAAACAAGAGGCTTATGCTGCTGATATTACGTATAGCACAAATAATGAGCTTGGGTTCGATTACTTACGTGACAACATGGTTTTATATAGAGAACAGTGCGTTCAGCGTCCACTTCATTTTGCTATTATCGATGAAGTCGATTCTATTTTAGTCGATGAAGCACGTACGCCGCTTATTATTTCGGGACAAGCTCAAAAATCAACAGAGCTATACATGTTTGCAAATGCATTCGTTCGTACATTAGAAAATGAAAAAGAGTATTCATTTGATGTGAAAACGAAAAATGTAATGTTAACTGAAGATGGTATTACGAAAGCAGAGAAAGCTTTCCATATTGAAAACTTATTCGATTTAAAACATGTCGCACTTCTTCACCATATTAATCAGGCGCTTCGTGCACACGTTGTTATGCATCTTGATACAGATTATGTTGTACAAGAAGGCGAAATCGTAATTGTAGACCAATTCACTGGTCGTCTTATGAAAGGTCGTCGTTATAGCGAAGGTTTGCACCAAGCTATTGAAGCAAAAGAAGGCGTAGAAATTCAAAATGAAAGTATGACACTCGCAACAATTACGTTCCAGAACTATTTCCGTATGTATGAAAAGTTATCTGGTATGACTGGTACAGCGAAAACGGAAGAAGAAGAATTCCGTAGTATTTACAATATGAATGTTATCGTAATTCCAACGAACAAAGATATTATTCGTGATGACCGTGCTGATTTAATCTTCAAATCAATGGAAGGCAAATTCAATGCAGTTGTTGAGGATATTGTAAATCGTCATAAACAAGGGCAACCTATTCTTGTTGGTACAGTTGCAATTGAAACGTCAGAGCTTATTTCAAAAATGTTAACACGTAAAGGTGTACGCCATAACATTTTAAATGCGAAAAACCATGCGCGAGAAGCAGATATCATTGCAGAAGCTGGTATGAAAGGTGCTGTAACGATTGCGACCAATATGGCTGGTCGTGGTACGGATATTAAGCTTGGAGACGATATTAGAAACGTTGGTCTAGCAGTTATCGGTACAGAGCGTCACGAAAGCCGTCGTATTGATAATCAGTTACGTGGTCGTGCTGGTCGTCAAGGGGACCCTGGTGTAACGCAGTTCTACTTGTCTATGGAAGATGAACTAATGCGCCGCTTCGGTTCTGACAATATGAAAGCGATGATGGATCGTCTTGGTATGGATGATTCACAGCCGATTGAAAGTAAAATGGTTTCTCGTGCGGTAGAATCTGCACAAAAACGTGTAGAAGGAAATAACTATGATGCACGTAAGCAGTTACTGCAGTACGATGATGTACTTCGTCAGCAACGTGAAGTTATTTACAAACAGCGTCAAGAAGTAATGGATTCTGAGAACTTACGCAGTATTATTGAAGGTATGATGAAATCTACAGTAGAACGTGCTGTTGCGCTTCATACACAAGAGGAAATTGAAGAAGATTGGAACATTAAAGGTCTTGTTGACTACTTAAATACAAACCTTCTGCAAGAAGGCGATATAAAAGAAGAAGAGTTACGTCGTCTTGCTCCAGAGGAAATGAGCGAGCCAATTATCACGAAATTAATAGAGCGTTACAACGACAAAGAAAAGCTTCTGCCAGAAGAGCAAATGCGTGAGTTTGAAAAAGTTGTTGTATTCCGTGTAGTAGATACGAAATGGACAGAGCATATTGATGCGATGGATCACCTTCGTGAAGGTATTCATTTACGTGCTTACGGTCAAATTGATCCACTTCGTGAGTATCAAATGGAAGGATTCGCAATGTTCGAGTCAATGATTGCTTCTATTGAAGAGGAAATCTCTCGTTACATTATGAAAGCTGAAATTGAACAAAACTTAGAGCGTCAAGAAGTTGTTCAAGGTGAAGCTGTTCATCCATCTAGTGATGGCGAAGAGGCGAAGAAAAAACCGGTTGTAAAAGGTGACCAAGTAGGCCGCAACGATTTATGTAAATGTGGTAGCGGCAAAAAATATAAAAACTGCTGTGGTATCGGGAAGTAATACAGGGCGGTAGCCCAGATTGCTTTGCAAAATTTTACATCAAAAATGTATAATTAAGAAAGTTTAAACTCTCTCCGTCATAAGTGGAGAGAGTTTCCCTTGTTCTCATAAGAAAGTAACAGCAATTACATAGAGGTGAAGGAAATGGAATTAGTAGAAATTAGACAAGAATTAGAGAAAATGGCTAAGAGATTAGCGGCTTTTAGGGGGTCTCTTTGACCTTCCTACTAAGGAGAAGCAAATTGCAGAGTTAGAAGAGACAATGATGGGTGCAGGATTTTGGGATGACCAACAAGGTGCACAAGCTGTAATTAACGAAGCTAATGCACTGAAAGAGATGGTTGGAAAGTTCCGTCAGTTAGATGAGACCTTCGAAAATTTAGAAATCACGCATGAGCTTTTAAAAGAAGAGTATGATGAAGATTTACATGAGGAACTTGAATCTGAAGTGAAAGGCTTAATTCAAGAAATGAATGAGTATGAGCTTCAGTTACTACTAAGCGATCCTTATGATAAAAATAACGCTATTTTAGAATTACACCCAGGTGCTGGTGGAACAGAGTCACAAGACTGGGGTTCTATGTTATTACGTATGTACACACGTTGGGCTGAAAAACGTGGGTTTAAAGTAGAAACGGTTGACTACTTACCAGGTGATGAAGCTGGTATTAAGAGTGTTACTTTATTAATTAAAGGTCATAACGCTTACGGTTATTTAAAGGCAGAGAAAGGTGTACATCGTCTTGTACGTATTTCGCCATTTGATTCTTCAGGCCGTCGTCATACATCGTTCGTATCTTGTGAAGTCGTACCTGAGTTCAATGATGAAGTTGAAATCGAAATACGTTCAGAAGACTTAAAAGTTGATACGTACCGTGCAAGTGGTGCAGGTGGACAGCATATTAATACGACAGACTCAGCAGTTCGTATTACACATACACCAACAAACACAGTTGTAACATGTCAGTCGGAGCGTTCACAAATTAAAAACCGTGAGCACGCGATGAAAATGTTAAAAGCGAAATTATACCAAAAGAAATTAGAAGAGCAACAAGCGGAGTTAGATGAAATTCGCGGTGAACAAAAAGAAATCGGATGGGGTAGCCAAATTCGTTCTTACGTATTCCACCCGTATTCTCTTGTGAAAGACCACCGTACAAATACAGAGGTTGGTAACGTACAAGCGGTTATGGATGGAGAAATTGATCCATTTATTGATGCTTACTTACGTTCTCGCATCTAATAAGCGAAAAAAAGCCAACAAAGTTGTCGGCGTATGCTGAGGATAATCGAGGATATAAAGAATTTGATTTTATTTCTATAGATGAAGTAAAGAGGAAGAGAAGTTGGAAACGACAACTTCTCTTTTTGATGAGATTATATGTAGCATACAATGTTGTATATTGTATTGTAAAAAGTAGAGAATAGTAAAACAGAGTGGTAATAGAGTAAGACTTGAACAGAACTTTTCTGATTTTCTGTTCAACAAGAATTCTTTATAGAAGTTTTTATGTTGTTCACAGAATTGAAACAACTTATGAAAGCTTTATATTATCAGGGTTTTTACTGTATTTTGGAAAAATATGAAATATACCTTAGTTTTTCTATATAAAGATAATGCTTATAATGAAAATGAGTGTGTTAGGAATGAAAAGAATATCAACAATGGGGAGCGATAGAAGTGAAAAAGAAATTGTTGGCTATTGCGTTAGGAACATCAGTCGTTTTTGCTTTAGGAGCATGTGGAAATAAAGAAGAGAGTAAGCCTTCGAAACAATCTGCAAGCACAGATAGCGCAGAGCAAATTTACCAAAAAAGTTGTATAGGCTGTCACGCGAAAGATTTATCGGGAGCAACTGGACCGGATTTACGAAAAGTGGGACAGAAATATGATGCAGCAGAGATTGAAAAGATTATTGAAAAAGGTCGCGGTTCCATGTCACCAGGAATCATTCAAGGTGAGGATGCGAAAAAAGTAGCTGAGTGGTTAGCTGAACATAAATAAAAAAGGTAAACTGGACGGGTTGGTTATATAATCTTATCCCAAAATGATTTTGGGTAAGAACTATGACGACTCGTTTCCTTTTTTCGAGGTGTAACATAACTGTAACAAAAATGTATCCGAACTGGAAACCGTTTGATGTTACAATGAGGTTTGTAGAATTTTGCTGAAATATATTACATAGTAGTATTGCTTATAAAAAGATTGTAAGTAGACTACCTTCAACAAGAGTGGTTAAGCGAGAATAAAAGGTTATCTTTTATTTTCAGATGTACAGAAAAGTATTTCGAAAAAAATCATTAAGTATTGGGTGATAAATAATGATAAAAATGACGAATGTTTATAAGGAGTACCCGAATGGTATGAAAGCCATTGCTGGTCTCACAGTTAACATTAAACAAGGTGAGTTTGTATACGTAGTTGGACCGAGTGGAGCCGGGAAATCTACATTTATTAAAATGATGTATCGTGAAGAGAAGCCATCTACAGGATCAATTAATGTAAATGGACTTGTTATTGAAACATTAGCAGAAAGAGATGTTCCATATTTCCGTCGTCAATTAGGCGTAATTTTCCAAGATTTTAAATTACTACCTAAGTTAACGGTATATGAGAATGTTGCGTTTGCCTTAGAAGTAATTGAAGAAGAAAAAGAAGCCATTCGTGAGCGTGTAACAGAAGTTTTAGGTCTTGTAGGTCTTGAGGATCGTGCAGACGCACTACCAAGTGAACTTTCGGGCGGAGAGCAGCAACGTGTTGCGATTGCGAGAGCAATTGTTAATAGACCAAAGGTTGTAATTGCCGATGAGCCAACAGGTAACTTAGATATTGAAACAGCTCTTGATATTATGAAGATTTTTACGCGTATTAACGAGCGTGGTACAACGATTGTTATGGCGACACATAACTCAGATATCGTAAATACAATTCGTCATCGTGTAATCGCGATTGAAGGCGGAAAAATTGTTCGAGATGAGATTGAGGGAGGATACGGATATGAAGGCTAAGACCCTTAGTCGACATTTGCGAGAAGGTGTAAAGAATCTATCACGTAACGGATGGATGACATTTGCTTCTGTTAGTGCAGTAACAGTTACATTATTACTTGTAGGTGTCTTTTTAACAGCGATTATGAATATGAACCATTTTGCGACGAAAGTAGAGCAAGATGTAGAAATTCGTGTACACATTGATCCAGCAGCAAAAGAAGCTGATCAAAAGAAATTAGAAGATGATATGAGTAAGATTGCGAAAGTAGAATCTATTAAATATTCTTCTAAAGAAGAAGAGCTAAAACGCTTAATTAAAAGCTTAGGTGATAGCGGAAAAACGTTTGAGTTATTTGAACAAGATAACCCACTTAAAAACGTATTCATTGTAAAAGCAAAAGAACCAACAGATACAGCGACAATCGCGAAAAAGATTGAGAAAATGCAGTTTGTAAGTAATGTTCAATACGGTAAAGGTCAAGTTGAAAAATTATTTGATACTGTAAAAACAGGACGTAATATCGGGATTGCGTTAATTGCAGGTCTTTTATTCACAGCAATGTTCTTAATCTCTAATACAATTAAAATTACAATTTATGCTCGTAGTACAGAAATCGAAATTATGAAACTGGTAGGTGCGACAAACTGGTTTATTCGTTGGCCGTTCTTATTAGAGGGATTATTCCTAGGAGTATTAGGATCAATTATTCCAATTGGCTTAATTCTAGTTACGTATAATTCACTACAAAGTGTGTTTAACGAAAAACTTGGCGGAACAATTTTCGAACTTCTACCATACAGTCCTTTCGTATTCCAATTAGCTGGTTTACTAGTGTTAATCGGGGCTTTAATCGGTATGTGGGGAAGTGTAATGTCAATTCGTCGCTTCTTAAAAGTATAAAAAGTTGCAAACATAATTCGTACAAGCTTATCATATAGTAGAAATAGGTAAAGGCATCACACACTGTGTGATGCCTTTTGCTACACCACCTGTGTGTTTTGGAAAGGGGAATTCCGCATTGAAACGTAGAGTTGCAATTATTGGAATGGTTGTTGCATTTTTAATTGGTGCTGGCGGAATGTTTGCAGGTATGTCTTTATTTGGGGTTAACCCAGCAGAAGTAACGCAAACAATTTCGAGTGGAAACGCTAGCACCGCGCAAGGGAATTTGGCAAAAATTAATGAGGCGTATGCACTAATTGATTCACGTTATGTGGAAGACGTGAAGGATGACAAGTTAGTCGAAGGTGCAATACAAGGCATGTTGTCTACGCTGAAGGACCCTTATTCCACGTATATGGATAAAGAAACGGCTAAACAGTTTAGTGAATCACTTGATCCTGAGCTAGAGGGGATCGGGGCTGAGGTGAACAAAACGGACGGTAAGCTTATTATCGTATCTCCAATTAAAGGCTCACCGGCAGAAAAGATTGGAATTAAACCGAATGACCAAATTTTATCTGTAGATGGAAATAGTGTGAAAGATTTATCACGTGAAGAAGCAGTATTAAAGATTCGTGGTAAAAAAGGAACGACTGTCGCGATTGAAATTAAGCGTGCAGGAGTAGCTGATCCGATTGTATTTAAAATTAAGCGTGAAAAAATTCCAATCTTCACAGTGTTTAGTTCTGTGAAACAAGAGAGTGGAAAAGATATCGGTTATATGCAAATCACTTCTTTTGCTGAAAATACGGCGAAAGAATTTAAGGATCAGTTAAAAGAGTTAGAGAAGAAAAATATAAAAGGCTTAGTTATTGATGTGCGTGGTAATCCTGGTGGCTACTTAAATAGTGTAGAAGAGATACTAGGGGAAATTATGACGGATAAAAAGCCGATGCTACAAGTAGAGCAACGAAATGGTGAGAAAAAGAAATTCTCTACGGAACTGAAAGAGAAAAAGCCATATCCAATTTCAGTATTAATTGATAACGGAAGTGCTTCTGCTTCAGAGATTTTAGCGGGTGCGCTAAAAGAGGGAGAAGGATACGATTTAATTGGTGAAAAAACGTTTGGTAAAGGTACTGTTCAGCAAGCCGTTCCATTTAAAGATGGCAGCAACATTAAATTAACGATGTTTAAATGGTTAACACCGGATGGAAACTGGATTCATAAAAAAGGAATCGCGCCAACAATAGAAGTGAAGCAACCGGATTATTATCATGCGACACCAATTCAAATTGAAAAAACACTTTCATACAATTCAAATGATGTGCAAGTAAAACACGCGCAAGAAATGCTTAAGAGTTTAGGATATGTACCGGGGCGTGAAGATGGATACTTTAGTAAAGAGACAGAATCAGCGCTGAAAGCATTCCAAAATGCGAATGAGATGGAAGCGACAGGGCAGCTGGATAAAAAGACAGCTGAGGCGATTCAAACTAAAATTATTGAAAAAATCCGTTCTGGAGAAAATGATCTACAATTACAGTCCGCATTAAAATTAATAGCGAAATAAAAAAATACAGGCAGTTTGCTGCCTGTATTTTTTTGTGTTAAACAAACGTTTGTCCAGTTATGATAATATAAAAAGAAAGAATGATATAAATGGTGGTGAATGGGTTCGTGGAGGCATGGATTTTTGAAATAATGCGGGCAGTTGGACGTTTTTTCTTACACCCTGCTGTCTATGTATTTTTAATAAGTAGTATCTTCGTTGGATACTTACGTATGTTACGAGAACGAAAGGATTTTTCCTTTAAAGTTTATGATATTTGGTTTGAACTACGAACATCTCTATTTGCGGGAGTTGGATACGGATTAATCGTATCTATTATTACAATTGGACTTGGCCTTGTCGTTTCTAAAGCGAGCTTATGGGTCATCTTACTTTGGACGTTATTATTTGGATTAACTGCTATGTATCGATATTTATCAGCAGCTTATACATTTAGTATCGCAATTGTATGCGTTCTAGTATCTTCTAAGCTACCAGTTTCCTTCTTACAGCTTGGAGAAGGGGAAGAGAGTACGATTGTATCTCTTGCTATTCTACTAGGCGTCATGCTTGTTGTAGAGGGCTTGTTGATTTCTAAAAATGCAGTAGGATATTCTACGCCGAAGATTAGGAAGGGTAAGCGTGGGCTAAAGATTGGTTTACACGAATCAAAGCGTTTATGGGTTGTGCCTATTTTTATTCTTGTACCAGGTGATGCAGTAACGCAGTTTATTTCATGGTGGCCTGTCGTTTCAATCGGTTCAGATACTTATTCTCTATTCCTCGTTCCATTTTTAATTGGATTTATGAGAAAGATTAGAAGTTATGAGCCAACGGAAGCTTTATTATTTACAGGAAGACGTGTGTACGGATTAGCAGGACTTGTGCTTGTTTTAGGAGTCGCAAGTTATTGGTGGCACGTACTTGCCATTATTGCGATGGGAGTTGCAATGCTTGGACGTTTCACGATTTCCATGCAAGAAAAAATTGCGGATGAAACAAGACCAGCGTACTTCGCTGCACGTAATGATGGACTTGTTGTATTAGATACAATCCCGAATACAATTGGGGCAGAGCTGAATTTACTGCCTGGAGAAGTAATTACGAAAGTAAATGGAGTCATTCCAGGAAGCGCTGAGGAGTTTTATGATGCGCTTCAAACGAAGACGACAGGAGCATTTTGTAAGTTAGAAGTATTAGATACAAATGGAGAGCTTCGTCTTGCTCAAACGGCATTATACGCCGGAGGACATCACGAATTAGGAATTGTGTTTGTTCAGCAGGAGCATGAGTGGGATTCGGAAGCGATGTAATAGAAGAAAGGGTATCACCTTGTGGTGATACCCTTTTTGGTTGTGGGGGCGGGATTAGTAGTAAATGGAATTTATATCGGTGATTATTCAAATATATCGACTTTCCGGCAAAAAAACGACAACTATCGCAAACATTCTTTTTAGTTTCATAGACGGATAACTTGAATAATTATTTGATAATGGTTATCATTTAGGGAGTCTTTTTAATTTTGGAAAATGGAGGTAAGATATGCTACGTAAATTTTTTTCTTACTATAAACCGTATAAAGGTTTATTTATACTCGACTTTTCTTGCGCAGTTGTCGCGGGGTTACTAGAACTTGGCTTCCCGCTTATCGTAAATCAATTTATTGATAAGTTATTGCCAGGACAAAACTGGACGCTTATTTTATGGGCTTGTTTCGGTTTACTTGCAGTGTATATTTTAAATGCAGGCTTACAATATGTCGTTACATATTGGGGACATATGCTTGGTGTTAACATTGAAACGGATATGAGGCAGAAATTATTTGATCACATTCAAAAGCTATCATTCAGATTTTTTGACAATAATAAAACAGGTCATTTAATTTCACGTCTTACGAACGATTTAATGGAAATTGGGGAAATTGCTCACCACGGGCCAGAAGATTTATTTATTGCTGTAATGACTTTAGTTGGGGCATTCTCATTTATGATGATGATCAACTGGAAGTTAGCGCTATTAACTTTCTTCGTTATTCCATTCCTATTATGGTTGGCACTTTACTTCAATAAAAAAATGACAGGTACGTTTAGACGTTTATTCTCAGACGTCGCTGATTTTAATGCATGTATTGAGAATAACGTTGGTGGTATCCGCGTTGTACAAGCATTCGGAAATGAAAAGTTTGAGAAAGAGCAATTTGCTGTTAACAACGCTCGTTTCCGTACAACGAAATTAATGGCGTATAAAATTATGGCGTTAAATTCGTCAATTAGTTATATGCTCATGCGTCTCGTAACGCTCTTCGTCTTAATATGCGGTACATGGTTTGTTCTGCAAGGCGAATTAACGTACGGTGGATTTATCGGATTCGTTCTATTAACGAATATTTTCTTCCGCCCAATTGAAAAAATTAATGCGGTTATTGAAAGTTATCCGAAAGGGATCGCTGGTTTTAAGAGGTATGTAGAGCTTCTTGAAACAGAGCCAGATATTGTAGACTCTAAAGACGCGATGGAAGTTAAACATGTACATGGTGATATTCAATATAGCAACGTTACATTCGGATATGAAAACAAAGAACCGATTTTAAATGATATTAGTTTGAAAATACATGCAGGTGAAACGGTTGCGTTCGTTGGACCATCAGGAGCTGGGAAAACGACGTTATGTAGCCTATTACCACGTTTTTATGAACAATCGTCAGGATCGATTCAAATTGATGGGATTGATACGAAAGATATGACGTTATCTTCACTTCGTAAGCAAATTGGAATTGTACAGCAAGATGTGTTCTTATTCTCAGGAACGATTCGTGAAAATATCGCTTACGGAAATTTAAAGGCGTCAGAAGCTGAAATTTGGCAGGCAGTAAAACGCGCGCAGTTAGAAGACTTAATTTACTCACAACCAGACGGTTTAGATACCGTTATCGGTGAGCGTGGTGTGAAACTTTCTGGTGGACAGAAGCAGCGTCTAGCGATTGCTCGTATGTTCTTGAAAAATCCGCCAATTTTAATATTAGATGAAGCGACTTCCGCATTAGATACAGAGACGGAACTAGCGATTCAAAAATCACTTGCTGAACTATCTGTCGGCCGTACAACATTAGTTATCGCTCATAGACTTGCAACGATTAAAAATGCAGATCGTATCGTCGTTGTAAATAAAGATGGTATTGCAGAACAAGGTTCGCATGAGGAACTAATTGAGCAAGGCGGAGGATATAGCCGTTTATACGAAGCTCAGTTCAGTTCGTAAATATAATTTCTGCTGAATTAGTGCACCATAAGTAAGTGAAAATCTTATATGGGAGGCTATGAAGCATGATTGTAACAACAACGTCTACAATTCAAGGAAAAGAAATTATTGAGTATATCGATATCGTCAATGGAGAAGCGATTATGGGCGCGAATATCGTTCGTGACCTTTTCGCCTCTGTTCGTGACGTTGTCGGCGGTCGTGCAGGGGCTTATGAAAGTAAATTAAAAGAAGCACGCGACATCGCAATGGAAGAGATGAAAACTTTCGCAAGACAAAAAAATGCGAATGCAATTGTTGGTATCGATGTGGATTACGAAGTAGTTCGCGAAGGAATGCTAATGGTTGCAGTGAGCGGGACTGCTGTCCGTATTTAAAGTAAAAAGCCGTGCCGATGCACGGCTTTTTTACTTTGATTGATGCTATTCTATGTCGAAGTTCCAATATTTCTTGGGAAATGCGGAAGGCCTTGTCGATATATAGGGAAGACGTTAGAGCGCTTCTTTACATTTTCGGATTTGAACTAATAATGTTTCGTATTCTTGTTCGAGAGATGTGATGTCATCGTTTTTGTCAAAATTATTTCTATTTGCTATTTTTGAATTCATTATTATACAATTGTGCCTTTGCTAGTGCTTCAGCATCATTTTTGATTTCATCCAATCCATTCGCATCCCCAATAACATATCCTTCAAATGATGAACCAACAAAATCAAAGATATATTGAAACTGAGCAATAAGCGGTAATGCTTTCAGCTTTGGATTGTCTCCGCCAACGATGACAACGTACATTTTTTTACCTTTCATTTTTTCTTTGAAATGAAGGGATGTATCGCGTAAGCTTTGTGACCAGCGATCGACGAAGTTTTTCATATGACCGCTCATTCCATACCAGTATAGCGGTGTAGCAAAGATAATTGTGTCGTGCTCTAACATACGCTCGATTAACTGCTCATAGTCATCATTTACAGGTTGGAATCCTTCTGCATCATGGCGCTGATCTATGATTGGGTGGACGATATGATCACGCAAGTAAATTTGTTCTGTTTCAATTCCATCAATCACCATATGTGTTAAAGCTTCTGTATTTCCGTTTTGTCTTGAACTGCCATGTATAACAAACATGTAATCATCCCTTTTCTTTTGGTTGTTTTAGGAGTGAAACGTGTTTTTGCAAATTCGTTTGAATGCTGGAAAGTAATGAGATTTGCTTCGTTACTTCATTGAGTTTATCTTCATAGAGCGTAAGGATACTGCTGCAAGGATTTTCGTACAGGTGCGGCTCTATTTCGAGGCAGCGCAGCATCCTTGCCGTCTCTTCTAAATTTAAGCCAATTTGTAAGTACATTTGAATAAGCTCCACTTTTTCGATGGCACTTTCATCAAAGTTACGGTAGCCATTTGCGAGGCGCTTAGAAGGGAGTAATCCCTTTTCTTCATAATGTCTTAGTGATCTTTCGCTAACCCCGGTTTCTTTTGATAACTCTCCAATTCGCAATGTGTTTCACTCCTTTTACATGTATTGTAAACCTTCACACTAATGTGAAGGTCAATGCTGTTTTTTCGCAAAAGAGTCTACATGATTTAAAAACACTTGAATAGCTTTAGACAGGATGAAGTATTTGCCGCGCACGATGGAGAATGGACGGATGAGTTGTTCATTCGGAACTTCGACGTGGAATAGCTCTTTTGCCAGTAGCTCTTTTCGTACAGTCCAATCAGAAAGGATAGCGATGCCAAGCCCGGCACTAACTGCTTCCTTTACGCTTTGGATACTACTAAATGTAAAGAATCGTTTCATTTTCAAATGGTGTTGATGAATAAAGCGGTCACTATAAGCGCGTGTACCAGAACCACTTTCTCTTAATACCCATACTTGATCTTGGAGTGTGCTTTCATTTATTTCATTTGTGCGAAGCAGTGGATGATTTGGCGGGACGACGAGCTTCATTTCATCTTGCATAAACGTTTCAACGTCAACGTCGGCGTATACGACTTGCCCTTCCACTAAGCCGATATCGATTTGATTAGAGCGAAGGCTTTGTAAAACGTCTTCTGTATTTGAGATAAAGGTATGAACTTCGACGTGTGGATTTTCATTCGCATAGTTAGCCAGTATTTTTGGAAGTAAGTATTCGCCAATTGTAAAACTAGCACCGATGCGAAGAGTTCCTGTTACAACGTTATGTAGTTCGTTAATTTCTTGTTTGGCTTCTTCGTAAAGAGAGAGCATTTGCTTTGCGTGTATATATAATATGTTTCCAGCTTCCGTCACTTGAACGTGCTTTGGGGAGCGCTGAATAAGAGTAGTGCCAAATTCGTTTTCTAAGTTGCGTATGTGCATACTTACGCCAGGCTGTGAAAGGTTTAATAATTCTGCTGCACGGGAGAAGTGTTTCTGTTCAACGACAGTAACAAAGATTTTTAAAATGTCTACGTTCATATAATAGGCTCCTTTCTTTTTCTATCATCTTATCATAAGTATTTCTAATGATAGAGATTCAATATTGATATTAAACTTATTATAGAAACTCTCTTATAATGTAAGTAGAAAGAACATGCATGTTCCAATACGATTATTGGAGTGGTTCAAAGTGGAACAAACACTTGTTATACAAAAGAAGAAGGGCTTTGGATTTTCACAAGGAATTGGGATTACATTATTAATCGCAATTGCTGCGAAATATTTAGCAGAGCTTCCATTTTTAAATATTATGGGACAATTAGTGATTGCTATTCTAATTGGGATGGTTTGGCGTGCGGCAATTGGAGTTCCTCATGATGCGATTGCCGGGACGAACTTTGCGAGTAAGAAGTTGCTTCGCTTTGGGATTATCTTACTTGGAATGCGGTTAAATCTTGTTGATATTGCGAAGGCAGGGCCGAAAGTATTGGTCATCGCTGCCGTTGTTATTACATTTACGATTTTCGTTGTATATGGGTTAACGAAAGTATTTAAGGTAGAAAAGAAACTCGGAATTTTAACAGCGTGTGGAACAGCAATTTGCGGCGCGGCTGCGGTCGTGGCAATTGCACCGCAAGTGAAAGCGAAGGATGAAGAAACGGCAGTTGGGGCAGCGATTATTGCAATTTTAGGTACAATATTTACACTTATTTATACGCTATTATACCCAGTGCTTGGCTTCTCACCGTACGGTTACGGTGTATTCTCAGGTGCGACGCTGCACGAAATCGCTCATGTCATAGCAGCTGCGGCGCCAGGAGGAAGTACGGCTGTAGACATCGCAGTTATCGTGAAATTAACGCGCGTTGCAATGCTTGTGCCAGTAGCGATTTTAATTGGATTATGGTTTGGTAAGAGTGAAGGCAGCGAGGAAAAAAAATCGTGGCGTGACCTTCCAATTCCGTGGTTCATCTTCGGATTTTTAGCGATGAGTGCAGTGCATTCGCTCGGGGTTATACCAGAAGTTGTTGCCGGATACATTGTTGTCATTGCTTACATGTTTATTGCAATGGCGATGGCGGGTCTTGGTTTAAATGTAGAGTTTAAAACGTTCCGTAAGTTAGGAAGTAAGGCATTCGTGGCGGGGCTGATCGGCTCGGTTTTCCTTTCTATTCTTGGATACGTTCTTGTATATGTATTAGGATTTATGTAGTAGGACGAAGAAGCGGTTCCAAAAGATATTTTTGGACAGCTTTTTTTATGTTTATAGTGCTACGGGTGTCGATATATTAAAAAAATAGCTGATATAAATTGAATTATGCTTGTACTTTGTTAGAGAAGGTGATCAGTGAAATGTTTTTCTAAAATTTGTAAAGATATCTTTACTTATAACTGGAAAATATTTATAATTAAAGTAAAGATATCTTTACTTTCGAAGGTGGAGCCTATGGGTGTGAAAAATAAAATAAAAGAGTTAAGAAAGCAACATCATATAACGCAAGTTGAAATGGCAAAGGCGATGCAGGTGACGCGGCAGACGATTGTGGCGATTGAAAACCATCATTATAACCCGAGTCTAGAGTTATCCCTAAAAATCGCCAAATATTTTGGGGTGAAGGTGGAGGAAATATTTACGCTAGAGTAAGGGGAGGAATGAAAAATGCAAGATGAGTTTGAGAGATTTCAGTCGGATAAAGCGTTTAAATATGTAGGGGTATTTTTTACGATTAGTTTAGCGATATGGAGTTTATATAATTTAATTGTTGATGGAAATGTTGGTATGCCGTTTGTTTTATTTGTACTAGGGCAGTGGGTGTATTTTCTTGTGAATTATTGGCCGAAGTGGAAATATAGAAATCAAAAAGAGGTCGATCATGTATGAGTAAGCAAGATGTTATACGGTTCATAGGAAGTTTGTTTTTAGCGGGTCTTGTTTTAAATGTGAGTTTAATGATTTTAAGCATTTCGTGGGGAACTATTTTTATATCGAATGTAGCACTAATCATTTTATATAGTATTGCGGAATATAGAGAACAGAAGCGTTTGAAAGAAGAGGGAGTACCGTCGATTGATGAGCGAGTTGTGAACAAGATGAAGTCATATTTTACGATTAGTATTACGAGCTTCGTGTTCTTGTTCATTATGTATCTTTGTGTAAATAAGTATTTAGATAGGCAAGCAATACATGTAAATGAGTTATTATATATTGCTATTTTTGGTTTATTAATAAGTATGGCATCGACGAGTGTGTTAGCAACAAGGAATAGATAGAAAAAGGGGAACTGGGATGGGATTACCGGTGTTATGTGTCGCTACGGCTATTTTTGCTTTGTTTTGGGGAATGCAGAACTTCTCTCGTTATCCAGTGCCAAGCATTTGTATTATGCTCGGTACTGTAGGTTTATCATATTATTTATTAGTTTCAGCTCATTATCATAAAACAGCAACGAGTGTTGTCGTTGGAGCACTTATTTTATTTTGTGGGCGCGCTATACAAAAGGGATTATTTCCGTAAAAGCTGTTTATACAAAGAGTATAAATAGCTTTTTGTATTTTTTTTACAAAAGTCTTGAAAGTTACGTAACGTCATCTTTTATAATGAAGGGGAAGAGGTGATGGTAGTGATTTCAATACAACAATTGACGAAAGAGACAGGGATAACAGTACGTACATTACGTTATTATGATCAAATAGATTTATTAAAGCCGAGCGGGAAGACTGAAGGTGGACATCGTTTATATAGTGAAGCTGACGTAATACGGCTGCAGCAAATTTTATTTTTAAAGGAAATGGGCTTTTCATTGAAAGAGGCTGCGAATATGTTAGTAAAAGGTGAGCTTAACTTAAAGGGTTCTCTTGAGAAACAACTTCGGTTTGTACAGGAAGAACAAAAGAAATTTAATCGAATGGAGCGTGTTTTACAAGCTGTTGTTTATTCGGTAGATGTGGAGGGAGAACTTGATTGGAAAGTTATGTTTGAACTCATTCAGCTTTCGAAACAGTCGTCTCGTATACGTGAAATATTTCAAAATGAAGTATTTTCAAAGGAAGAACAAAAATTGCTTCATAACTTGCCAAATATGAGTGAAGAAGATCCGAATGTTTTAGAATGGGTAGATTTATTAAAGCAATTACGTACTTTTATGAAAAACGGCAAAGAAGCCGCGAGTGATGAGGTACAAGGGGCAACGAAGAGATTAATGCAGAAGTGTTTAGAAATGGCCAATGGTGATGAAGCGTTTTTAGATAAGTTATGGGAAGTTAGAAAATCGAAGGAAGATTCACAGAAAATGAGCATGTATCCAATTGAAGAAGAACTTTTATTATATATGGATGAAGCTTTTCGTATATATGATGAAAAGGAGAGGGATAAATGAGTATACTTGCAGAATATCGTTGGTACTTTTTAATTGGGGCAGAAATTGTATTTTGGTTATCGGCTATCGGTTTCTTTTTACTTCGTTACGGATTCCGTTTGAAAAAGGCAAGTTTTATTATGGGGATTGTACTCCTCGTAAATGAAGTGTTTATTTTAACTTTAGGGGTAGTGGACTATTATCAAACAGGGAAGTTCTCTAATTTTCAAATCATTACTGTAATTATTTTATTGTATGCAGTTTTCTACGGGAAAAAGGATTTGAAGAAGCTTGATATATTTGCGCAAAAGCTAGTTGCGAAATGGCGGAATGAACCAGCGCCTATTATTGAAGAACATATAGAATTAACAGGTATGGCCTATGCGAAGCAGGAAATAAAAAATTGGATATTGCATCTTGTTTTATTCGTTGTTGTGCATATTTTCTTTTTCTTTCTGTACGGTTTTGTCCCGTTTGAACAATGGCATAATTGGTTAGAGACGGGGATTGTTTTAAATGAACCAGCTAGTCGCGTTAGTCAAGTTTGGGCGATTATACTTTTAGTGGATACAGTTATTTCATTTTCATATGTGATCTTTCCGAAGAAAGAGAAAGGAAAAGAGAAGCTACTTTCGTAGAGGAAAGTAGCTTTTTCTAGTATACCAATAGTTTGTATAGGGGAGGATAACAATAGGAAAAACAGGTTTTATATGCTTATTTCTCTTTAGTTTAGTAGCATGCTCACAACCTAACATTACAATTGATAAAAAAATGATGTCATTGTAAAGAGAGCAGGAATTTCCAATCTAGATAAATTTGAAAAGTTCGTTTTGAATGTGGAACAAGGGGAAGTTGATAAAATAAGAATTGTACATTATACACATGAAGGTGATCCGGTTTTTCAAACGTTAGAGTATAGTGGGACAGATATAATTCATATATTAGATAATAGGCAAGATCGATTTGCTGGTAATCATACAGATATAGATGAAGATAGCTGTAAAAGGATTGTTAAAGAGCAGCGTGAATTACAAACGGCTTATAGGTTAATAGACTGTGTGAATGAAAATGGGCGCAATGGATATGATTTATTATATGTACCTAAAAAATAGAGTTAGTAGAGGAAGGAAGTTTTGGCTCCTTCCTTTTTCTATGTATATATTGTCGAAAGTTTTACCGAATATCTGTTCGTTTTCTTGGTTTTTTTATGAGCATTCGTGGTAAAATGGGAATACAGATTTTTTACGAGGAGGTCGGTTTTGTTTGGAACATCAATTTGAAATTATCTCAGCGTATTCCCCGCAAGGTGATCAGCCGGTAGCTATAGAGAAGCTTGTAGAGGGAATTAATAGTGGAAAGAAAAAGCAAGTGTTGCTTGGAGCGACAGGAACGGGTAAGACATTTACGATTTCAAATGTCATTAAAGAGGTGCAGAAGCCAACACTTGTCATGGCTCATAATAAAACGTTAGCAGGACAGTTATATAGTGAGCTGAAAGATTTTTTTCCGAATAATGCAGTTGAATATTTTGTTAGTTATTACGATTATTATCAGCCAGAAGCGTATGTGCCGCAAACAGATACGTTTATTGAAAAAGATGCGCAGATTAATGATGAAATCGATAAATTGCGTCACTCAGCAACATCTGCACTATTTGAACGGGATGATGTGATTATTGTTGCGAGTGTTTCGTGTATATATGGTTTAGGTTCTCCAGAAGAATACCGCGAGTTAGTTGTTTCACTTAGAGTTGGTATGGAAAAGGACCGCAATCAATTGCTTCGTGAACTTGTTGATGTACAGTATGGACGTAATGACATTGATTTTAAGCGTGGTACATTCCGTGTGCGCGGAGATGTAGTTGAAATCTTCCCAGCATCACTTGATGAGCATTGTATTCGAATTGAATTTTTCGGCGATGAAATCGATCGTATTCGCGAAGTAAATGCGTTAACAGGTGAAGTATTAGCAGAACGTGATCATGTAGCAATCTTCCCAGCATCTCACTTCGTTACACGTGAGGAAAAAATGAAGGTCGCTATTGAAAATATCGAAAAAGAATTAGAAGAGCGTTTAAAGGAATTAAATGATAATGGCAAGTTGTTAGAAGCGCAGCGTATAGAGCAACGTACACGTTATGATTTAGAAATGATGCGTGAGATGGGCTTTTGTTCAGGGATTGAAAATTATTCCCGTCATTTAACACTTCGTCCGGCGGGGGCAACGCCATATACGTTAATAGACTATTTCCCGGAAGATTTCTTAATTGTTATGGATGAGTCACACGTATCAGTACCACAAGTAAGAGCGATGTATAACGGGGACCAAGCACGTAAGCAAGTACTTGTGGATCATGGATTCCGTTTGCCATCAGCTTTAGATAATAGACCGCTTACGTTTGATGAGTTTGAAGGGAAAACGAATCAAGTTATTTACGTTTCGGCAACGCCAGGGCCGTACGAGTTAGAGCAGGCACCGGAGGTAATAGAACAAATTATTCGTCCAACAGGGCTTTTAGATCCACCAATTGATATACGACCAATTGAAGGGCAAATTGATGATTTATTAGGAGAAATTCAAGATCGCATTGCCAAAAATGAACGTGTATTAATTACGACTTTAACGAAGAAAATGTCAGAGGATTTAACAGACTACTTAAAAGATGTAGGAATTAAAGTGAACTATCTCCACTCTGAAATTAAAACGTTAGAACGTATTGAAATTATCCGTGACCTTCGCCTTGGTAAGTTTGACGTACTTGTCGGTATTAACTTATTACGAGAAGGATTAGATATTCCAGAAGTATCACTTGTAGCTATTTTAGATGCTGATAAGGAAGGATTCTTGCGTTCAGAGCGTTCATTAATTCAAACAATCGGTCGTGCAGCACGTAATGAAAACGGCCGCGTTATTATGTATGCAGATCGTATAACGAGATCGATGGGAATTGCGATTGAAGAAACGCAGCGCCGTCGTACTATACAAGAAGCTTACAATAAAGAGCATGGTATTACGCCGAAAACGATTCAAAAAGGCGTGCGTGATGTTATCCGTGCAACGACAGCTGCTGAAGAGCCGGAAACATATGAAGCAGTACCAGCCAAGAAGATGACGAAAAAAGAGCGTGAAAAGACAATTGCGAAGATGGAAGCAGAGATGAAAGAAGCAGCAAAAGCGTTAGATTTCGAGCGTGCAGCTGAATTAAGAGATTTACTATTAGAATTAAAAGCGGAAGGGTGAACAGAGTGAGCATAAGCAAGGATTTTATTGTCGTAAAAGGTGCTAGAGCACATAACTTAAAAAATATTGATGTAACCATTCCGAGAAATCAGCTTGTTGTTGTGACGGGATTGTCTGGTTCAGGGAAATCATCATTAGCGTTTGATACGATTTATGCAGAAGGGCAGCGCAGATACGTAGAATCGTTATCTGCGTATGCGCGTCAGTTTTTAGGACAAATGGATAAGCCGGATGTAGATACGATTGAAGGATTGTCACCAGCGATTTCAATCGATCAAAAAACGACGAGTCGTAATCCACGTTCAACAGTTGGAACGGTAACGGAAATTTATGATTATTTACGTTTATTATTTGCGCGAATTGGTACGCCAATTTGTCCGAATCATGGTATTGAAATTACATCACAAACAGTAGAGCAGATGGTAGACCGTGTACTTGAATATCCTGAACGTACGAAATTACAAGTGTTAGCTCCTATCGTTTCTGGGCGTAAAGGTGCACATGTGAAAGTGCTTGAAGACATTAAGAAGCAAGGATATGTTCGTGTACGTGTTGATGGTGAAATGCTTGATGTATCTGAAGATATTGCGTTAGATAAAAATAAGAAGCATTCTATTGAAGTTGTAATTGACCGTATTGTTGTAAAAGAAGGGATTGCAAGCCGTCTTGCGGATTCACTTGAAAGTGCATTAAAGCTTGGCGGGGGCCGAGTGTTAATTGATGTAATGGGAGAAGAGGAACTTCTATTTAGTGAACATCATGCTTGTCCGCATTGTGGCTTTTCAATCGGAGAATTAGAGCCGCGCATGTTCTCGTTCAATAGTCCATTCGGGGCGTGTCCTTCTTGTGATGGACTTGGTTCAAAGTTAGAGGTGGATTTAGAACTTGTCATTCCGAATTGGGATTTATCATTAAATGAACATGCGATTGCGCCTTGGGAGCCGACAAGCTCACAATATTACCCACAGCTTTTACAATCTGTATGTAATCATTACGGCGTTGATATGGATATGCCTGTGAAAGATATACCGAAAGATTTATTTGATAAAGTGTTGTACGGAAGCGGTGAAGAGAAAGTTTATTTCCGCTATGTAAATGAATTTGGTCAAGTAAAGGAAAATGAGATTTTATTTGAAGGTGTTATTCCAAATATCGAACGTCGTTATCGTGAAACGAGTTCTGATTATGTCCGTGAGCAAATGGAAAAGTATATGGCAGAGCAAGCTTGTCCGAAGTGTAAAGGTGGACGCTTAAAGCCTGAGAGTTTAGCTGTTTTCGTTGGTGATAAAACGATTGCTGATGTAACGAAGTATTCTGTTCAAGAAGTACAGGAATTCTTCTCGAATGTGGAGCTAACGGAGAAACAACGAACAATTGCTCATTTAATTTTAAGAGAAATCCAGGAGCGCGTTGGATTCTTAGTGAACGTCGGTTTAGATTATTTAACGTTAAGTCGTGCTGCAGGAACTTTATCAGGTGGTGAGGCGCAGCGTATTCGTTTAGCGACACAAATCGGTTCTCGTCTTACTGGCGTACTTTACATTCTTGATGAGCCTTCAATCGGTTTGCATCAGCGCGATAATGATCGTCTTATTCGCACATTGCAAGAAATGCGCGATTTAGGAAATACGTTAATTGTCGTTGAACATGATGAAGATACGATGATGGCTGCTGATTATTTACTTGATATCGGACCTGGTGCCGGTATTCACGGTGGCCAAGTTGTATCAGCGGGGACGCCAGCTGAAGTGATGCAAGATGAGAATTCGCTAACAGGGAAGTATTTAAGCGGTAAAGAGTTTATTCCGGTTCCACTTGAAAGACGTAAAGGTGACGGACGTAAAGTGGAAATTGTCGGTGCAAAAGAGAATAACTTAAAGAATGCAAAGATGTCATTCCCGCTTGGTACGTTTGTAGCGATAACGGGTGTATCTGGTTCCGGTAAAAGTACGATGATTAATGAAGTACTATATAAATCATTAGCGCAAAAGTTATATAAAGCGAAAGCGAAGCCAGGTACTCATAAAGAAATTAAAGGTCTTGAGCATTTAGATAAAGTAATCGATATCGATCAATCGCCAATCGGGCGTACACCACGTTCTAATCCAGCGACGTATACAGGTGTATTCGATGATATTCGTGATGTGTTTGCACAAACGAATGAAGCGAAAGTGCGTGGATATCAAAAAGGACGTTTCAGCTTTAATGTAAAAGGTGGACGTTGTGAAGCGTGCCGTGGTGATGGAATTATTAAAATCGAAATGCACTTCTTACCAGACGTATACGTTCCATGTGAAGTTTGTCATGGTAAACGTTATAACCGCGAAACGTTAGAAGTGAAGTATAAAGATAAGAACATTTCTGAAGTGTTAGGGATGACAATTGAAGATGGAGTAGAGTTCTTCGCTAATATCCCAAAAATTAAGCGTAAACTTCAAACGCTTGTAGATGTAGGGCTTGGTTATATGAAATTAGGGCAGCCAGCTACTACGTTATCTGGAGGAGAAGCACAGCGCGTGAAATTAGCTTCTGAATTACACCGTCGTTCTACTGGGCGTACGTTATATATTTTAGATGAGCCAACGACTGGTTTGCATGCCCATGATATCGCGCGTCTTCTAGAAGTGCTGCAACGCCTTGTTGAAAGTGGCGAGACAGTTCTTGTTATTGAACATAATTTAGATGTAATTAAAACAGCTGATTATATCGTTGACCTTGGACCAGAGGGCGGAGATAAAGGTGGGCAAATCGTTGCTTCAGGAACGCCAGAGCAAGTAGTGAAAGAAGAACGCTCGTATACAGGCAAGTATTTAAAAGATATTTTAGTTCGTGATAAAGCGAGAATGAAAGAAAAAATAAAAGAAGTAGAGTTATCGCAATAAGTTTATTAATGGAAACCGAGTGGAAATGACACTCGGTTTTTCGTTCATAGGGGGAGAAGATGGAGTTTACAGATGTTTTAAGAAAGAAAAACATGAAGGTAAGAGAGTTTCAAAGTTGGGGTGTTTATTTTCGGAAGCGCTGGGAGGATAACTTTGCAAATCATGTAAGTGATGAGGAAAAGGAAGACATCTTTCTGTATGGTGATAAGTATGCATGTGGGTTTCTTTGGCACATATTTAGTTATGAGAAAAAGAAGTGTTTAGAGGGTGAAGAAGCGGAGAATGCGTTTCATAATGAAGTGAAAAAGGATTGCTATATATTCTATCAACATTGTGATAATGTACTGCTAATAAAAGATACGAGTTTATTACATATGGAGGATATATTGTGTGAGAGGGACGATATGTATAAAGGCGATATCTATATTGGAGATAAAGATTTCACTTGGACCTTTGTGAAAACGCATGAACATGGATGGTATGGCCCTTATTTTGCGAGAAAATGTTAGGAGGTATACAAGCATGAACGGGAGAATAAGTTGATATAAGTGTTCGTATCATACTTGCGTTTATTGTCTATTAGCGTATGATGAAATATATATGTTTAAAAGGATGTGTAACGAAATGAGATGGATTGTATCACTTCTTGTAAATAGCGTTGTGTTAATTGCTGTATCGGGACTTTTAAAAGGGATTGCACCAGACGCGTTTTACGTAGCAAATATACAAACTGCAATTATTGCGAGTATTATTTTGGCTGTTTTAAATGTGTTCGTAAAACCGTTTTTAATTTTAATTACGCTACCGATTACTCTTGTAACTTTCGGGTTCTTCTTAATTGTTATTAATGCGATTACGTTAAAAATAGCAGATTCATTATTAGGAGATGCATTTAATATATCAGGGTTCGGTGTAGCGATTGTTGCGGCAATTTGTATTTCAATTTTTAATATGATTATTGAAAAGGCAATTGTGGAGCCACTATATGAAAAAAAGAGAAAATGACAAAAAGAAAAACATTTCATGATGTATATGAAATGTTTTTTTCTATTTATTAGAAACCGTATTTCTTGTTTCCAGAAAAAAATGGTACAATATCCGGTAGAATGGAATTTTACATCAAATGAGACTGAACCCGCAGCGGAGTGGAGGTTTATACATATGCCGAAAGTAAGGACAAAAGATTTAATTGAACAATTTCAATTAGAGTTAATCAGTGGTGAAGAAGGAATTCATCGTCCGATTGATACAAGTGATTTATCACGACCTGGAATTGAAATGGCAGGATTTTTTACATATTATCCAGCTGATCGCGTACAGCTTCTTGGAAAGACAGAGCTTACGTTCTTTGACACGTTAACGTCAGAGCAAAAACAAGAGAGAATGAAAGCGCTTTGTACCGAGGAGACGCCATGTATTATTATAACTCGTAATCAAGATGTACCAGATGAGTTATTACAAGCATCACGTGAATCAGGCATGCCTTTATTACGTTCTTCTCAAACGACAACGAGATTATCAAGTCGTTTAACAAATTATTTAGAAGGTAAGTTAGCGCCAACAACTGCTGTTCACGGTGTGTTAGTAGATATTTACGGTGTTGGTGTTTTAATTACAGGTCAAAGTGGTGTTGGTAAAAGTGAGACAGCTCTTGAACTTGTGAAGCGTGGCCACCGCCTTGTTGCGGATGATAGTGTAGAAATTCGCCAAGAAGATGAAGACACATTAGTAGGAAGCTCACCAGATTTAATTGAGCATTTATTAGAAATTCGTGGTCTAGGTATCATTAACGTTATGACGTTATTCGGTGCAGGGGCAGTGCGAAATTATAAGCGTATTACACTTGTTATTAATCTTGAAATTTGGGATCAAAAGAAAAATTACGATCGCTTAGGTCTTGATGAAGAGAAGATGAAGATTATTGATACAGAGCTTACGAAGATTACACTTCCAGTTCGTCCTGGTCGAAACTTGGCTGTTATTATTGAAGTAGCAGCGATGAATTTCCGTTTAAAACGTATGGGAGTCAATGCAGCACAACAGTTCTCTGAACGATTAATGAGTGCGATTGAGTTAGGAAATCAGGAGTAAACTTTGGAGAGGGAGGTCATACATATGCTGTTAGGTTCTGTACCACAGCTTGACCGTGTAGCGATCCAACTTGGGCCGTTTCCTGTATATTGGTATGGGATTATTATCGGTACAGGCGTGCTATTAGGTCTTTGGCTAGCAACTCGCGAGGGAGAAAGACTAGGTATTCCAAAAGATACATTTGTTGACCTTGTATTAATTGCAGTACCGATCGCTATTCTATTTGCGAGAATGTACTATGTTATTTTTGAATGGGAATATTACGCGCAAAACCCGAGTCAAATTATTAATATTCGTCAAGGTGGCTTGGCGATTCATGGTGGTTTAATCGGGGCTGTTATTACAGGGATTCTTTTTGCGAAACGGCGCGGGGTTTCATTCTGGAAGTTGGCTGATATTGCTGCGCCAAGTATTTTACTAGGACAAGCAATTGGTCGATGGGGAAACTTTATGAACCAAGAGGCGCATGGTGATGAAGTAACGAGACAGTTTTTAGAAGGACTTCATTTACCGGATTTCATTATTAATCAAATGTATATTGAGGGTGTGTACTATCACCCAACGTTTTTATATGAATCATTATGGAATTTTGCAGGTGTCATTTTATTACTTGCATTACGAAAAGTGAATTTACGACGCGGGGAATTATTCTTCACATATTTAATTTGGTATTCAATAGGGCGCTTCTTCGTAGAAGGCTTACGTACAGATAGTTTAATGTTAGGACCACTTCGTATCGCGCAAGTAATGTCAATTGGAATTGTTGTTATTTCTATTATTTTCATTATTGTGAGACGAAAAATGGGGCAAGCTGATAAAAGATATTCGGAAAATTAGAGAAAAGTAGCATCTTATTATAAGATGCTGCTTCTTTCATATTCAGGAAAGAGAAGGGACTAAGGCAATGAGAATAAATACAGTGTTATTTGATTTAGATGGAACTTTAATTAATACAAACGAACTTATTATTTCTTCTTTTTTACATACGTTACATACATATTATCCAAGTCAATATAAGCGTGAAGATGTATTGCCATTTATTGGCCCTTCTTTACATGATACTTTCAGCAAGATTGATGAAAACAAGGTTGAAGAGATGATTACATGTTATCGTCAATTTAACCATGATCATCACGATGAATTAGTGGAAGAATATGAAACTGTATATGAAACAGTTCAAGAGTTGAAGAAGCAAGGCTATAAAGTTGGTATTGTTACAACGAAAGCGAGACAAACCGTTGAGATGGGATTAAAGTTGTCAAAGCTTGATGGATTTTTTGATATTGTCGTGACAATTGATGATGTAGAGCATGTGAAACCACATCCAGAGCCACTTCAAAAAGCGCTTGAGTTATTGGATGCAAAACCGGAAGAAGCATTGATGGTTGGGGATAATCATCATGATATTGTCGGCGGACAAAATGCGGGCACGAAAACAGCTGCGGTTTCATGGACGTTGAAAGGTAGAGCGTATTTAGAGGCTTACAAGCCGGACTTTATGTTAGATAAAATGAGTGATTTACTACCGATTTTGTCTAATATGAACCGTTCATAAAGGTCCAAGTAAGTTAGTAGGGGTGTGTTTCTCTACTAACTTACAGTTTCACTTTTTAGTAGAGGGGCGAGCTAAGTGCGACGGACAACGCGCTATCCTGTTTCAGGAGAAAATTCATTATGGAATGTGTATAAAACAGTGTCTTTTTGGAAGGTGATGAAGAACTTTATTATTATCCAAATTGCGCGTTATACGCCATTTTTATCCGTCAAGAATTGGTTGTACCGCACGTTTTTACGGATGAAAGTCGGAGAGAAAACATCATTTGCGCTTATGGTAATGCCGGACATTATGTTCCCAGAAAAGATAACTGTGGGAGAAAATTCGATTATCGGCTATAATACAACGCTTTTAGCACATGAATATTTAATTCGCGAATATCGACTTGGAGAGATCGTCATAGGAAATGAAGTGATGATTGGAGCAAATACAACTATATTACCAGGTGTGGAAATTGGGGATGGCGCGATTATTTCAGCTGGCACACTTGTTCATAGAGATGTACCAAGCGGCGCTTTCGTGGGTGGAAATCCAATGCGTGTTATTTATACGAAAGAAGAAATGGATGCTAGAGAAGGTTGATGCTAAAAATGTAACATTTCTCTTCTTTTTTAATGAATAAAAAGGAAATAATTGAGTATAATATACTGTTTTGTTTTTTACGGAATCGTTTATACTTATAGATAGAAGAATGTGTGAACGAAGAAAACAAAAAACTGGAGGATATATGGGGAAAAATCAAGGAATATATAAGGAGAACGGACAAGTTATCTCTTTTAATCAATTAGCGGACTTCTTTTATAAAAAAGGGATGAGAGCTTACAAAGGGCAAAAATTGCAAGATGCAATTAAATATTTTCGAAGAGCGGCACAAAGTGAGAAGGAGCCGTTTATTTTATGCCAATTAGCAACAGTATTATCTGAGGCTGGTGAATATCAAGAGTCGAATCAAATCTTCTTTAAGCTTGTTAGATCTAATCCAGAACTTGAACAATGCTATTATTTTATTGCAAATAATTATGCATATATGGGGCTATTTCAGCAGGCGAAAAAGTATGCGGATCGCTATTTAGAAGTTGCAGAAGAGAAGGAATTTGTAGAAGATACATTAGAATTACTTGAAATTATGGAAGAAGAAGCGATGGGTGAGGAAGAGATTGAGGATGAAGATGATCTAATTGTTATGCAAGAAGAAGCGAATCGTTATATTCGTAACGGACAATTGGAAGAAGCAATTGCTACATTGGAAATTGTTACAAAAGATTATCCGGAATTTTGGTCGGGTCATAATAATTTAGCCATTGCACATTTTCAATCTGGTAATGTAGATAAAGCTCTGAAGTTAACGGAAATGATTTTAGAGAAAAATCCTGGTAATATACATGCGCTTTGTAATACGCTTATTTTCCTATATTCAATTGGAGAGCATAAACAAGTAGAAGCGTTAGCGGAGCAGTTAGTTTCAGTATATCCGATTTCGTTCGAGCATCGTTTGAAACTTGGAACGACACTTGCAACAATTGGTCATTTTGAGCCTGCATATAAATGGTTCAAAGTATTAAAGCGTCAAGGATATGAGGGAGACGTTAGTTTTTATTATTGGTTTGCATATTCTGCTTATATGGTGAAAGATCAGCAAGTAGCTGAAAAAATGTGGCAGCATGTTGTAGAATTGCACCCTGATAAAAAGGGAAAAGAACCGTGGAATGCGCTGAATTTAGCAGATGAAGGACAAAACGTATTATTTGAAGAATTACGAAAATCATTTCAACAAAGTGCGACGTTAGAGGAACAAATGCTAGCTTTATATTTAATGAATGAATTGTCAACGCCAGAGAAGGTGGGATTCTTCTTTGATGTAACGCAGGCGAAGAACGGTGTTCCAATCGTATCGCAACTTGCAAAGTATTTCTTTTTACTTAATAGCCATAAGAGCATTCCAGTTGATTTACAGCAATTTGAACAGTGCGCGCAAATTGCGGATGCTTTATATAATTATACGAAAAAAGATGATGAATTAATCGAAGAGTGTTTACAATTTTGGTTTTGTACGTTCATACGTTTATATACATCTGGGGCAGTTTTTACAAATGTATACGGCTGGTCAGCTGCGGTTGAATATATTGTACGCAGCGAACAAGGAAATAAGATGACACAGTCGGAGCTTGGGGATATATATAATGTATCTGTAGCGACTGTTCGAAAGTATGTGCAGGCTGTTAAACGTACGCACACATAGGGTAAGCAAATCATTGGGAAAAAAATGATGCTAACAGTATAATGAGGGTAACTTAATTGTGTAGGAATGAATAGGAGTGAATAGTGTGTCAGAAGAAAAAATTTATGATGTCATTATTATTGGTGCAGGACCAGCTGGTATGACAGCTGCAGTATATACATCTCGTGCGAATTTAAGCACATTAATGCTTGAGCGTGGTATCCCAGGTGGCCAAATGGCAAACACAGAAGATGTAGAGAACTACCCAGGTTATGAGTCTATTTTAGGACCAGACTTATCAAATAAAATGTTCGAGCATGCGAAGAAATTTGGTGCTGAATATGCATACGGTGATGTGAAAGCAGTCATCGATGGTAAAGAATACAAAACAATTATTGCTGGTAAAAAAGAATATAAAGCACGTGCAATTATCGTTGCAAGCGGTGCAGAGTATAAAAAAATTGGTGTGCCAGGCGAAACAGAACTTGGCGGCCGTGGTGTATCATATTGTGCAGTATGTGATGGGGCTTTCTTTAAAGGAAAAGAACTTGTAGTTATTGGTGGTGGAGATTCTGCTGTTGAAGAGGGTGTGTTCTTAACACGCTTCGCATCAAAGGTAACAATCGTTCACCGTCGTGACACTCTTCGTGCACAGAAAATTTTACAAGATCGTGCTTTCCAAAACGAGAAAGTTAATTTCATTTGGAATCACACTATAAAAGAAATTAACGATGCAAATGGTAAAGTGGGAAGCGTAACACTTGTAGACGTAAACAGTGGAGAAGAGAAAGAAGTCAAAACTGATGGCGTGTTCATATATATCGGTATGTTACCACTATCAAAACCATTTGTTGAACTAGGTATTACAAATGAAAATGGTTACCTTGAAACAAATGAGCGTATGGAAACGAAAGTTCCTGGTATTTTCGCCGCTGGAGATGTTCGTGAAAAAATGCTACGTCAAATTGTAACTGCAACAGGTGATGGTAGTATCGCAGCACAAAGTGCACAACATTACGTAGAAGAATTATTAGAAGAACTAAAAACAGTATCAGAAAAATAAGGGGTAATATGCCTTTTGAAAAGAAAGCTACCGATAGGGGCTTTCTTCTTTTTTTTGAAAATGTCAAAGTTTTGTCAAAAAATATTAGGATTATAAGCTTTCTTATTGATATACTGGACTTTACGGAAAAATCACTATAAGAAATGAGGAATTTATTCAGTATGGAATGGCGTAATATATATCGTGGATTTTGTATGGGCGTTAGTGATTTAATTCCTGGTGTGAGCGGCGGTACAATCGCTGTTGTGTTAGGGATTTATGAACAATTGCTTGCGGCAATTAGTGGGTTCTTTAGTCGCGAATGGAAAAAACATTTAGGGTTTTTAATTCCCCTTGCAGCTGGTGTGGCAGCAGCGTTTTTAACGTTAAGTCACGTTATTAAATATTTACTTGCAAATCATTATGAACCGACTCAATTTTTCTTCCTCGGTTTAATTATTAGTATATTACCGATGTTAATGAGGGAAGCTGATGCAAAGTCGTCGTTTAAAGGTAAGCACATTGTTTTATTAATAGTTGCAGCAATTCTTGTTGCGATCACAGCTTTCTTTAAACCGGATAAGGCAGCAGATCCAATTACGACGTTAACAATTTTAAATGCAATTGGTTTATTTTTCGCAGGATGGATGGCTAGTATGGCTATGTTGCTTCCTGGAATTAGCGGATCATTTATTTTATTAATTATTGGTGTGTATCCGACAGCAATTAATGCTTTAACTACACTGAACTTACCTTTAATCGTAGTTATCGGTGCCGGTGTTATGGCGGGATTTGTTGTAAGTAGTAAAGGAATTAGTTTCTTGTTAGATCGTTATAAAAGTATGACATTTGCGGCAATTATTGGACTTGTTATCGGCTCGATTGTAATTGTGTTCCCTGGTATTCCAACTGGAGGATTTTCAATTATAAGTTCAATTATTACCTTTATTTTAGGATTTGCGATTGTTACTTATTTCGGTAAGAAATAAGGACTTTAATCCCCTTGGCGATAAAAATCGTTAAGGGGATTTTTCATGCTATTCATTGAAAGTCTAGGCATTTACATTGCTTGTTCTAAAAAGCTTTTTTAAAATTGTTGAGTAGCATGTGCTTAGCGAAAGAGGACTGGCTCCTTCGTTGTAGCAAACTGTTTTTGATAGTATAATGAAATGAGTATGCAGTGAGAAATTTACTGCAAGTAGCTGAGGTGAAGAAACATGCAAAGAGTGACAAACTGTGTGTTAATTAGAGATAATGAAGTACTCTTACTCCAAAAACCTCGCCGAAATTGGTGGGTTGCACCAGGCGGGAAAATGGAGCGTGGTGAGACAGTAAGAGATTCCGTTGTTCGCGAGTATCGTGAAGAAACAGGTATTTATTTAAAGAACCCAGCGTTAAAAGGGGTCTTCACCTTTGTCATCCAAGAAGGTGATAAAGTTGTTTCTGAATGGATGATGTTCTCCTTTTTAGCGACAGATTTTGCAGGAGAAAACAAACTAGAGAGCGAAGAAGGCATCATTGGTTGGCATACATTTGACAAAATTGATGATTTAGCAATGGCACCAGGAGATTATCACATTATTGATTATTTAATTAAAGGAAATGGCATAATCTACGGTACATTTGTATATACCCCAGATTTTGAGTTGCTTTCATATCGATTAGATCCGAGTTAAACCGTCAAGGAGAGGATACGATGACAGAGAATAATGATATAAAAATGGTAATTATTACAGGAATGTCTGGAGCTGGAAAGACAGTAGCTTTACAAAGTTTTGAAGATTTAGGATATTTCTGTGTAGATAATTTACCACCGATGTTATTGCCGAAGTTTATTGAACTTATGGCGGATTCAAAAGGGAAAATGAATAAAGTAGCACTTGGCGTTGATTTACGTGGCCGAGAGTTTTTCGAACATTTATGGGGAGCACTTGATGATTTATCAGAACGTACATGGATTATTCCTCATATTTTATTCTTAGATGCGAAAGATGGCACGCTTGTAACTCGTTATAAAGAAACGAGACGTTCGCATCCACTTGCACCAACTGGTTTGCCGTTAAAGGGAATCGAGATGGAGCGTGGCTTATTAACTGATATGAAGGCACGAGCGAATATTGTGCTGGATACATCGGATTTAAAACCGAAGGAATTACGTGAAAAAATTGTTCATCTGTTTTCAACTGAAACTGAGCAAGCATTTCGTGTAAATGTTATGTCATTTGGATTTAAGTACGGTATTCCAATTGATGCAGATTTAGTATTTGATGTTCGTTTTTTACCAAATCCATATTACATTCCACATATGAAGCCATTAACAGGACTAGATGAAGAAGTTTCATCGTATGTGCTGAAATTTAATGAGACACATAAGTTTTTAGAAAAATTGACGGATCTTATTACTTTCATGCTGCCTCATTATAAAAGAGAAGGCAAGAGTCAACTTGTAATTGCAATTGGATGTACAGGTGGACAGCATCGTTCTGTTACGCTTACAGAATACCTTGGGAAACATTTGAAACCAGAGTATAGCGTTCATGTATCTCATCGTGATGTGGAGAAGAGAAAGGGCCATTAAGGGATGAAAAAAGAGAGAAAACCTAAAATTGTTATCATGGGAGGCGGTACTGGACTCTCTGTTTTATTAAGAGGATTAAAACAATATCCAGTTGATATTACAGCAGTTGTTACAATCGCTGATGATGGTGGCAGTTCAGGTAGATTACGTGATGAGCTCGAAATTCCACCCCCAGGTGACATTCGTAACGTACTTGTTGCGTTATCAGATGTAGAGCCGCTGGTGGAAGCTTTATTTCAGCATCGTTTCACAACGGGAGACGGGCTGAAAGGTCATGCGTTAGGAAATTTATTATTAGCGGGTATGACCTCGATTACAGGAGACTTCTTCCATGCGATTACGGAAACGAGTAAAGTGTTAAATGTCAGAGGACGTGTGTTACCGGCAGCGAACCAAAGTGCGGTACTTCATGCGGAACTAGAAGATGGAGAAATTGTAACAGGTGAATCAAAGATTCCTTATTCCGGGAAGAAGATTAACCGCGTCTTTTTAACTCCAGAAGATGTAGAGCCGTTACATGAAACGTTGGCTGAGATTAAACGAGCTGATTTACTTGTTTTTGGTCCAGGAAGTTTGTATACGAGTATATTACCGAATTTAGTTGTTAACAAAATCGGGGACGCTGTTCTTGCTGCAAAAGCGAAGAAGGTATATGTGTGTAATGTTATGACGCAAGCTGGTGAAACGATGGGATATACTGCGTTTGACCATGTGCAGGCGTTACATGATCATTTAGGTAAACCATTTATCGATACTGCAATTGTAAATAACCGTGATATTCCTTGTGAATTACGTCAGTTGTATGAGGAAGAAATGTCGGCACCAGTTGTAGTAGATGAAGAGCGTTTTACAGAGAGCAATATTGATGTCATTCAAGATCAATTAGCGAAGTATGAGGATCGTGTTGTAAGGCACGATACATTAAAACTAGCTTCTATTTTATATTCACTGTTGTAGATGTGCGTTGCCTCGTTTGAGGTAACGCTCATCATTTCATATAGGACAAGATTTTTGTTCCAAAGTAATCGTATAAGGAGGTGTTGACTGTGTCATTTGCATCAGAAACAAAGAAAGAGCTAACGAATCTTGAGGTGAAGGAATGCTGTGAGAAAGCAGAATTATCAGCGTTACTTCGAATGAACGGATCGCTTTCTTTTTCAAACCGTCGTCTATCTATCGATATTCAAACGGAGAATGCGGCAATCGCAAGAAGGATTTATACGCTTTTGAAAAAAGGATATGACGTGACGGTAGAATTACTTGTTCGTAAAAAAATGCGATTGAAGAAAAATAATGTATATATTGTGCGGCTTGTTGAGAAGTCTCGCGAAATATTAGCTGATCTTCATATTGTTCGAGACGACTTTTCGTTTATCCGAAATATATCACAAGAATTGATTGAGAAGAAATGTTGTAAACGATCGTATTTACGTGGTGCATTTTTAGCAGGTGGTTCAGTAAATAACCCAGAAACATCATCTTATCATTTAGAGGTCTTTTCGTTATATAAGGAACATAATGATGCTATATGTGAATTGATGAACGGATTTGATTTAAATAGTAAGACGTTGGAAAGAAGAAAAGGGTACATTACGTATTTGAAAGAAGCAGAAAAAATTACGGAGTTTTTAAATATTATAGGCGCTCATAATGCACTTTTAAGATTTGAAGACATTCGAATCGTTCGCGATATGCGTAATTCAGTAAATCGTTTAGTGAACTGCGAAACAGCCAATTTAAATAAAACAATTGGTGCAGCGCTAAGGCAGATTGAAAATATCCGTTATATTGATGAGACAGTTGGTCTTGATATATTACCAGATAAACTGCGAGAAATTGCACAATTACGAAGAGATTATCAAGATGTAACATTGAAAGAGTTAGGCGAGATGGTATCCGGGGGGAAAATTAGTAAATCGGGTATTAATCATCGTTTGCGTAAAATCGATGAGATTGCAGAGAAATTACGCGCGGGGGAAGCGGTAGCAAAAAAATAAGAGGTTAAAGGGGAAATGGAGCTGTGGTTCAAAAACGAGTTAAGGTTTCATTAAAAAACGGTTTACAAGCACGTCCGGCTGCGTTGTTTGTACAAGAGGCCAATCGCTTTCATGCGGATATCTTCATCGAGAAAGATGGAAAGACAGTGAATGCAAAGAGCATAATGGGGATTATGAGCTTAGCAATTGGAACTGGTAGCATGATAACAATTACAACAGAAGGTTCAGATGCAGAAGAAGCTTTAGAAGCATTAGCTGCATATATACAATAAGAAGCTATCGCGCATGTGCGATAGCTTTTTTGTTTTGTTGTTTGTAGTTTGTTGTTGGGGGTCGGGTATGTAGGCGGTGCATGCTTGTCGAGGATTGTCGGTAAGTCGATAAGTTGTGTCGAATCGTCGATATATTAAAATAATCGCCGATATAATTGGAGTTACGGTCGATATATTTGAAAAATCGTTGATATATTTAGGGGTATACTAGGTGGGGTATGCACGTGCGGAGGTTTAATTATAAAAAAAGCGCCCTGTAAGAGGGCGCTTCCGCTTTTAAGTATTAACGATTTGTAAAGATCTTATCGATTAAGCCGTATTCTAGAGCTCTTTCAGCTGTCATGAAGTTGTCGCGGTCTGTGTCGCGTTGTAGTACTTCAAGTGGTTGACCTGTGCGGTCAGCAAGAATTTGGTTTAGTTTTTCACGTAAGAATAGGATACGTTTTGCAGCGATTTCGATTTCAGTCGCTTGACCTTGTGCTCCGCCAAGTGGTTGGTGAATCATTACTTCACTGTTTGGAAGTGCATAACGTTTTCCTTTTTCACCTGCTGCAAGTAAGAATGCACCCATAGATGCAGCCATACCGATACAGATTGTTGATACTTGTGGTTTAATAAATTGCATTGTATCGTAAATTGCCATACCTGCTGTGATAGAACCACCAGGGCTATTGATGTAGATGTGAATATCTTTTTCTGGATCTTGAGATTCCAAGAATAAAAGCTGGGAAACGATTGAGTTAGCTACGTTGTCATCAATTGCACTACCAAGCATAATGATGCGGTCTTTTAATAGTCGAGAGTAAATATCGTAAGCGCGTTCTCCACGATTTGTTTGTTCAATTACTGTAGGAATTAAATTCATCTGTTATTTCCTCCTTCTAAAGCTTTCTTAGTCTTATAATACAATTATGGTCAATAAAGGTCAAACGAAACCACTTTAAATCAAAAAAATATGTAGTTGTACCATGAATTATTCGCTATGTTTTTGAAATTCCCTGCTTATGTATCTTCAACATCATAACCGAATTACATAAATTTAAACGTCATGAAATCTGTAGTAAAAAGAAAAGAACGCCTTTTTACTGAAGCGTTCTTGTGATATCTATTCTTTTAAAAGATAGGTTACTTTATTTAAAATCTTTTCGATGTGTTTCGCGTTTTTACTATACATTTCGCTTGCTGATTTCGACTTTGTTTCTAGGGAAAATAGTTCAAGATCAGCATGACATTTTTTTAAAGATGCTAATAATAAAGGCTTGTTTTGAGGAGAAGGCATTTGTAGTTTGTCATTATAAATGTCGATAGTAAGTTGTCCGTATGAATCCACTTGACCGAGAAAGACATTTTCAATAACAACACCGAGCTTTTCTAGTTCAGAATGTAACCAAGCGCGGTTATGTCCACTAGAGGATAGAGGTTCATCTAAGACATTGCCATCCATAATAACAGTTTGTGGTTCTTTTTCATTCGGTACTTTTAAGCCAACGTCTTTTGCTGTAAGTGGTTGGCGATCTTTCTTCAATAATACATTTAATTCTCCGCTCGGTTCTAGTACGGCAAATTCAACATCAGCTACGCTGAAAGCATTTTTTCCACGGAGTAGTTCTAGTAATTCGTCACTTGTATATTTTTCTTTCTTTAAGTTATCTTCGAGTATTTTTCCATCTTTTATTAATACGGTAGATTTCCCTTCAAAGAAGTCGCGAGCTGTTTTGTTCTTTAAGGAGAGGATTCCTGTGAAAAAAGGTACCACAGCGAAAATGAGTATCGCAAAGACGCCGTGGAAAAATTTTGAATCGAGCCCTGTAGATACTTGGGCAGCGATGTCACCGATTGTCATTCCGGCTATGTATTCAAAAAAGGAGAGCTGAGAGATTTGTCTTTTCCCTAACCATTTCGTAATAGCGAATAAAATAATTAATATGAATACAGAGCGAAGAATGACAAGTGTCCATTCCGGCAGGTGAGACATAGTCATTTCCTCCAGTCTACTTAAAACCCTTTATATTGAGGTTCTTCACGTTCTAATAATGAAACTCTATTCTGTAAATCAGCGATGATGCTGTCCATTTCTAACATACATTCATGAAATACGCGTTTTGATTCCGCGTCCTGTGAATGTAGTGAGAGGGAGCTTAAACTTGCTTGAGCGCCCCTTACACTAGCAAGGCAGGTTTTAACGCTAGCGATAACTGTCATACAAACACCTCTTATCCTTTCGGTTTGAATAGTAATGCACCAATGAATCCGAATATGATAGCAGCAGAAATACCAGCGCTTGTTACTTTAAACATTCCGGTAATGACGCCAACGATGCCGTGTTTTGCAGCTTCTTCCATTGCGCCGTGAACGAGGGCATTACCGAAACTTGTAATAGGTACAGTTGCCCCGGCTCCAGCAAAGTCGATTAATGGTTCATACAGGTTGAATCCGTCCAGTATAGCACCGGCAACAACGAGTGTTGCCATTGTATGAGCGGGTGTTAGCTTGCCGACATCAAACATAAGTTGGCCAATTACACATATGAGTCCGCCGATGACGAAAGCCCAGAAAAAAATCATTGCGTTGCACCTCCAAATTCAATCGAAACGGCGTGAGCGATACACGGAATCGTTTCTTCTTGTTGGAATGTAAGTGGAGATAGTAAAGCGCCTGTCGCAACGACGAGTATTTTTTTGAATTCTCCCCTTTTCATTCGGTTTAATAAATGACCGTACACGACTGTTGCGGAACATCCCGGTCCGCTAGCGCCAGCTATGACAGGTTGCCCTTCTCTATAAATGAGTATGCCGCAATCTTGAAACTTTTCGCTCGTTACTTTCGTTCCGTGTTTATGTAGTAAGTCATAAGCAATTTCGCGACCGACATGTCCAAGATCACCTGTTACAATTAAGTCGTAATAAGAGGCGTCAATTTGTCGTTCGTGTAAATGGGCTTCAATCGTATCGACAGCCGCTGGGGCCATCGCACCACCCATATTAAAAGGATCTGTTAATCCCATATCAATCACTCGTCCGATTGTGGCAGATGTTACTCTAGGACCATGTCCAGTGTCGCTTAAAATAGCCGCACCTGCCCCGGTTACTGTCCATTGTGCGGTAGGCGGTTTTTGACCGCCGTATTCAGTTGGATATCGGAACTGCTTCTCTACAGCGGCGTTATGACTAGATGCCCCAGTTAATAAATATTTTGCGCCTTTTGCATTTACAATGCTTGCCCCGAGTGCTAATCCTTCCATAGAAGTAGAACAAGCGCCAAATAATCCGAGATATGGTGTTCCGAGTGTACGGCAGGCAAAGCTTGTTGGAGTGATTTGATTAATTAAATCTCCTGCAAGTACGAATTGAATATCGTCTTTACGAAGCTTGGCTTTTTCAGTAGCGCGACTACAAGCTTCTTCGAATAAAATTTTATGGGCTTTTTCATAGGAATCCTGTCCGAGCCATAAATCTTCATGAAGGATATCGAAGTCTTCTGGAATGTTTCCTTTTGCTTCAAACGGTCCACCAACGACTCCTGTCGAAATAATAACGGGTTTATTTTCAAATACCCACGTTCGGTGTCCTTGTAACATTTATAGCCCTCCCCATTGAACGAGAATCGTTTTAATAAGTGCGATGACGAAAGCTGAAAATACACCAAACAAAATAACAGAGCCGGCTAATTTAAACATATTTCCTCCAACGCCGAGTACGAACCCTTCTGTTCGGTGTTCGATACATGCGGCAATAACAGAGTTACCAAATCCAGTAACGGGTACAGCTGTGCCTGCTCCAGCAAACTGCCCAAAGCGGTCATATATACCGAAACCAGTTAGTAACATGGAAATGAAAATGAGAGTTGCGACTGTTGGATTTCCTGCTGAACGCTCAGTGAAGTCAAAATATGTGATATAAAACGTAGAAATGAGTTGTCCGATGAAGCAAATAAAACCACCGACGAAAAAGGCTTTAATACAATTTTTCAAGACAGGGCGCTTCGGTTCGCGTTCTTGCTCGAATTTTTTATACTCTTGTTGCACAGGGGTTAAGTTCTTATCTTTACTAGACATTGCGATCCTTCCTTTTCTATTAAAAAGCGTTAAGTGTTAGACTCCATTTTTTTCCCAATGAGTTTTAATTGCTTATTGATCTCGTCTTTAGATACTTCTTTTTTCTTAATTTTGCTCTCAAGCTTTTCGAGTAACATAAAGATTTTTTTATCAGTACTTACACGAACATCGAAAGTAGGATGCTCATCACTTAGCTGCTTTTGAAGCTTCTTACGCAGAGGCTTTAATCCAAACCTTTCGTGATGTTCAGGTAGAACTGCTATGTAGAGATCCAAATTTGAATTCACTGCTGTGCTTTTTGTAATTTCATCCATAGCGAGAGCCCTTTTCTTGGCTCCTTGTGATATAGATTGATTAAAGGATTCCGTACTCGTCTTTGTTAATTTAGGACCTTTTTCTTTCTCCGTTCGTTTTGCTTCTTCTTTCACTTTTTTATCTAAGGGACTATTATCACATCCGGTAAAAGAGCTAAATAGAAGGGCAAATAATGCGGTTATGAGACCGAGTTTTCGCATGATTATCATTCCATTTCTATTGCAATATGTAATGTGATAGAAAAAGGATGACTGCATATCATCCTTTTTCTATTTCACAGCATGACGAATCCGTTATTGCTGTGAGTATTGTGGTTCTTCTTGTTGGACTTCTTCAACGCGTGGGTTTAAAGAATCGATAATCGTTTGTGTTTGCTGCGCAGCTGTTTGAAAAAGTTGCTTTGCTTGTTGGTTATCCGTATCAAGAGCGAATCCCTCTAAGCTAGCTTGTGCACTTTTTAATCCAGAAACAGTTTGCTTTAATTTCGTAATTACAGTCATTGAATGAAGCCCCCTTTGGAATATCAATTCAAAGATTATAATTTGTGAGTTGGGGTGAATTTATGATTGGAAAATTTAGGGGTGTTACATGTGTGGATTACAATTTTGTAATGAACATGTAAGGGAAAGCGATAGTGGAAAAAAACTTTTTCTCCTAGAATAAAGAAAGTAAAGCAAGTTAAAAGGACATTTGAAGGAGAGAAAAATGAAGAAATTATTATTAGGTTTAATTGGACTTTTTATATTAGTTATTGGTGTGGCAAGCTTTTCTCATAATGAGGTGACTGATAGATATAATCCGCTTGTGAAAGAAGACTTTGTATATGTAAAAGCGAAAGAATCTGGCCGACTATCTACAGTTGGAGAGGTAGCTGGAGACTATAAACTTACTGGTTATTACGCTTCGGGCGAAGGAAGAGATGTTAAGTTTTATGCACCTCGTGGGCTTAGAGAAGGAGCATATGTAAAGGTTAAAACGAAAGGTGAGTATATCGAAACGTACCAAGAAGTACAACCGGATGAAATTCCAAAAGAGATTAAAGAGAAACTAGAGAAATAAGACCGTTAAGAATTGCCTCCTAAATGTAGAAAATAGGGGGCGTTTTTATGCAGGAAATATCGTATATACAATGTGCTATCAAAGAGTTTTTATTGATTTAAATGGTTTTTATTGCTATTATTATGGAGAGAAAATGAAGTGTATTTTATAATCATGCGCCCATAGCTCAGTCGGATAGAGCGGTGGTTTCCGGTACCACGTCTGCCGGGGGTTCGAATCCCTCTGGGCGCGTTATGTATTGTTGGTGTTACGTGTTGAAAATAAATAGTACATCTAAAACAACCCCTTGTATGTGATTAGAAATAATCGTGTATAGGGGGTTTTTGTTATGGCCATACAAGGTACTTCTGTTAATTTTGTAATGAGCTTATACTAAAATTATCTAAAAATTATAGTATGAGGGGATTGCAGGTGCGTAAAATTAGTGGAAATTTAAGCATTTTAGGGGATAACGAACGTAGAACCGTTGCTGTATCTGATTCTGGTGAAATTACAGGCGATGAGATGTTGAAATTCATGTTAAATATGGAATTGCACTATAAAGAAATTGATAGGGATTGTTTTGGACTTAGTCACTATTTGCCTAGCGGAGACTACCATAAGGATTTAATAGCGATTGTCTTTACGGCTGAAATGATGTTAGACGACATGGAATTAGAAGGTGAATGGCCTGCTGAAGAAGGGGATGTTATATTTAACGAAGCATAATGAATCTATCTGCATAAAAAGGTCTGCACTTAAAAGTATAAGTGCAGACCTTTTTATTAACACTTGTTATATCTGGTGATAAGATTTACTATTAGTATGTGGTAATAATTTTTTATCGTGCTATTATTTTCTTTCAATATTATTCAAATTTCGGTTGTAAGTTGTAAATCTCATTAATACATATAAATTAATAATATTTTGGAATGGGTGTCTGTGATAGCATTCTCCTTTTACCAAACTTATTGTACAATAGAAACAAGGGGGAGATTAGTTTGAAGGCAAGTCTTTTACAAGAACAAAGCTTACGTTTGGCAATGACACAAGAGTTAAGGCAAGCGATTACAATGCTCCAGTATAATGTACAAGAATTATCGGAGTTTTTGTATGAGCAATCGTTAGAGAATCCCCTTATTGAGTTAGGTGGTTTTGAGAGGGAGAAGAAAAAGAGCTCTAACAACAGTAAAAGTACCAGCAAACAAGTCGAGAATCAGATGGAAATCTACAGTGTAGATTCAACAACGATTCAGCAACATTTATTAAATCAAATACAGTATTATAAAATAGATGAAGAAGAGCGAAAAATAGCTTCTTTCATTATTATGAACATGGATGGAAATGGGTATTTACAAGAAACGAACGAAGAGTTAGCGGATCTCCTTTCCGCACCGATTCATGAAGTCGCCCGCTTTGTAGAGCTTGTCCAATCACTCGAGCCAGCAGGGGTAGGAGCGCGTAATATTCAGGAATGTCTAACTTTACAATTGAAGCGCTTACAAAGACGGAATGGATTAGCTGAAGAGGTTATAGAGGATCACTTCGCTTATTTCGTGAAGAAAGATTGGCGAAAGCTCGTTCAAGTGTTGAAGTGTAGTAATGAAGAATTGCAATCAGCAGTGAACTGTATTACGTCATTACAGCCGAAACCAGGTCTTGCGTTTTCTTCTGATAAACCACTGTATATCGTGCCTGATATGGCGGTGAAAAAAGATGGTGATCGTCTCGTTTTACAAATGAACGAGAGAAATATGCCGAGAATTGAAATTCATTCTGAGTATAGTGCGCTTCTGAATAATAGTGAAAGTGAAGTAGCATCTTATGTATCAGAAAAGTATCAGCATGTGCAGTGGATTATGCGCAGTTTAAAACAGAGAAAACAAACGCTTCTGCAAGTGATGACTATTATTATGGAAAAACAACGTGATTTCTTCTGGGAAGGTCCAGAATATTTAAAACCGCTTGCTTTAAAAGAGGTAGCGGAAGAGTTAAGTGTGCATGAATCTACAATTAGTCGTGCAACACGAAATAAATATGTGCAAACACCACATGGTTTATTTGAGATGAAATCTTTCTTTAGTAATGCTGTTTCGACTACTGAAGATGAAGCAGTTTCTACAAAGCTTGTGAAACGTTTTATCCAAAAGCTTGTTGAGGCGGAGAATAAGAAAAAGCCACTTTCAGATCAAAAGATTTCAAAATTATTAGAAGAAGAGCATGAAATCGTTATTTCTCGAAGAACAGTGGCAAAGTATAGAGAACAAATGCACATTCCAGCGTCATCATTACGAAAAACGATCGGATAGGTGAAGAATATGAAAGTTGTACTGTATACAAAAAAGGATTGTGGCCTTTGCGTGCAGGCGAAACAAGTTTTAGAGGAAGTACAATGTGAATATTCTTTTCAAATCGAGGAAATAAATATATATGAAGATAATGACCTTTTAGAAAAATATCATCTAATGATTCCGGTGGTAGAAATAGGCGGAAAACAAGTAGAATATGGTAACATTCACAAAGGTGTCATAATAAACTATATAAAGAATGCAGTTAAGAGTTGAATAAGTTTCTATCTCCTGTTACAATAATACACGTAGCAGGGATTATTTTTTTAACCTATGTGGGACACAAAATGTCACTACGGGACGTAAAGTGACCACGAGGGAAAATGAACCAATGTAGTGAGGAGAAAAGATATGCGCTCATGGATTCAGAACACAAAAAAATTATTACCTGATCTGCTACCTGTTATGCAAACGAGAATGCAAATTCTTCAATACATTAGGCTCATGCAGCCGATTGGAAGAAGAAACTTGTCAGCAAGTCTCGGTATGACAGAACGAGTATTGCGAAGTGAAGTTCAAGTTTTGAAAGAACAAAACTTAGTTCACGTCGCTTCTTCTGGAATGACTTTGACAGAAGAAGGAACAGCTTTAGTTCTTGCTTTGGAAGACTTTATGAAAGAAATTTCCGGGTTAAAGGTTTTAGAAAAGCAACTTAAGGAAACATTAGACTTGGATGAAGTTTTCGTTGTCCCTGGTGATAGTGATGAATCACCTTGGGTCAAACTGGAGATGGGCCGTGCTTGTGTGACTTGTATAAAAGACCGTCTGACAGCGAATAATATCGTTGCTGTGGCTGGAGGAACTACGCTAGCTGCTGCTGCGGACATGATGCAGCTTGATTGCAAAGATTTACATATGCTATTTGTCCCAGCGCGTGGTGGAATTGGAGAGGGTGTTGAATTAGAAGCCAATACCATTTGTGCCAAGATGGCGCAAAATACGATGAGTAATTATCGCTTATTGTATGTTCCAGACCATGTTAGTAGCGAAGCATATGCGTCTATTGTGACAGAGCCTTCCGTGAAAGAAGTTCTTGAGTTGATTCGATCTTCCAATATCGTCATTCATGGAATAGGTGATGCGTTAACAATGGCACGTCGCAGAAATACTTCAGAAGCAGATTGGTTAAAGATTCAAGCAAGCGAAGCAGTAGGCGAAGCTTTCGGTTACTACTTTAATGAACAAGGAAATGTTGTTCATAAAGTAAGAACAGTTGGTATGCAACTTGAGGATTTACAACATGTATCTCACGTTGTTGCAGTCGCTGGAGGTTCTTCAAAGGCAAAGGCAATACAGGCTGTAATTAAACAAGGGCACACTTCAATTCTAATTACAGATGAAGGTGCAGCAAAACAGTTAACAAAGGGTATTACCCTTTAATATAATCCCCCAAGGAGGAAATTCAAATGACTAAAATTGGTATTAATGGATTTGGACGTATCGGACGTAACGTATTCCGCGCAGCTCTTAACAACTCTGAGGTAGAAGTAGTAGCAATCAACGACTTAACAGATGCTAAAACATTAGCTCACCTTTTAAAATATGACACAGTTCACGGAACTTTAAATGCAGAAGTATCTGCTAACGAAAACAGCATCGTTGTTAACGGTAAAGAAATTAAAGTTATCGCTGAGCGTGACCCAGCTCAATTACCATGGAGCGACTACGGAGTAGAAGTAGTAGTAGAATCTACTGGCCGTTTCACTAAAAAATCAGACGCTGAAAAACACTTAGGTGGATCAGTTAAGAAAGTTATCATCTCAGCTCCAGCTTCTGACGAAGATATCACTGTAGTTATGGGTGTTAACCACGAACAATATGATGCAGCTAACCACAACGTAGTATCTAACGCTTCTTGTACTACAAACTGTCTAGCTCCATTCGCTAAAGTATTAAACGAAAAATTCGGCGTAAAACGCGGAATGATGACAACAATTCACTCTTACACTAACGACCAACAAATCTTAGACTTACCACACAAAGATTTACGTCGTGCTCGTGCAGCAGCTGAAAACATGATCCCAACATCTACTGGTGCAGCTAAAGCTGTAGCATTAGTATTACCAGAACTTAAAGGTAAATTAAACGGTGGAGCTGTACGTGTTCCAACTGCTAACGTTTCTCTTGTTGACTTAGTTGTTGAACTTGACAAAGAAGTAACAGTTGAAGATGTAAACGCAGCATTCAAAGCAGCAGCTGAAGGCGAATTAAAAGGTATCCTTGGATACAGCGAAGAGCCATTAGTATCTATCGACTATAACGGATGTACAGCTTCTTCTACAATCGATGCATTATCTACAATGGTAATGGAAGGTAACATGGTTAAAGTACTTTCTTGGTACGATAACGAAACTGGTTACTCTAACCGCGTAGTAGACCTAGCAGCATACATGACTTCTAAAGGTCTTTAATTCTTAATTATATAAGTAATCAATGACAAAACGAGGGAGAGGGTTTGTTCCCTCTCTCTCTTCTTTCGTTTTAAAAGCAAATGTGTTAAGCTTTTGAGTGGGTTTTGTCAATCCTAACTAGTAGTCGGAGGGAAATCCAATGAACAAAAAATCAATTCGTGACGTAGATTTAAAAGGTAAGCGTGTATTTTGCCGCGTTGATTTCAACGTACCTATGAAAGAAGGCAAAATTACAGATGAAACTCGTATCCGTGCAGCTCTTCCTACAATTCAATATTTAGTAGAGCAAGGTGCGAAAGTTATTTTAGCAAGTCACTTAGGCCGTCCAAAAGGTCAAGCAGTAGAAGAATTACGTCTTACTCCAGTAGCAGCACGTTTAGGCGAGCTTCTTGGTAAAGATGTTAAAAAAGCAGACGAAGCATTCGGACCAGTTGCACAAGAAATGGTTGCAGCAATGAACGAAGGCGACGTATTAGTTCTTGAAAACGTACGTTTCTATGCGGGCGAAGAAAAGAACGATGCAGAACTTGCGAAAGAATTTGCAGCTCTTGCTGATATCTTCGTAAACGATGCATTCGGTGCAGCTCACCGTGCTCACGCTTCTACAGCGGGTATCGCAGACTACCTACCAGCAGTATCTGGATTATTAATGGAAAAAGAGTTAGATGTACTTGGAAAAGCACTTTCTAACCCAGAACGTCCATTCACAGCTATCATCGGTGGTGCGAAAGTAAAAGATAAAATCGGTGTAATTCGTCATCTATTAGACAAAGTAGATAACTTAATCATCGGTGGCGGACTTGCTTACACATTCGTTAAAGCTTTAGGTCATGAAATTGGTCTATCTCTATGTGAAGACGACAAGATCGAACTAGCTAAAGAATTTATGCAACTTGCAAAAGAAAAAGGCGTAAACTTCTACATGCCAGTTGATGTTGTAATCACAGAGGAATTCTCTGAAACTGCAACAACTCAAATCGTAGGTATCGACTCTATCCCTTCTACTTGGGAAGGCGTGGACATCGGTCCTAAAACACGTGAAATTTATGCAGATGTAATTAAAAATTCTAAGCTTGTTGTATGGAATGGACCAATGGGTGTATTCGAAATGACTCCATTCGCAGAAGGTACAAAAGCAGTAGGACAAGCATTAGCAGATGCAGAAGATACATACTCTGTTATCGGCGGTGGTGACTCTGCAGCAGCTGTTGAAAAATTCGGTATGGCTGATAAAATGAGCCACATTTCTACTGGCGGCGGTGCGTCATTAGAATTCATGGAAGGCAAAGAGCTTCCAGGTGTAGTTTGTCTTAACGACAAATAAGTAGCAGCCAAAGAAAAAGGACGGTGCAAAGCATGCGTAAACCAATTATCGCAGGTAACTGGAAAATGAATAAAACTCTATCTGAAGCAGTTAGCTTCGTAGAGGAAGTTAAAGGTCAAATCCCAGCAGCTTCAGCTGTTGATGCAGTAGTTTGCTCTCCAGCTTTATTTTTAGAGCGTTTAGTAGCTAAGGCTGAAGGAACTGATTTACAAGTAGGTGCACAAAACATGCACTTCGAAAAAAATGGTGCATTCACTGGCGAAATTAGCCCAGTAGCACTTAGCGACTTAAAAGTAGGCTACGTAGTACTTGGCCACTCTGAGCGTCGTGAAATGTTTGCTGAAACAGATGAGTCAGTAAACAAAAAGACTCTTGCAGCATTTGAACATGGTTTAACACCAATCGTATGTTGTGGTGAGACTTTAGAAGAGCGCGAAAGCGGAAAAACATTTGATCTAGTAGCAGGTCAAGTGACAAAAGCACTTGCAGGTTTAACAGAAGAGCAAGTTAAAGCAACTGTTATCGCTTATGAGCCAATCTGGGCTATCGGTACAGGTAAATCTTCTTCTTCTGCAGATGCAAACGAAGTATGTGCGCACATCCGTAAAGTTGTTGCAGAAGCTGTTTCTACAGAAGCTGCAGAAGCTGTTCGTATTCAATACGGCGGTAGCGTAAAACCAGAAAACATTAAAGAGTATATGGCACAATCTGACATCGACGGCGCTTTAGTTGGCGGTGCTAGCTTAGAGCCTGCTTCGTTCTTAGGTCTTCTGGGGGCGGTAAAATGAGAAAGCCAACAGCTTTAATCATTCTTGATGGTTTCGGACTACGTGAAGAAACTCATGGGAATGCTGTAGCACAAGCTAAGAAACCTAATTTTGATGGTTACTGGAACAAATTCCCTCACACAACGCTTACAGCTTGTGGTGAGGAAGTAGGTCTTCCAGAAGGTCAAATGGGTAACTCTGAGGTTGGTCACTTAAATATCGGTGCCGGCCGCATCGTATATCAAAGCTTAACACGCGTAAACGTTGCGATTCGTGAAGGTGAGTTCGATCAGAACGAAACTTTCCAAAATGCAATTAAAAGCGTAAAAGAAAAAGGTACTGCTCTTCATTTATTCGGTTTACTTTCTGATGGTGGTGTGCACAGTCACATGAACCATATGTTTGCTCTTCTTCGCTTAGCAGCAAAAGAAGGCGTGGAGAAAGTTTATATCCATGCATTCTTAGACGGCCGTGATGTTGGACCACAAACAGCAAAAGGTTATATCGATGCAACAAATGAAGTAATTAAAGAAACAGGAGTAGGACAATTCGCGACTATCTCTGGTCGTTATTACTCTATGGACCGTGACAAGCGTTGGGATCGCGTAGAAAAATGTTACAGTGCTATGGTGAATGGTGAAGGCCCTACTTATAAATCAGCAGAAGAGTGTGTAGAAGACTCTTATGCGAACGGTATCTATGATGAATTCGTATTGCCGTCTGTAATTGTTAACGAAGATAACACGCCAGTTGCAACAATCAATGATGATGATGCAGTTATCTTCTATAACTTCCGTCCAGACCGTGCAATTCAAATTGCTCGTGTATTTACAAACGAAGACTTCCGTGAGTTCGATCGTGGTGAAAAAGTACCTCACATTCCTGAATTCGTTTGTATGACACATTTCAGTGAAACTGTAGATGGTTACGTGGCATTCAAGCCAATGAACCTTGATAACACATTAGGTGAAGTTGTTGCGCAAGCGGGATTAAAGCAACTTCGCATCGCGGAAACTGAAAAGTATCCGCACGTTACATTCTTCTTTAGCGGTGGTCGTGAGGCTGAATTCCCAGGAGAAGAGCGTATTTTAATTAACTCACCGAAGGTTGCAACTTATGACTTGAAACCTGAAATGAGCATTTACGAAGTAACGGACGCTTTAGTAAATGAAATCGAAAATGATAAACATGATGTTATCATTCTTAACTTTGCAAACTGTGATATGGTTGGCCATTCTGGGATGATGGAACCAACAATTAAAGCAGTAGAAGCAACTGACGAATGTTTAGGAAAAGTTGTAGAAGCGATTCTTGCAAAAGATGGTGTAGCACTTATTACTGCTGACCATGGTAATGCTGATCAGGAGTTAACTGCTGATGGTGGACCAATGACAGCTCATACAACTAACCCGGTTCCTTTCATCGTTACAAAAAATGATGTAGAGCTTCGTGAAGGTGGTATTTTAGGAGATATCGCTCCAACAATGCTTACGCTTTTAAATGTGGAACAACCGAAAGAAATGACAGGTAAAACAATTATTAAATAATTTGCTTATATAAAAAGGAGAGAATTTATTATGTCAACAATTATTGATGTTTATGCTCGCGAAGTCCTTGACTCTCGTGGTAACCCAACTGTAGAAGTAGAAGTTTACACAGAAAGCGGCGCTTTCGGACGCGCTATCGTACCAAGTGGTGCATCTACTGGTGAGCACGAAGCAGTAGAATTACGTGACGGTGACAAATCTCGTTACCTTGGTAAAGGTGTTCTAAATGCAGTAAACAACGTTAACGAAGCAATCGCTCCAGAAATCGTTGGTTTCGACGTAACTGACCAAGCTGGTATCGACCGTGCTATGATCGAATTAGATGGCACTCCAAACAAAGGTAAACTAGGCGCTAACGCTATCCTTGGTGTATCTATGGCAGTAGCTCACGCAGCAGCTGACTTCGTAGGTCTTCCATTATACCGTTACCTTGGTGGATTCAATGCAAAACAATTACCAACTCCAATGATGAACATCATCAACGGTGGTTCTCACGCTGATAACAACGTAGACTTCCAAGAGTTCATGATCTTACCAGTTGGTGCTCCAACATTCAAAGAATCAATCCGTATGGGTGCTGAAGTATTCCATGCACTTAAAGCTGTATTACATGACAAAGGTCTTAACACTGCAGTAGGTGACGAAGGTGGATTCGCTCCAAACCTTGGTTCTAACCGTGAAGCATTAGAAGTAATCATTGAAGCTATCGAAAAAGCTGGTTACAAAGCTGGCGAGAACGTATTCTTAGGAATGGACGTTGCTTCTTCTGAGTTCTACAACAAAGAGACTGGTAAATATGACCTTGCAGGCGAAGGCCGTACTGGCTTAACTTCTGCAGAAATGGTTGATTTCTACGAAGAGCTTTGCAAAGACTTCCCAATCATCTCTATCGAAGATGGTTTAGACGAAAACGACTGGGATGGTCACAAATTATTAACTGAGCGTATCGGTGATAAAGTACAATTAGTTGGTGACGACTTATTCGTAACTAACACTCAAAAACTTGCTGAAGGTATCGAAAAAGGTATCTCTAACTCAATCTTAATTAAAGTTAACCAAATCGGTACTTTAACTGAGACTTTCGAAGCTATCGAAATGGCTAAACGTGCTGGTTACACAGCAGTTGTATCTCACCGTTCTGGTGAAACTGAAGATGCTACAATCGCTGACATCGCAGTTGCAACTAACGCTGGCCAAATCAAAACTGGTTCTATGAGCCGTACTGACCGTATTGCTAAGTACAACCAATTATTACGCATCGAAGACGAACTAGGCGAAATCGCTGTTTACGATGGTATCAAATCTTTCTACAACATCAAACGATAATTGTAGAAAATAATGACAGACCGTGAGAAATCACGGTCTGTTTTTTTATGTTAAAATTGCTCACCCGTCATAAGTGACATGAAATGTTTAAAGAAGCGGTTATAATCAAAATCAATTGCGATTTGATGACTTGGCCAATCAATAAATGGCTTAGATTCTCCTAAAGAACGAAATTCCCCTATGCTTGTTCCTTGTGCATAAGATTCTGTCATGACAACGATAGGTGACTTGTGATACGTAAACATAGAGTTATCAAGTAAAGCGAGTATTGGCATTGTGTCATGGAAGGGGCTCCCCTTTAAATGCGGTAAGGCGTCTTTATAATATCCGTAGTAATAATGATTGAATAACGGTTTGACGAGTGGGGCTTTTCCTTTTGCTTCAATGTATTCAGCCATTTCTGGTGTAATGATGGAATACTGAGTGACGTTTAATGGATAGATGTACATGTTAGGTGAGGATTGAAGGACTATATTAGCGGCAGTAGGATCGCCATAAAAGTTTGCTTCGGAAATAGGGGTAACATTACCAGGATGTAAAAAGGCACCGCCCATTACGTAGTAAGATTTAACTTGCTTCATGAGCTGTTTACATAAGATGAATAAAATTGCTAGGGAGGTAAGTCTGCCTAAACTAACAATGATTAATTCATCTTTATACTGTTCAATAAGAGGAATAACTTCGAAAAAATTCTCCATTTCTCCGTTAGTCACATGTCCCTTTGGAATAATTGGCCCGAGCCCCTGTTTCCCGTGTACTTCCGTAAAGAAAGCAGGAGGGGCGCCAGTAAGTGGGCGTTCTGATCCACCAAATATCTTGATATTTCTATCCTTTGCTTCGTTCTTAAGAAAATGAGCGTTTTGTACGGCCATTTCTTTTGGAACATTGCCGTAATCAGCAACGATGCCGACGATTTCTATTTCATCAATAAAGAATGCTAAGAGGAGAGCCATCGTATCATCAATGCCAGGATCACAAAAAATAAGAACTTTTTTTGGCATATGTTCACCACCTATTTTGTTTATCCCGTAAAAGTCCGATTGTAGGGATGAAGAAAACTACCCCTAATGAAAGTTTCACTTTATTATATGTAAGCTTAAGGATAAAAAGATTATTTTATTGAAATAACAACCTTTAAAATTCAGAAAATAAAAACTTTTTATATTAGGTCAAGGTTTTTGACGTAATTTTCGTCTGAAAATCCAGTCATATCAAGGTTGTAAGCGTCTAACATAAGCTATTTTTGCTGTCAAGTTGATAAATTGCAGCTTTTTACAATTTATACTATGATAAAGATATTAAGAGAAGATCGTATAAACATGAGGGATGATGAACATGAAATTTACAAAGATTCTTGTCCAAATTGCAGCTCTTTACGTTTTTTATATGGTTGGAAATTGGGTACAAGAAGTGTTAAATATTCCGATTCCAGGAAGTTTGATTGGAATGTTCCTCTTACTTGTTTTACTTAGCCTAAAAGTCCTTCCAGTGAAATGGTTCGATTTAGGAGCAGAAACACTCGTTGCTATTATGCCGTTTTTATTAATTCCGCCAACGCTTGGCCTAATGAATTACGGTGCTTTTTTTATGAGTAAAGGAATTTCTCTTTTCATTACAATTGTAGCGAGTACATTTTTAATTATTATTGTCGCAGGACATACAGGACAATATCTTGCGAATAGAAAGGAAAGAGAGTCGCGATGAGCCAAATATTAATCGGAATCGGTTGGGTTCTTTTTACGGTGCTATTATACCAATTATCTAAAAAAATCTATAAATTATTTCCAACACCATTCACCATTCCAATGCTTGTAGCAACAGGATTAATGGCTTTCTTATTTATCATGCTTGATATACCATATCAACATTATATGGAAAGCGGTGGTGGCTGGATTGCAAAACTGCTGGGACCCGGTGTTGTAGCATTTGCAATTCCTCTTTATAAACAACGTCACGTTCTGCAAAAATATGTTGTACCGATTGCTGGTGGCGTATTAGTAGGGACAACAGTTGCAATCGCAAGTGATTTTGCCATTGCATCACTTATGGGAACAGATAAAAGCTTAATTTTATCTTCTTTACCAAAATCGGTGACAATGCCAGTTGCGATGAGTGTTTCAGAGCAAGTTGGTGGTGTACCGTCATTAACAGCAGCTTTCGTTGTTATCGCAGGTATTACTGGAACGATTACCGGCCCACTTTTATTAAAATGGAGCCGCGTTACAAACTCAGTTGGTAAAGGTATCGGATTTGGATGTGCTTCTCATATTATGGGTGTAATGAGAGCGATGAAAAATAATGAACATGAAGGTGTTATTGGATCGGTAACAATGACATTAACAGCAATTTTGACATGTTTGCTCGGGCCGTTATTTGCAATGATGTTTATGTAATAGAAGAAAAGCGAGAGCGACTCTATAGCTCTCGCTTTTCTATAGAATTTATGCTACAGTTAAAATAACTGAATCTTTGTAGGAGGTACGCCAAGTGCATACGTTATTATCCGTTTTACTTATTATTGTATCGATTTTAATGATTGTTATGGTACTTATGCAGTCTAGTAATAGCTCAGGCCTTTCAGGTGCAATTTCAGGCGGTGCAGAGCAATTATTTGGTAAGCAAAAAGCACGTGGAATTGAAGCGGTATTAAACCGTATTACAATTGTTTTAGCTGTATTGTTCTTTGTATTAACAATTGGTGTTACGTACTTCAATTTATAGAATTGAAAGAAGAAGCGTTAGTAAGTTGTACTAATGGTTCTTCTTTTTTTATTTTGCCATTTGAAAGATGTTTCTAATTAGATTATAGAAATATAAATATGGTACACTAGATATAGAAAGAATACGACTAGATTACAGAAGAGAAAGAGGAGAAGTACATGATGAAATTAGCATCTCCGAAACCATTTACATTTGAGGGTGGAGACCGCGCTGTTTTATTACTACATGGTTTCACAGGAAACTCAGCTGATGTACGTATGTTAGGGCGTTTCTTAGAGAAGAAAGGCTACACTTGTCATGCGCCAATTTTTAAAGGGCACGGTGTACCACCAGAAGAGCTTGTTCATACAGGTCCTGAAGATTGGTGGCAAGACGTAATGGAAGCATATCAGCTTTTAAAAGATAAAGGCTTTGAGAAAATTGCTGTTGCTGGATTATCACTTGGCGGCGTATTTTCTTTAAAATTAGGTTATACAGTACCGGTTTTAGGTGTAGTACCAATGTGTGCACCAATGTATATTAAGAGTGAAGAAACGATGTACCAAGGTATATTGGCATATGCCCGCGAATATAAAAAACGTGAGCAAAAATCACCAGAGCAAATCGAACAAGAAATGTTGGAATTCCAAAAGACACCGATGAATACATTAAAAGCATTACAACAATTAATTGCTGACGTACGTAACAATGTGGATATGATTTATGCACCTACATTTGTTGTACAAGCGCGTCATGATGAAATGATTAATACAGATAGTGCTAACATTATTTATAACGGTGTAGAATCTACGTTAAAAGACATTAAATGGTATGAAGACTCTACGCATGTCATTACACTTGATAAGCAACGTGACGAGCTACATGAGGATGTATATAACTTCTTGGAGCAACTAGATTGGTAAGATCTAGTTGCCTCTTTTTTTCATAAGGAATTTTTTGTGAAAACTGTAAAAATCATTAGGGGAGTATTAAAGTTTCGCTTTATACATCCCGAGTCTTTCGGATACACTAAATAATATAAGGGTTTAAAGGAGGTATTTCTGCTTGGAAGAAATCATACAAGAAAATATTGATAAGTTGTTATTATTTATGAGAGAAGAAGCGTATAAACCGCTAACGATACAAGAGTTAGAAGAGGCATTTGGAATTGAAGGTTCTGAGGGCTTTAAAGATTTTGTAAAGGCACTTGTAACGATGGAAGAGAAGGGACTTGTTATTCGCACACGTAGTAACCGTTACGGTCTTCCTGAAAAGATGAATTTAGTACGCGGTAAATTAATTGGACATGCACGTGGCTTTGCATTCGTTGTACCAGAAGAGAAGAAAACCGGAGACGATGATCTTTTCATCCCACCTACAGAGTTAAACGGTGCACTTCATGGCGATACAGTATTAGCGCGTGTTAGCGCACAATCAAGTGGATCACGCCAAGAAGGTTCAATTGTACGTATTTTAGAGCGCGGCACGAAAGAACTAGTTGGTACATATACAGAATCGAAAAACTTTGGATTTGTTGTACCTGACAATAAGCGTTGGACGAGTGATATCTTTATCTTGAAAAGTGCATCAATGGGTGCTGTAGAAGGCCATAAAGTAGTTGTGAAAATTACGAGCTATCCAGAGAATCGTTTAAGTGCAGAAGGTGAAGTTATTCAAATTCTAGGTCATAAAAATGATCCAGGAGTAGATATTTTATCAGTTATCCATAAACATCATCTACCTTTAGCATTCCCTGAAGAAGTGATGGAGCATGCAAACAGTGTACCAGAAACGATTTCAGAAGAAGATTTAAAAGATCGCCGTGACCTGCGTGACCAAATGATCGTAACGATTGACGGTGCAGATGCGAAAGATTTAGATGACGCTGTTACAGTAACGAAGCTTGAGAACGGTAACTACAAGCTTGGTGTTCATATTGCGGATGTAAGTCATTACGTTCAAGAAGGTTCTCCAATTGATGTAGAAGCAGCGGAAAGAGCAACGAGTGTATATCTTGTTGACCGTGTAATTCCGATGATTCCGCATCGTCTGTCTAACGGTATTTGTTCATTAAATCCGAAAGTAGACCGTCTGACGTTATCTTGTGAAATGGAAATCAACAACTTAGGTGATGTTGTAAAGCATGAGATTTTCCAAAGTGTGATTAAAACGACAGAGCGTATGACGTATGCTGACGTAAGAAGCATTTTAGAAGATGAGGACGAAGAGTTAATCAAACGCTATGAGCCGCTCGTACCGATGTTTAAAGAGATGGGTCAATTGGCACAGATTTTACGTGAAAAACGTATGCGCCGTGGTGCAATTGACTTTGACTTTAAAGAAGCGAAAGTATTAGTAGACGAAGAAGGTAAACCGACAGATGTTGTCATGCGTGATCGTTCTGTATCAGAGAAGTTAATTGAAGAATTTATGCTTGTTGCGAACGAAACAGTAGCAGAGCATTTCCACTGGATGAACGTACCATTCATGTACCGTGTCCATGAAGATCCGAAAGAAGATAAGCTGGAGCGTTTCTTCGAGTTTGTAACGAACTTCGGATACGCAGTAAAAGGACGTGCGAACGAAATACATCCTCGTGCGTTGCAACAAATTCTTGAAATGGTTCAAGGACAGCCGGAAGAAGTAGTTATTTCAACAGTAATGCTTCGTTCAATGAAGCAAGCGCGTTACGATGCGGATAGCTTAGGACATTTCGGTTTATCAACAGAGTTCTACACACATTTCACATCACCAATTCGTCGTTATCCAGATACAATCGTTCATAGATTAATTCGTGAATACATCATTAACGGTAAAGTCGACAACGAAACACAAGCAAAATGGCGTGAAAACTTACCTGAGATAGCAGAGCACTCTTCTAATATGGAACGTCGTGCTGTTGAAGCGGAACGTGAAACAGACGAAATGAAAAAAGCAGAGTATATGGTTGATAAGATTGGCGAAGAGTATGACGGTATGATTAGCTCTGTAACAAACTTCGGTTTATTCGTAGAGCTTCCAAATACGATTGAAGGTCTTGTACACGTTAGCTACTTAACGGATGATTACTACCGTTATGACGAGAAACATTTCGCAATGATTGGAGAACGTACAGGTAACGTATTCCGCATCGGAGACGAAATTACAATTCGTGTTATTAACGTAAACAAAGACGAGCGTGCTATCGACTTTGAAATCGTTGGCATGAAAGGTACGCCTCGTCGTAAGTTCAAAGATCGTCCAGTCGTTATCGAACAGCCAAGAACAGGCAGAAAGAAACGCGGTGGACGTAGCGAACGTAGTAATGAGCGCGGCACAGGAAGAAAGTTTGATCGTGGTGGACAAGGAAAAGGAAAAGGATCCGCATCAGCATCAGCATCCACATCCGCTAGTCAGCCAGGGAAAAAAGATGGTAACGGTAATGGTAAGAAGAAAAAAGGCTTCTTTGAAAATGTACCAGGATTCAAGAAGAAAAAGAAAAAGCGTAAGTAAGAGAAGAGAGGCTTCGCTTTGATGAAAAGCGGGGCTTTTTCTTTTTTATTGGTGGCTTGAGAGCGAGCCACTTTCGCTTTTTTAATGGAATCTAGCTACAGTGGCTAGAATGTTCGGCGGCTTCGCTTCTTCCCGAGAGGCAAAGAGCGCCTCAAGGTCAGAAGCTCCATCCACCTCACATTCTGAGCGAGCCACTTTCGCTTTTTTTAATGGAATCCAGCTACAGTGGCTAGAATCTATTGGCCATTTCACTCCCTCGGACGAAGCAAAAAGCGCTTCTCTGTCGGGAGTTCCAATGTCCAAAGATTCTGAGCGAGCCACTTTCGCTTTTTTATAACATTTGTTACAATAGTAAAAATAGAGGAGGGACGTTATATGCCAAAAGGTTCAGGTAAGGTTATTGCACAAAATAAAAAAGCATTTCATGATTATTTCATTGAAGAAACATACGAGGCAGGGCTTGTCCTTCAAGGAACGGAAATTAAGTCGATTCGCGCTGGACGCGTAAACTTGAAAGATGCGTTTGCACGTGTACATAATGGTGAAGTATGGGTACATAATATGCATATTAGTACATATGAGCAAGGGAATCGTTTCAACCATGATCCGCTTCGCACGAGAAAGTTACTTCTTCATAAAAAAGAAATTGAGAAGTTAACGGGTGCTTCAAAAGAAACAGGCTATGCATTAGTTCCAGTTAGAATTTATTTAAAAAATGGATTCGCGAAAATGGCACTTGGTTTAGCAAAAGGTAAAAAGCAATATGATAAGCGTAACGATTTAAAAGAGAAAGAAGCAAAACGTGAAATTGCACGCGCGTTCCGTGATCGTCAAAAGATGTAATACAGATATTTACATTTGTAAAACGACGCGCGTATGTTATAATAACTTATGTAAGATTGTTGCACATTGAAAAACAGCTCTTAGTAGCTATCACGATATTTCTTCGTATGCTCCATTTTTATCATGGGGACGTTACGGATTCGACAGGGATAGTTCGAGCTTAGGTTGCGAGTCGAGGGGATCGGCCTCGTTAAAACGTCAAAGCCTATAATTGGCAAACAAAACAATCTTTCTTTAGCTGCTTAATTGCACTAAAGGTTCCTCCCTCCATCGTCCATGTGGTAGGGTAAGGGACTCAAACTAAGTGGACTACGCCGGAGTTCGCCGTCTGAGGGCGAAGGAAGAGAACAATCAGACTAGCAACTTGGAAGCCTGTCGATAGGCCGAAGAGTTCGCGAAATGCTAATATATCGACTACACTCGTAGAAGCTTAAGTGCCGATATTTTTGGACGTGGGTTCGACTCCCACCGTCTCCACCAATACATATTTGGTGGTTTTTTTATTTTGTGTGATTTGAACCATAACTTTGCCGTTTGGGCAAGGTTATGGTTCTTTTTGTTTTTAGAAAAACATTATAGGGAATAACTAATTTCTTAAAATGATGGGTATGTATGATGATGACCCCTAATTATTATTCAGTTATTTATTTAATTTGAATAACTTTTTTGTTGTCTTATTTCAGCTTCCATATTAGTCGGCACATAAAGACCTGGATTTATCTCTTTATCTATGTACCTTAAATTCTTATAATCTTTCACCAGTGTTATCTGTAACATAGGTTTATCGACCAAGTCGGTGTACGCGACAGGAATTGCCTGCTCAATCGTACGCACTTGCCCTTCCTTGTCGAGATACTCTATTTTCATACGATACACAGATTGAAGGTTGCTATAGTTCTCCCATATCATTTGAATGTCTGGCATCACAGTTACCGGATTTACATTATGTAATACCTCAAGATTTTCATAACTCTTTACTTCATAGAACACACGCGTATGTTCTTCATAATGCTGTAAAACCCATTTCTCCTCATTATCAATAAGAAACATCCTAATAAACACCCAAATAATTAGGCACACAATCACAAACAGAACCCGCCTTAAAGTACTTTTTCTCGCTACCTTTATATCTCGTATTTCTTCCATCAACCCTTCACCTCTTTTACGTTGTTCCCCATATATTTTACCACTTCCCTGTAAGGTGCCACATTGCTATCAAGCTAACAAAATAAAAATTCCCTAAAATAAAAAATACCCAACTAAAATTCAGTTAATTTGGTTAATAAAAATAAATGATAGGATCAAGTTCTTTATCAGAATTTGGTCTTTTTTGATTTTAAAGGTTGGAGATGGACTTCTAATATCTTAATCCTTGAGGCGAGCTTATAGGTTAATAAAAGATTTATGGCAATGTTATGCTTCAAATGTAACAAGAATGTTCTCTAAAAACTAAGCTTTATGGAAATATTATGTTTCAAATTGTGGCGGACTTATGATTCAAATTACATTTTGTATGTAACAAGAAGCATAAGATGGCCGTTTTGGTCAACTTATGCTTCCAACTGCGGCCAACTTATAAGTAAAGTGACATTGTATGATAGGAACCATAATTTTGCCGGATTGGCAAGGTTATGGTTCTTTTTGTTTGTGGCAAACTTATACTTCCGAAAATAAAATGTAACAAGAAGCGTCCATTTTACGCTTCTTGCAACATTTTAAGTACGATAATAAAATGTAACAAGAAGCGTAGAATAGCCATTTTACGCTTCTTGTTACATTTTAAGGACCATATTACAATCAAGATAGGAAAAGCAAATACCCCAAAACTAATAAATAATCTTTTTGGTTCGATGGGCATGTGGGGGGGCCCTACTAGGCGAATTTTAACCTAAAAAATTCGAATTTCTGTACATTAAGTAAAGTGAATTTTTATTCGCGTGATTCTTATTATCTGAAATTAATAAAGCATGTTATACTCTCTTCTTTAAGAACGTCTCCATAATATCCTTTTTGAATCTTTCATAATCAAACTGAAAAGCTACATTATGCATTTTATAGCCTGGATTAGCAACAAAGCGAAAATCTGCAATGCTTTGACCGAATCCTTCTCCTTGATCAGGAATTATTTTAATGGGTACTCTTGAAAGGCTAACAGCCTCTTGATTTAGCAAATACCACACTGTTACAAAATCATGCATAGGACTTCCACTTATACCAGGATTAGACTTGGAGTAGAAATTATAATAATAGTCTAGCATGGGCTTGATGATGAGTCCTGCAAGATCTTGTGTATTCCGATGAAATGTATCAATTTGCTGGACCATTTCAGGTGTAACAATCGCATGTTGTGTCACATTTAAAGGAATAATTGTCAAGTTCTTCGCATGCTGCAGAATTAAATTTGCTGCATAAGGGTCTGCGTAAAAGTTAGCTTCAGCCACAGCAGTTACGTTACCTGGATAGAAAAAAGCTCCCCCCATGCAAATGCATTCTCTTACGTTTCGCATTGTTTCTAAATTCAATACAAAAGTCGTGGCTAGCGAAGAAAGTCTTCCTAAATTGATAATTGTAAGATCTTCTAAATTTGATTCTATAATTTGATAAATATCATTTAAGGGGTAAATTGGATATGGAATTTCAGGGGGAATAATAGGACCTAATCCGACTTTTCCGTGTACCTCAGGGAAATACTGAATCAATATACCTGTCAACGGCACAGAAGCACCAAGGAATACAGGTATCTCTTCTCTTCCCGCAATGTACTTCAAATAGTTAATATTTCTTATTACATTTTCTCTTGATACATTTCCATAATCGGCTACAATTCCTACAAGTTGAATGTCTTTACGAAAAAAGGTGTACAGTATAGCAAACGCATCGTCAATTCCCAAATCTGTAAACAGGAGAACCTTTTTTGGCATACCTCTCCCTCCAAAATTTATAGAATCCTATGTTCACTAATGAGTAGGCTAAACTTGTGTGTATATATTTTATGTATTCTTAAAGAGTGAATTCTATTCACTTGACGTGGCTTCGCTCATCTAATTTTAATATTATGTTTAAGCGCAAAATACATAAGGTGCATTAGAAATATGAAAAGATCCATTGTTATTGAGGAGTTTACACCGGATTGGGCAATATCATTAGGGCTCATCATATCAAAAAAAGAAAATTGTACGTTTAGATACAAAATAATCGATTTCTTGTATGTTAAGGAACTGGTTATTTGTTTTTCTACTTTTTAGGGAGTTTTTCTGGTAATGGTGTATACAAATAATAAAGTTGTTTAATTTACAATAAAGACGTTTAAAACAAAGTGTTTTTAATTGTGTGATTAGTGTTAACCCATATAGATCAAGAGAGAAACTTTATTGTAAATAGATAAAATAAAAGCAAGACTAATACTTAAAATTATACGTATCTCGGCTGTACTCTCATAAATAACTGTAGAAGATAAAAATCTCGTTATGGGGATGGGGCAGTATCCCTGAAACAAAAAATGAAGAAATAGTTATTGATGATAAACAGGTAGATACTATAGCTACCTTTAATGATTACATAATATATATTTGAATCTTCATATCCTTTGTGTTTTCATCCATATCTATTGTAAGATTATATAGAGTTCTCCTAATAAGCTGTTAGAATGGCTTTTTTAGGAATTTAATATTTATAAATCTTAAATTATTTTTTTGAGATAATTTTTTATCTAACTAAGCTATATTGAAGTAGAGGTGAACCATCGGTGAGGCAGGTGTTAGTAATTAAGAATGAAAGGTCTTTAGCGAAGAAAATCGTAAGCGGTCTAACGCAAGAAGGCTCTTTTATTTTAAAACTTCACAATGAAAACCAAGGTTTAAATATAATATATGAACAAGATTGGGATATTATCATATTGGATTGGGATTCATTAAGTATATCGGGACCAGAAATTTGTAGACAAATACGACTTGTTAAAACGACACCGATCATTATTGTGACCGACAATATTTCTAGTAAGGATTGTATAGCAGGGTTACAAGCAGGAGCAGATGATTATATAAGAAAACCATTTGCGAAAGAAGAATTAGTAGCAAGGGTTCAAGCGATTTTAAGGAGAAGTGACTGTAACCAGCAAAATGAGATAAACTTTTTTCAGTTTAAAGATCTCTTTGTTGATGCATCTAGCAATATTGTGAAAAAGGGCGGAAAAAATCTCTCGCTTACGAAGCGCGAGTACGATTTACTCGTATTTTTAATCAAGAATAAAAATACAATATTGAGCCGGGAAATGCTTTTGAACCAGGTTTGGGGATATAACGTAGTAGTAAATCCGAATGTAGTAGACTTATATATTGGGTATGTAAGAAAAAAGTTAAAGTGTGAGAAGAAAGACAGATATATTCAAACGATACATGGCAGAGGTTATTCAATGGTTGAATGATAAAAATAAGATAATAGAAAAAACGAGTAAAACTATTTCCTTCAGTTGTACTCGTTTTTTCTATTAAATCTGATAATCAAATAGTTTCTGAGAAGTATTAAAAGACGTAAAAGGAATATTTTTATCAGGAAATGGATTATGAAAATACTAGTTATTAGTGGGTATGTTTTGTAGGAGAAATCATGGTTAATCAACATGCCTGACTTCAAATATTACTTCTGGCATCCAAATTATGCTTGGTTTTATGAATTCACACCATTCACAAGATTTTCACAGAATTAATGACTATACTTATTAACAGGATATTCAAATGAAAATGATTATCAATAGCAATTTAGATACATAAAAAGTTACTATCTAATTTAATCTATGAACTTTATCATTTTCGAACTAAATTACATAATAAGGAGTATACGTATGAAAAAAACTATGCTTTTAAAATTAGTAAGTATTCTAGCAATTTTCACTTTAATGTTAGTAGCTTGCTCGGATTCAAGTAAAGAAACTTCGAAGGCTAATAATAAAGATAATGGTAGTGATAAGCCAAAAACGGTTGAAATCACTGATGCACATGGAAAGGTTACTGTTCCTGTAAATCCAAAGAATGTAGTTGCTTTAGACAATAGAACGTTTGAAACTTTAGCTGATTGGGGAATTAAATTAGCGGCTGCTCCAAAGGATATCATGCCTGCTGATTCAGCATATAAAAAGGATGAAAAAGTTCAAAATATTGGGAATCACCGTGAGCCAAATCTTGAAATTATTGCAGCTGCAAACCCTGACCTTGTAATCGTTGGTCAAAGGTTTGCTGATCATTACGAAGAGATCAAAAAATTAGTGCCAAAAGCAGCTGTTATTGATCTTAATTTTGATGTTTCTGAGAAATCTACTACGCCTGGGAAAAACTTAGTAAAAGGACTTAAAGATTCTACAATTACTTTAGGGAAAATCTTTGATAAAGATAAAGAAGCTAAAAAATTAGTGGCTGATTTTGATAAATCTATTGAAACTGCAAAATCTGCTTATAACGGAAAAGATAAAGTTATGAGTGTTATCGTTACTGGTGGGAATATTGGTTTTGCTGCTCCACATTCTGGTCGTGTTTGGGGACCAATGTATGAAATTTTCGGTTGGACTCCAGCATTAGAAGTGTCTAATTCTACTGCAGGTCATAAAGGTGATGACGTTTCTGTTGAAGCTATTGCACAAACAAATCCTGATTGGCTTTTCGTATTAGATCGTGATGCTGCAACATCTGATGCAGCTAAGTCAACACCTGCTAAGGATGTTATTTCTAAATCACCAGCTCTTCAAAATACAACTGCTGTTTCTAAAAAACAAGTTGTTTATGCACCAGAAGATACTTACACAAATGAATCAATTCAGACTTATGTAGAGTTATTTGGAAATCTTGCAAAAACTTTAGCTAAGTAGTGTAAAGGGGTACGAAACAGTGTCAAAAAATATGATTTCTAGGGTTGAGAATATTTCTCAACCCCAGTTTTATAATCACAATAAAATATGGACAACACCTTTTATAATAGCGGTTATAGTTGTTATAATTTTAGGGATTATATCACTGTTTACTGGAGTTTATGATATACGTGGACAAGAGGACGGAATGGAGATGTTTTTCATCACTCGTGTTCCGAGAACAGTTGCATTAATGCTTACTGGAGCTGCAATGGCGATGGCAGGGCTCGTCATGCAACTTATTACACAGAATCGTTTTGTTGAACCTACTACAACGGGGACTATTGAATGGTCAGGCTTAGGCCTGCTTTTTGTATATTTATTATTCCCTGCCCCGACTTTAGTGCAAAGAATGACTGGTGCAATCATTTTTTCTTTTATAGGAACTATGATTTTCTTTTTATTTTTAAGAAGAGTTAAACTTCGTTCGTCTTTAATTGTCCCGATTATTGGATTGATGCTTGGAGCAGTTATTTCTGCAGTGTCTACTTTTTTGGGACTCCTTTTTCAAAAGACACAAAGTATTGAAACTTGGTTCGTAGGTTCATTTGCTAACATTCAGGTGGGAAGATATGAATATTTATGGCTGATTGTTATCATTACTTTTCTTATTTTTATGTATGCTAATAGATTGACTTTAGCTGGACTAGGAGAAGATGTCGCAATAAGCCTTGGAGTTAATTACAATAGAATTGTTCTTTTTGGGACTGGTCTTATCTCTGTTGCAGTTGGAATTGTTGCAGCTGTTATTGGACACTTACCTTTCTTAGGATTAATTGTGCCAAATATCGTTTCAATGTTTAGAGGTGATGATCTTAGGAGTAATTTACCTTGGGTTTGTGTGATCGGAATGGGGTCAATAACTGCCTGTGACATCATTTCTCGAACAATTATAAAGCCTTTTGAATTACCTGTTTCTTTAATACTTGCAACAGTGGGAGCAGTCGTGTTTATTACTATTTTATTGAGACAAAGAAAACCAAGGAGGCTACGATGATCACATTAGAATATAGAAATAAAGAAAATGTCGAAATCGATTCTAGCCTTCATAATGAAAGTAGATCAGCTAGCGCTTTTCGTTCTAAGAAGGAAGCAAGACGTTATTGGATTTTACTGATCACATTGATTGGTTTAGGTCTCCTTTCTTCATATGGACTTTTAGTGTATAACAATCCAGTTCCGATAGATTCACCTTCTTTTATCCCAGTTGTTAAGAGAAGGATAGTAGCTATTGTTGCGATGATTATTGCGGCAGTTTGCCATAGCTTGTCGACAGTTGCTTTCCAATCCATTACGAACAATAAGATTATTACTCCTTCGCTTTTAGGTTTCGAATCACTTTATTCAGCAATTCAAACGAGTACAATATTCTTCTTTGGTGCTAGTGCATTAATAAACTTTAATGGAATTGGATCATTTTTATTTCAAGTTGTTGTTATGGTCTTCATGAGTTTGATACTTTATGGATGGTTACTTTCCGGTAAATACGGGAATTTACAACTTATGCTTTTAGTTGGAATTATTATTGGTACCGGGCTAAATTCTGTGTCAACTTTTATGAGAAAACTACTTGCGCCTTCAGAATTTGATATTTTACAAGCGAGATTATTTGGTTCTGTTAATCATGCAGACCCTGCATATTTTCCTGTTGTAATTCCTATGATCATAATTGTAGCGTTATTAATTTTTGCTCATTCTAAGAAGTTGAATGTTTTGTCATTAGGGAAGGATGTTGCTACTTCTTTTGGGGTTAAATATCAACCTAGTGTAATTTATACGCTTGTGTTAGTTGCTATTTTGATGTCTATCTCAACAGCTCTAATTGGGCCACTTACTTTCTACGGCTTTTTAGTAGCAACTTTGAGTTATCAGGCGGCGTCAACTTATGATCATAGATATATTTTCCCAATGGCTTTTGCTATAGGATTTTTAATAATGACGAGTGCATACTTTTTAATGTATCATGTATTCCATGCTCAAGGGGTAGTTTCAGTTATTATTGAATTATTTGGTGGAATCATATTCTTAACTATAGTTTTAAGGAAGAGGGCTTTATGATAAAAATTGATAACGTTAAAAAGTTCTATACTGATAAGGTAAAAATAGGACCTTTGGATATTGAAATACCAAAAGCAGGCTTTACTTCTTTAATTGGACCAAATGGCGCTGGAAAGTCCACGACACTTTTGATGATTGGAAGACTTTTAGATATGGATGAAGGTCAAATTCAAGTAGCAAATATGGATGTTTCTGAATCCAAATCAAAAGACTTAGCAAAAATTTTGACCATATTGCGACAAGAAAATCATTTTGTAACGAGGCTTACTGTTAGACAACTAGTTGGATTTGGGCGCTTTCCGTATTCAAAGGGAAGATTAACTAAAGAAGATGAGGTTATCATTTCTAAATATATCGATTTCTTAGATTTAACTAGTTTAGAGAATAGATATTTAGATGAGCTTTCTGGTGGTCAAAGACAAAGGGCATATGTAGCGATGGTATTGTGCCAAGAGACTGAATATGTGCTATTGGACGAGCCTCTGAACAACCTTGATGTTGCGCGCTCTGTTCAAATGATGGAGCATTTGAGACGTGCAGCTAATGAATTCGGAAGAACAATTTTGACTGTTATGCATGACATAAATTTTGCAGCTAAATACTCTGATAAAATTTGTGCTATGAAAGATGGGCAAATTGCTGCTTTTGGAACAGTAGAAGAGGTTATGGACCCAACACTTTTGACAGATATTTTTGAAACAAAAATAGAAATTATCAAGGGTCCTTATGGGCCAATTGCTGTTTATTAGTTACAAAATGAGTATGCAAAAAAAAAGCTGCTGTCTATATTTTATAGGCAGCAGCTTTTTTTTGCGATTGTCGATGATAGCTCTGTCCCACAGGTATTTCATTACTTCCGGTCCTGCGATGCTTCCAACAATAAACTTGTAAATTACTCATAAAATACAAAGGAATGCTTCGATTTTTCAAGTATCTACCAAATGAAAAATTTATCTCTGTATAATTTTTTATAAGAATTCAGCTTGGTTCTTAGTATGTAATATTGCATATAAGAGTGTATTGATAAAAGTGTAAGGGGTCACTATAATGAGGGCATAAAGATTAATTACATTTTCGTAGCAATAAAAAAGGAGGAAATAATATGGAAATCGCAATGGCAGTTTTGAAATTTGTAGGTGGCGTAATCCCGTTAATTCAAGAACTTTTAAAAGCATTTATGTAGGTTTATTAGTTAGCTATCATTTATCAATCATTATCATATCTTACTAAAAAAAGAACGGGGTGATTTTTCTGAATATTAAGAAAAACACTAAAAGAAGAAAGTTCCTTGCGTGTTTATTAGTTAGTCTATGCACTATTAATTATTCATCTATTTCCTTCGCAGAAACACAAGTAGGTAATGCAACTGATGTAACCAAAAATGCTAGTGGCATTGATACTGGTATAGCAAATCTTAAATATAATAATCAAGAGGTTTTAGCTGTAAATGGTGATAAAGTAGAGAGCTTTGTTCCGAAAGAAAGTATCAATTCAAATGGTAAATTTGTAGTAGTGGAACGCGAGAAAAAATCACTTACAACTTCACCAGTCGATATTTCGATTATTGATTCTGTGGTGAATCGTACGTATCCAGGAGCGGTACAACTTGCAAATAAAGCTTTTGCAGACAATCAACCGAGTTTATTAGTGGCTAAGAGAAAGCCTTTGAATATTAGTATAGACTTACCTGGCATGAGAAAAGAAAATACAATTACTGTCCAAAATCCGACATATGGTAATGTGGCTGGAGCAGTAGATGATTTAGTATCTACTTGGAATGAAAAGTATTCTAAAACACATACGTTACCCGCAAGAATGCAGTATACAGAATCTATGGTTTATAGTAAATCACAAATCGCAAGTGCCCTTAACGTTAACGCCAAATATCTTGATAACAGTCTAAACATTGATTTTAATGCGGTTGCAAATGGAGAGAAAAAAGTGATGGTAGCGGCATATAAGCAAATATTTTATACCGTAAGTGCTGAACTACCTAACAATCCATCCGATCTTTTTGATAATAGTGTTACTTTTGGTGAGTTAACTCGTAAAGGTGTAAGTAATTCGGCCCCACCTGTTATGGTCTCGAATGTAGCTTATGGTAGAACTGTTTATGTAAAATTAGAAACAACATCTAAGAGCAAAGATGTACAAGCTGCTTTTAAAGCCTTACTTAAGAATAACAGCGTCGAAACGAATGGACAGTACAAAGATATTTTTGAAGAAAGTACCTTTACTGCTGTAGTATTAGGCGGAGATGCGAAAGAGCATAACAAGGTTGTTACAAAAGATTTCAATGAAATCCGAAATATCATTAAAGATAATGCTGAATTAAGTTTTAAAAATCCAGCATACCCAATTTCATATACAAGCACTTTCTTAAAAGATAATGCAACTGCTGCTGTTCATAACAATACAGATTATATTGAGACGACAACTACAGAATATTCAAGTGCTAAAATGACACTTGATCATTACGGTGCTTACGTTGCTCAATTTGATGTATCTTGGGATGAATTCACATTTGATCAAAATGGGAAAGAAGTACTAACACATAAAACATGGGATGGTAGCGGCAGAGACAAAACAGCTCATTACTCTACAGTTATCCCTCTTCCACCAAATTCAAAAAATATAAAAATCGTAGCTAGAGAATGTACTGGTCTTGCATGGGAATGGTGGAGAACAATTATTAATGAACAAAATGTTCCATTAACAAATGAAATAAAAGTTTCAATTGGAGGAACAACATTATACCCAACGGCTAGTATTAGTCATTAGGTATAAAAAAGCGCCCTGTAATCAGGGCGCTTTTTTACTTAGTCACAAATTTTACTCTTTCCAAAACTGTTCTAGCAAAATAACGATCATAGTACCTACGAGTAATCCGTTACTTAAAACATATTGTAAGGAAGAAGGGACTCCGCTAAATGCACTTTCTGGAAGAAACATTATTCCCAAACTGATTAATAATGAAATTCCTAATATAGTTAATCGGCGTTGCTTTAATTCTTCACGTAAAATGGATTGAAATGAAATGCCTATTACTTGGACAAATGTAGCTAAAAGTGCAGAATTAGCAATAGGACCTGGTAGCAAGGATATAAAGTTTACAATTGAGGGGATAAAAGAAATACCTGCTAATATAAGACTTGCTATAAGAAACGACTTCACCTTTTTTTGACCTGTTAGTTGAATAAATCCTGCTGATGCAGGTAATGGTACAATTCCAATTGTAGAGAACAATGATGAGATAATATGTGATATACCTCCGACCCATACACCACAGTTCAGTGTTTGTTTTTCATTTTCTTTAGATAACGGAGCCACTTGTTTTACAGCCGAAATAGCAGCAATTGTATTTGCAACTAAAAGAAAGGTGAATAAAGTCGCAGTTAGAGTCATTCCAATATCGAATCTAGGTGTGCCCCAAGCAAATATCTCTGGTAACTTAACTAGCGTTGTATGTGAAGGCATATGAGATGATTTTCCTAATACTGCATACAAAAGCCAACCACATGAAATTCCAAGTAACACAGCGTAACTTTTCATCCATCCTTTCCCTTTAATTGATAAGAAAGTAATAAGGGCAAAAACAAAGAGCGCAATAGTAGCAATTGTATAGTCGGGATGAGTTGCAGATCCTTGTAATCCCATCATTCCTTTTAGTAACACACCACTAAGCTGAAGTGCTAAGATTAAAAGAAAGGTTCCTGTAACTAAAGGGGTAAATAAACGTAAGGTTCGCTGAACAAGCCCTGTTATACCAAGAACGAAGAGTAATATACCCGCAATAATTAACCCGCCTTCTAAAAGTTGTAATACATCTTTTGGACTTTGTCCCTGATGCATAGCTACTTGTCCCAATATGACAAATATACTTATCCATGAACCTGCTGGCCCATCCGCTATGGGATAGCGATGCCCAAACCACGCTTGTAGAAACGAACTTACTCCCACGACTAAAAAAGTCCGCTGCATTAATGTTGAGATATCTTCTATTGGTAAATGGAATATGCCACCAATAATGATAGGTAATGCAATTGCATTTGCTAATAGAAACACAAACCATTGTAGAGTACTAAAGCTCGTATCGAAGTGCTTTTTATTCATATTATTCTCCTTTGCCGAAAAAGAATCTCATAGTAAAAATCCATCCTTTCTACACAGTTAGATTAAAAAGGATAGATTTTGTAAATTAATAAAATTATTTTAATTACATATATAGTTTTTTAGTTAATTACCATGTACGGAATGGTAAAAATTTCCCGTTAAGTGTAATCACGATACGGGGGTCGCCACCTTTTGGATCTTCTTGTGTATCCACACCCAGGTTGAAGTTAATTGCACTCATTACACCTTCGCCGGCCTTTTCTAAGATTAATTCTCTAATAGTTGGTGCATATTGTAACATCATTTCATATAAGCGATATGCAATCGGGTCAGTAGGTGGCATTTCCATTACTTGGCCACGAAGTGGAACTACTGTTAATGCTTGAACTACTTCTTCATCTAATTCTAATAGTTTACCGATTTTTTCTGCTTCTGGACGTGTCATTGTAGCTTGTCCTAATAACGCTGTTACAACCCAAGTCTCAGAGTGTTCACTTACTTTTGCAATTTCTTCCCAAGTTAACCCTTTTTTAATTTTTGCCTCTAGAATTTTTTGCGTAGCTTCTTGTCTATTCATATCTAATACTTGTTTTTTCATATCTAATAACTTCCCTTCATTTAAGTAATAATTAATTTTTCATACCATTTAATGCTTTATATCCATCAACTATTAAATCTAATTTACCTGTGTGAGGATCAATAACTAAACCATGTACAGGAACATCTTTTGGAATAAGTGGATGATTTCTTACTAAATCAACATTAGCTTGAGTTGAACCGTTGACATCATCGAATCCAAATAACCATTTTTCAAGGTCAACACCAGCATATTCAATCGCTGATAAAATTTCTGGTGAAGCTACTCCACGATCTAATATTTTTTGAAGTGTTCCTTTTGGATTCGTTTGGCTCGCACCACATCTTTGGTGTCCGATAAGGAAGATTTCATCTGCATTTAGATCATATACTGATGCGACAACACTTTGCATAACACTATCGAAAGCAGAAGCAATTTTACCACCTGCATTTCTGATAACTTTTGCATCACCATCGTGTATATCTAAAGCTTTTGGAAGTAGCTCAATTAAACGAGCGTCCATGCAAGAAACAACAACCATACGTTTTTTAGGCATTTTTGTCGCTTCACGAGGAGCGTATTCTTTATTTTCTACAAATTGTTCATTGAACGATAAAATCTCTTGTAATAACATATTTGTAACCTCCTTTAAATCTAGATGTATTTTTTTGTTGCGTCCTCTGTGTTATAAGTAAATGTAACTGATAAACAATGTGATGTAAGAGGATAAACTAAGTATAGTGAATTGTATCGACAAGCAGAATAAGTTGGCGAAACACTTTCTGGCTTTCTACTTTCACGATGAAAGGATTGGTTTATATCATTGATCAAACAGATTTTGAGATACTGAAATTATTAGGAGAAAACTCAAGAATACAATGGAAAGAACTTGGTCAAAAAATACATATGACGGGGCAGGCTGTAGGAAATCGAATTCGAAGATTAGAGGATTTAGGGATTATTGAACAATATACAATCGCAATAAACCGAATCAAATTAGGACAAGTAGTGACTGCATTTGTTACTTTATTCGTAACAACAGCTAATCATCAAGAGTTTATGAATTTCTTTCAAAAAGAAGAAGGGATTTCTGAAGTAGACCGTATAAGCGGTGAGGGGTGTTATTTATTAAAAACACATTTTGCTTCCAATGAAGACTTAGATAAATTTCTAGGACGACTATTAAAGTACGGGAATTATCGTGTTAACTTATCAATAGGAAAGTTGAAATAAGGTTTCTTTTCCTTGGAGGGGATGGCAACATTATTTGCTAAACCTTATTTGTATAGACATAATAAAATTTTCATCTTAAATAGTCGGAGCCTTACTACAATTTATGTGTAGTAAGGCTTTTTTAATGGAGTCATAAATAATTTCGCCTTAAAAAAATCCTGTAGCTCAGTACAGGATTTGTAATAAAATGTTTTTAAAAACTAAATTGTGGTTTCATATCACCTGTATAAGGTTCATGTTCAACGAATATAGTGATGTCTTTACCCGCTTGGTCTTTACCAGTTCTTTTATACGTAAATTTCTTATTATTTAGTTCAGTAAGTTCAAGAGCCGCGCCATATTTATTATTTCCAGTTGAAACATGGGCTCTTATTTTATTTTCGTGTAAAACATCGAAGTAACCATAGTCACCGCGGCTTTGACCTGTTTCGCTATTGAAGAACTCGTATTTATTAGACTTGTCATCGAATTTTGCTAGACTTATAAAATTCGAATTAAACTGTGTTACGTCATTACCCGCTTCATCTAATACTTTTGTTCCGTGCCAAAGGGTTCCACCTAAAATTTTATCTCCATCAACGTTTTTAACGATATCGCCTGTAGTCGTGTTCAGTTGCTTGTCCGGATCAGTGAAAGAAAGCTCTTTTTCTTTATATGGAACATGTTCAACGAAAACTTCTACATCGTTACCGTTAGCGTCTTTCCCCATTCGTTTATAAGTAAATACATTTTTATTTAGTTTTGTCATATCAACAACAGCTTGATATTTCATTGATTCTGAAATTAATATTCTCTTTTTCCCATCATTTGTGATAAAGAAAGTTCCTTTATCGCCACGACTTGCACCTGTTTTAGCATCAAAGAATTCATATCTTCCTGACTTTGCATCATATTTCGCAAGGCCAATGAAGTTTGCATTTTCTTTTGTTAAATCATTTTTATCTTTGTCATACACTCTTGTACCTTGCCAATTTGTATCGCTAAGAATGTTAGCCATTTTTTGGCCTTTCGTTAACTTATTTTCCTTTTTTGTTTCTTTGGCAGCTTGTTCTTGTTTCGGCTTACTATGATTTTCTTCAGCTTTAGTACCAGCACATCCTGTTAGTGCTAATGTGAATCCGAGCAATATAGATGATAGTGCTTTCGTTTTTTTGTTCATGTTTTATCGTCTCCTTATTTTATGATTTTAAATAGTTCGTGTTTCTGAATGTAATTACTACGTTTATTATGTTAATGGCCGAGTATAAACTGCCTCTAAATAAAACATTAAAAAAAGATAAACTAATTCCTAAAATTTTTTCATACTTATAAAAAGTTCTTTTACATAAGGTGAATGTAAATCTCTCATTTTGAAAGTGGCGTAATTAAATGGGCGGATTAGCATTATGCTTACAGTGCGATTTTAGATGTGATGCTATACTGTGTATAGGATTTTATGGGTGCATGTTGTGTCGATTTTTGTCGGTAAGTCGATATTCTATGTCGAATCGTTGATATATTGAAAAAATCGTTGATATATTGTGAGTTATGATAGATATATTTGAAAAATCGTTGATATATTTTGAGGAGGGCTAAAGATGATTGTGAAAGAACGACAAATGCCAATGTATTTACGGCAATTAGAAGCGTTATCTAGAAGATTACCTGCTCACCATCCGAAACGGGATATGGTTGCAGAAAGTTTAGCGAAGCATAAAGCAGGTTACAAAGGTGAACAAGCTATCAATTATCCACTAAGTTTTTTGCCAGAAGAAACATATAGTATTTTGCACGATATAAGGTTGTTCGATCAAAATCACCATTTTCAAATTGATACGATTATCATTTCAGCATATTTTCTTCTTTTCCTCGAAATAAAAAATATAGCAGGTACGTTACTATTTGATTCAAAGTTTAATCAGCTTATTAGAATATCAGAGGGGAATTCAGAAGGCTTTCCAGATCCAATTTTACAAGTGAAAAGACAAGAGGAACAGTTTAGAAAATGGTTAAGTTTAAATGGGTTTTCTCGTTTTCCGATTGAATCACTCGTTGTTATTAGTAATCCACGAACTATTATTAAAGCTTCAGACGATAATCTCCCCAATAAAATTATCCACAGTGCAAATTTACCTCATAAAATAAAATGGTTTGAGAGTAAATATAACAAAAAAACTATAAAAAATGTAGACGATCTTATTTGTCAAATAGTAAGGCATCATACTCCATTACAGCAAAATATCCTTGAACAATTTAAAATCAAAAAAGGAGAATTGTTAAACGGCGTACGATGTGAGGTATGCTCTATAATGCCGATGTTGAAATTAAAAAAAGGGTGGTATTGTTCAAATTGTAAAGTTATCTCTAAAGTAGCACATGAGGATGCCATACATGATTATGTACTTCTTATTAGTGGAACTTGTACAAATATGCAGTTAAAGGAATTTCTCCATGTTCAATCAAGTGCAACAGTTCATAGACTCCTCCAAACAATGAATATCCCCCACACAGGTGACAACAAGGGACGAATATATGATTTAACTACGTTTCAATCATAATTTTGCTATAATAAATAAGTATTTACGTGAAGGAGAGTGTGAAATGAAATTTAATATCGATCATTACATAGCTAGCGTTTTACAGTGGATATTGAATATAGCGTTAATTATATTGTCCATTGTTTTATCGATCTTTTTAATTAACGAGACGATTACATTTATTCAATACATATTTTCAACAAAGGAATATACATCGTATAAATTGGTTGAGAGCATCATCGTTTATTTCTTATACTTCGAGTTCATCGCATTGATTATTAAGTATTTTAAGTCGAATTATCATTTCCCGTTACGTTATTTTATTTATATCGGAATTACGGCGTTAATTCGTTTAATTATCGTATCTCATGAGGAACCGATGGAGACGTTGTTATATGCGGGATCCATTCTTGTTTTAGTCATTGCTTTATACATATCAAATATGAGAGATTTGAGAAAAGAGTAGTAGTGCAGACATAAGTTTGCACTACTTTTTTATGTCTTGACCTTCAAGTTACTTGAAAGTTTACAATGAAATTAGGGCGTTTGAAATTGAAAAAAATTGAGAAAATAAGTGAAGAGGTTTCTTTTACTTGGAGGTTATAGCAATGAGTCAGGAATTGAAGTTACGTCCTTTAGAACGGGAAGATTTAAAGTTTGTACACGAACTTAATAATAATGCCCATATTATGTCGTATTGGTTTGAAGAGCCGTATGAGGCATTTGTAGAGCTGCAGGATTTATACGATAAACATATACATGATCAAAGTGAACGCCGATTTATCGTTGAGAAAGATAATGAGATGGTTGGATTGGTCGAGTTAGTGGAAATCGATTATATTCACCGTAGAACAGAATTCCAAATTATTATTGATCCAAATTATCAAGGATATGGTTATGCAGCAGAGGCGACGCGTTTAGCGATGGATTACGCTTTTTCCGTATTAAATATGCATAAAATATATTTAGTTGTCGATAAAGAGAATGAAAAAGCTGTACACGTTTATAAAAAGGTTGGATTTATGGTAGAAGGAGAACTTCTCGACGAGTTCTTCGTTGATGGCAACTACCATAATGCGATAAGAATGTGCATGTTCCAGAAGGAATATTTTAGAACGAAATAATGGAGTGAAAAAGGCTATAGACAATCATTGTCTATAGTCTTTTTTTACTATGTTTAACAACAACTATTTATCGTAAAACAATAAATAGTTGTTGACTTGAAATGTTAGTGAGCTTATTATGATGGTATTGAGAATAGTAAAAAGGAATGCAGATAAATTAATTGTGAAATCAAAGGAGAATATATTATGAAAAAATATTTATTAGCAATTGTATTGATATCATTAGGAGCTACTTGTTTATTCATACACGGTGCAACTAGTAAAATGGATGGAACTGGTTTGCTTATAGAACCTTACTTTTTCCTAGTACCAATAAGTTATTTACTGTTCTTTAGTGGTATTGGTATTTCGTTATTTGGATTTATTACTTCAAGGTTAAAAAAACAGTAATAGAACAAAGTGGTTAAATTTTCAATCTTAGAGTATAAAAAGGAAGGATTATGATGAAGAAAAAATACTTATTAGCTTCTAGTCCAATATTTTTAGGAGTGTTATGTATCATTATGTTTAATGTAATTGGTTCGGAAGTAAAACGAGATGGAACGTTAGTGGAACCATTCTACTTAATTCCGTTAGCATATTTATTTACTTTCACTGGAATTGTTGCGATTTTGTGTGTGGCTCTTTTCTCGGTGCTTCGAAAAAAGACAGCGTAATAAAACACTTGCTATGAAATAGAAACATACGATAAGGAAGAAAAATAAAAAGTGAGCTGAATCATGGTGAATCATTATTGTTATCCTGAAAGGCAAGTCGGATCGGCTATTACTTTGGCAGGAGCACAGGGGACAATTCATGCTGTGAATCAAGCGATTCAAATGCAGCAGCAAGCATATTTTGCACAAATGATGCAAGGGCAGTATATGCCGTATTCACAGCCTCCGATGCAAATTGTACATTACGATGTGCATCCAGCGGGTTTATTTTCCATTCCATATGGCGGGACATACTTCTTATGAAAGAAAGCGACTGATGAGAGTCGCTTTCTTTTTTTATATTCCGCCTAGTTTCATTCCAAGGAATGCAAAAAGGATACCAATAATATAAGTAGTACTTAAATATAGAAATAGTATGCCGAAATTTTTACGATTGAAGAGCTGAATGGACTCTAGCTTAAATGTTGAAAATGTCGTGAAGGCACCCATAAATCCAGTACCTAATAATAATTGCCAGCTTGTAGTGACTCCGTTTCCAATTATATATCCGAGTAAAAACGCGCCTGTTATATTAATGAGAAATGTAGCAATTGGAAAGGAAGTTTTATTTCTTTTTTTAAACCAATTACTAATTGCAAATCGTGTAATAGCACCGAAAAATCCACCTGTTGCCACTAATAAAGCTTCTATCATAAGTGATCACCTTCCGTAAGATGTTTCTTAATTAAGAAATCACCTAGTGTATAGCCAAGACCAGACATAATGAGACCACCAAGTATGCTGCATGATACATATAAGAAAGCCGTACCCCATTCAGAATGATGGATTAATTGCACAGTTTCTACACTGAATGTTGAAAACGTCGTAAAGGCACCGATGAATCCAGTTCCAATGCCTGTGATAATTTCTGACGGTAAGATGTTTCGCCGAGCGATATAGGTAGTCAGCCAAGCTAATAGGAAGCAGCCGAGTAAGTTGATGAGCAATGTGGCTAGCGGAAATGAATGATTCCATGAAGTATGAATAGTAAGACCTAAATAATAGCGAGAAAGGGCTCCTAATATACCGGCTATGCCAACGATAATATAAATCAATTTCTTCACCTCTTTAAATAGCTTGCTCAAAAAAATAGACTCCTACCAGTAGTTATACTGGTAGGAGTCATTAGCTAAGCAGCAGTTATGGCGAACTCCATCGCCTATGATTATTACATATAGTGTACTAAACATCGCGTTGGATTTCCAGTGAAGAAGTTGGGGTATTTTGTATTTTTTGCTGATGTAAGAGCAAGAATATTTACTTATAAACTAAATATAGTGATATAGGGTTTTCTATGTGATAAAATATTTCGTATGTCTGTCATTCAGTTTTATTTAACTGAAAATAAAGATAATTAAGTTGCATGTTTTAGAAAAGGGGCGTTTATTTGAAGAAATTATTAAAAATAGTACTTATATGTATTTTAGTAGGAGTGGGAGTTGTAGGTGGTTTTTTAGCGTATATGACACTTACTAAAGAACAGCCTGCTGATGTTATAAGTTTGAAGGTGGAAAATAATAAAGAGCGCGTATTAGCGACAGGAAATGAATTTAAAGTTACAACATTTAATATTGGATATGCTGGATTAGATAAGGATCAAGACTTCTTTATGGATGGTGGAAAAGGTTCTGGTTCAAGTAGTAAAGAGCAAACGGAAACGAATTTAAAGAAAATGCTTTCGTTTTTACAAAATGAGAATAGTGATTTTACGTTATTACAAGAAGTTGATATAAAATCAATGCGATCTTTTGATGTAAATGGGCATGAATTTTTGAAAAAAGGATTACCTGATTATGCTTTGTCGTTCGGAAAGAACTATGATACAAAATGGGTCCCTGTACCAATTACAAGTCCAATGGGATATGCGGATGCCGGATTAAGTACGTTTTCTAAATATACAGTTCAAACAGCGCAGAGGTTCCAGCTTCCTGGAATGGAGCCTTGGCCGAAGCGTTTGTTTGATTTAGATCGAGCAATTGTTGAGCATAAAATACCTGTTAATAATGGGAAGTTTGTGAGACTCGTAAATTTACATTTGTCTGCGTATGATGAAGGCGGGAAAATTAGAAAACAGCAAGTAGAGTTTTTAAAAGAATATATGAACAAGCATTATGAAAATGGTGATTACGTAATAATGGGCGGAGATTGGAATCAATTACTTTCTAACGTTCAATTAAGTGATCCGAAGTTTGTGAAAGAGCGTCCTGAGTGGTTAGTAGAGTTACCGAAGGACTTTACTGATGGTGGCTTTAAGTGGGCTGTAGATCCGTCTGTTATGACGGTGAGAGATGATGTGAAGAAGTATGTGGAAGGTGAAAACTTTGTCACGATTATTGATGGTTTTATCGTTTCACCGAATGTGGAAATTGTAAATGTACAAGGGAAAGATTTAAAGTTTGAAAATAGCGATCATAACCCAGTAAGTGCGGTATTTAAGCTGAAGTAATCGATATGTATAAGTAGAAGGTGGGGCTTCATATATGGAGTGGTTAAAGAGAACTTGTTTTTCTAACCTTGAGAAAGAATCACAGAAAAATCATTTATTGCTGTTCATTACGATTTTTAGTTTCTTTCTTGGAATAATCGCGATTGGGTATTACGGATATATCTTTACAGAGAGAGCAATAGCGTTTTGGACTTGTGGCATTTCTGTCGTTGTATTTGGAACACTTTTTACTTTTATAAAAAGTATGGAATCAGTGTATAAATACATCATGACATTTATGTTGCTTATGATGTCTTTCATTATGGTACAAGCATTTAATGAAAGCCCAGCTGTATTTCAAATGATCTACTTTACACTAGCAGTTTCACTTATTTATTTAAGTGAACGTCTCGTTATCATTCTCGGTGGAGTGGCGGTTGTTATCACATTTATTCTTTGTAGTTATTGGCCGGAGCAATTTTTTGCTTATACAGCGGCATCTGAGGCTGCAAACTTCGCAAGCTTGTTAGCAATCGTAACGATCGCAATGTGGGGCGTAACGAAGATTGGCTCTAATTTGCTAGCTCGTTTAAGTGATGAGAAGCAAGAAGTAATGAGAAAAGCTCAGGAGCTAGAAGAGACGCAAAGGCTTATTGAAGAAACAGTTGTGAAGTTAGATAGTAATTTCAATCATTTAAGACAAAATATGAATACGTCAATGGAGTCGATGAGTGAAATTAATTTCGCTTTTGAAGAGGTGGCAGTTGGTACGCAATCACAATCAGAGATGATGTCACGTTCAGTAGAAGTATTGAATGATATGGAAGGAAATATTGAACAAATCATCTCTCAAGTAAGAAATGCATCAATTCGTGTTGATGAAAGTTTAGAGATTTCAAAGGGTAGTGTGAATACTTTAAGAAATTTTGAAGCTAACATGAGAAGTTTAAATGATGTTGTTTCACAATCGGGAATTATATTTAGAGATTTAATGATGCAGTCGAAGCAAATTAATGAAATTGTAGATGTAATAACGAATATTTCAAGTCAGACGAGCTTGCTAGCTTTAAATGCAAATATTGAAGCTGCAAGAGCAGGAGAACATGGAAAAGGGTTTGCTATTGTAGCGAATGAAGTATTAAAGCTTGCTGAAGAATCGAATCGTTCAGCTGGAAGAATTCAAGGGATTTTGAAGGAGTTTAGTAATCAAGCAAGCAAGGTGGAAGTGCAGGTAGAAAAATCAGAAAGAGTACAAGAAGAATGTAATGAAATGCTAGCAAGCGTTTTAACAAATGTAACGGATTTAGGGAAGTTTATTGATGCAATTAATGATGTAATGAGAGAGATTGTTGTTCATCAAGAAAATTTCCAGGCTAAAACGACGAATATCGTAAAGGATGTTACACATGCTTCTAATGTAATTCAGCAAACTTCTGCGGCTACAGAAGAAGTGTTAGCAAGTGTGGAAGAAGAAAAACATCGAAATGATATATCGGTGAAGACGTTGCATACTGTTAGCGAGCAAGTGAAGTTACTAGAAGATATTTTAGAAAAGTAATATTGATTGAAAAGGGCACACTATGTGTGCTCTTTTTCATTTTAACGAATACTTAATAGGAATTTAATTGCTTTTCTTTGAGTTTTCTGCCAAGCTTAAGGAGATAAAGTGAGACTTTAATTAGTGGGGCTATACGCTACTGATTATTAGTTGAACCCCGCAAATAGCGGAATTAAAATACTTCAAAGAAAGAATTATATAGGTGACGCATATGATCGAAGTTAAGACTTCTGAACTTAGTGATGGAGAATTTAATAGAGGTGTATTTGCAACTCGTGATATTAAAAAGGGTGAGTTGATTCACTCAGCACCAGTTATCTCTTATCCGAATGAACAGCATGAACACATTGAGAAAACGTTACTTGCTGACTACGCATTTGAGTATGGGGTAAATCATACAGCATTCCTTTTAGGATACGGCATGTTATTTAATCATGCATATAATCCGAATGCAACGTATGATATTGTCTTTGAGAATCACACGTTTAACTTCTTTGCTTACAAAGATATAAAAGCGGGAGAAGAGATTTTAATCAATTATAATGGTGAAGTTGATGACGATGAGCTATTATGGTTTGATAAGGAAAAAGAAGAGAACGAAAAGTAAATTATAATAAGTAATAAAAAAGATGCTTTTACATAGGTAAAAGCATCTTTTTTATTGATGAAAATAAAGTAAAGATTACAAAAAAATACCACTTTATTTTCGTATGGTATAGTAAGATACTGAAGGATAGTGTTTTGAAAAAGTAATATATTTTACAAATTGTTGTCTTTCTGATGACATGTCAAGTTTAGTAGCCCATTTGGGTTGCTTTATTATGCAATATATATTTTAATATGAGTGGCACCTCTTATAAATTAAGAGGTTTATAGGTGTCTCGAATTGATTTTGGGTACACTGTATCCACCACTTTTGGTTCGTTCATGTATGTGGGGATATTATGGGCCCGTATAACGGGATAAAAAGAATATAGAAATAGAGGAATTGTAAAATGAATATGCAAGAGGTTTATAAATATTTAAGTACGGTATTGCCTGAAGGTCATGTGAAACAAGATGAAATGTTAAAGAATCATACGCATATTAAAGTTGGTGGAAAAGCAGATGTGTTCGTTGCACCGACAAATTATGATGAAATTCAAGAGGTTATCAAATATGCTAACGAATATAATATTCCAGTTACGTTTTTAGGAAATGGATCGAATGTCATTATTAAAGATGGTGGAATACGCGGGATTACCGTAAGTTTAATTCACATTACAGATGTGACTGTAACAGGAACGACGATTGTGGCACAGTGTGGTGCAGCAATTATTGATGTATCACGTATTGCATTAGATCATAATTTAACGGGTCTTGAGTTTGCTTGTGGTATTCCAGGTTCAGTTGGCGGAGCTTTATATATGAATGCTGGCGCATACGGCGGTGAAGTATCGTTTGTATTAACAGAAGCTGTCGTAATGACAGGTGATGGAGAGTTACGTACTTTAACGAAAGAAGCATTTGAATTTGGATATCGTAAGAGTGTATTTGCAAACAACCATTACATTATTCTTGAAGCGAGATTTGAGCTTGAAGAAGGTGTGCGTGAAGAAATTAAAGAAAAAATGGATGATTTAACGTTTAAACGTGAGTCAAAACAACCTCTAGAATATCCTTCATGCGGTAGCGTATTTAAGCGCCCACCAAATAACTTTGCTGGTAAATTGATTCAAGAATCAGGACTACAAGGTAAGCGAATTGGCGGAGTGGAAGTTTCTTTAAAACACGCTGGATTTATGGTGAATGTTGATAATGGAACAGCACAAGATTACATCGATTTAATTCACTTTGTACAAAAGACTGTTGAAGAGAAATTTGGCGTGAAGTTAGAGCGAGAAGTAAGGATTATTGGAGAAGATCTATAATAATCTTTGAATTAAAAGCGTATAAAAGTATGAATTATTTTAAAATAATATTTGGGTATTGTTGACAATTTGTTTTCAATTCAATATAATGGCTAATAATTTAACAAATAACATACGTTGAAAGAGCCCAGTAGCAGTTTGTCACTGTTAACGAGAGAGCTAGGGGTTGCTGGAACCTAGCACAAACAAACTTGCGAAGTACACTCTGGAGTATCTTAGGTAATGCTAAGCGGATTGGCAATCGATACTATTGCTAAGAGTGGTATGAGTAGCTATGCTATTTATACAAACTGGGTGGTAACACGGTGAATAATCGTCCCTATGTCATAGACATAGGGATTTTTTGTTTTAAAAAATAAAGGGGATGACAAAAGATGAATATTATTGATGAATTAGAATGGCGCGGCGCTGTGAATCAACAGACTGATGAAGAAGGTTTACGTAAGCTAGTAGAAGAGAAAAAGATTTCACTATACTGCGGAGTTGATCCGACTGGTGATAGTATGCATATTGGACATTTGATTCCGTTTATGATGATGAAGAGATTCCAGTTAGCTGGCCATCATCCAGTTATTTTAATTGGTGGGGCAACAGGAACAATTGGTGATCCGAGCGGACGTCAATCAGAACGTCAACTTCAAACGTTAGAAGTAGTTCAGCATAATGTGGATGCGTTAACAGCGCAAATGAAAAAGCTATTTGATTTTGGCGGAAATAGCGAAGTGAAGATGGTAAATAACTACGACTGGACACATGAAATAAACATTATTGAGTTTTTACGTGATTACGGGAAGAACTTTAGCATTAATAGCATGTTAGCGAAGGATATTGTAGCAAGTCGTTTAGATACAGGAATTTCTTTCACAGAATTTACGTACCAAATTTTGCAAGCGATGGATTTCCATCATTTATACACGAAAGAAGATGTTCAACTGCAAATTGGTGGTAGTGACCAATGGGGAAATATTACGAGTGGTTTAGATTTAATTCGTAAGTTAGAAGGGCACGAAGCGAAGGTATTCGGATTAACGATTCCGTTATTATTGAAATCAGATGGAACGAAGTTTGGTAAATCAGCAGGTGGTGCAGTTTGGCTTGATCCTGAAAAAACAACACCATTTGAATTTTACCAATTCTGGGTGAATACAGATGACCGTGATGTAGTGAAATACTTGAAATACTTTACGTTCTTAACGAAAGAGCGCATTGATGAATTGGCAGTGAAGGTAGAAACAGAGCCTCATAGACGTGAAGCGCAAAAAGTATTAGCGGAAGAAATGACGAAATTCGTTCATGGAGCAGAGGCACTCCTGCAAGCTGAGAAGATTACAGCAGCGTTATTTAGCGGAGATATTAAATCGTTAACAGCTGATGAAATTGAGCAAGGTTTTAAAGAGATGCCAACATTCCAGTCTTCAAAAGAGACGAAAAACATCGTAGAATGGCTAGTTGATTTAGGAATTGAGCCATCTAGACGACAAGCACGTGAGGATATTAATAATGGAGCTATTTCGATGAATGGCGAAAAAGTAACGGATGTGGATACAGATGTTACTGTAGAAAATTCATTTGATGGACGATTTATTATTATTCGTAAAGGGAAGAAGAACTACAGCCTTGTGAAGTTAGGAGAGTAGTTTGTGTGAAGGATGGGAGTAGGAAGAATACTTCCATCTTTTCCTATACACAATTTGGACATAAAATAATCAGTAAATTTAGATAATTAAAAGGGTTATATGATTCTTCTGCCGAATAAATAAGTTAGAGAAAATTACGGACAAAAATAGCCCGAACCATGCAGGGCATGGTTCGGGCTTATATTCAGATTAGTAAGCTAAGCTGAATAGACCTTTAATGTGTGATAAGTAACGAACGTTACTTGCTTCTTTCATTAATGATGCTGGTAAGCCTTTAAGTGGAGTATTGCTTGCTCCAATTGTAGCAACAGCATCTTTACGTCCTAGACTAGCAAGTGTTCCAGAGTTAATAGGTGCGAACTCTTCGAAAGCTTTGCCTTCTAGTGCTGCGTATAAGTTGTATCCAATTAACTCACCCATTTGCCAAGCGATTTGTGCAGTTGGTGGGTATGGACGTCCGTCTGGAGCGAAGACAACAGCGCTGTCTCCAGCAACGAATACGTCTTTGTGAGAAGTAGATTGTAGGTATGCATCAACTGTTGCACGGCCACGGTTTACTTCAAGACCTGATTCACCGATTAATGGGTTACCTTGTACGCCGCCTGTCCAAACGAACGTGTTAGCAACAAGTTTTTGACCGTCTTTTAAGTCGATTTCATTGCCAGCAACGTTTGTTACAGGAAGACCTGTTAAGAATGTAACACCGCGTGCTTCTAGGCTAGTAGTTGCACGTTCAATTAAGTGGTCTGGTAATACTGGAAGGATTTTTGGACCTGCTTCAACAAGAAGAAGTTTAACTTCTTTTGGATTTACGCCGTGGCTTTTTGCAAGTTTAGGCATAATGTCAGCAAGCTCACCAACTAGCTCAACGCCAGTTAATCCGCCACCACCGATTACGATTGTAGCATCAGCTTCGTTTTTCGTTTTCGCGTATTCACGAATACGGTCTTCAACGTGTTTGTAGATTTTGTTTGCATCAGCAGCAGATTTTAATACCATGCTGTTTTCTTCTAGTCCTGGAATACCGAAGTAAGCAGTTTTACTTCCTAAAGCAACTACAAGTGCATCGTAAGATAAAGTAGTGCCGCCAGCTAATTTAATTTCTTTGCTATCAACTGAGAATGACTCAACTGTTGCAATTTTAAGATCGATGTCTTTACCTTTGAAAAGCTTTGTAAGTGGCATTGCAATTGCTTGCTCAGCAACGTTACCAGCTGCAAGGCGGTGTAGTTCAGTGATGATTTGGTGTGTTGGGTATTGGTTAATCACTGTAACTTGTGCTTCTGATTTGCTGTAATATTTACGTACGTTTAAAGCGGCAAGAAGACCGCCATAACCAGCGCCTAAGATGACAATTTGTTTTGACATAGTATGATATCCCCCGTCTTTACTAATTGTTGTTATAAGTTAACTTATTTATTGTTACGTTCTGCACTAATTTGAAGATATGCGTTCACAAAGCGGAACATTTTTTGCGCTTGTGGGTCTTTTAATAATTTTAATAGACCGAACAGGCCGATAACTTCGTTGCTTTCATCAGCACGATCTTTCGCTTCGATTGCAGTAGCAGCCATGCCTTTCACTGTATCTTTTACAGGTTCTACAAGCTCTGTGATTGCACTAACAGTGTCGCTTTTTAATACTTCATCAGTAGCAACAGTTTGAGCGAAGTCATAAGACTTAGTTAAAATGTTAACAAGCTCAGTTAATTTTGGAAGCTGTTCTACTAGTGTTGTTAATGATTCTTGTACCTCAGGTTTTAACAACTGATCAAGTACATCAAGTTGTCCTTGGCTAGCAGAAATTTGTACAGTTTCTTGTTCTGGCTTTGTTTGAGTCATAGTTTCTGGCATCTCCAATTCTCCTTTACGATAGCAATACTCTTATTTTTGATAGGTAAGATAGTAAACGTTTGCGAAACTTTATACAAAGTTTCACAAAGCACAATAAAATGCCTTTAAATTTATGCCAGCAAGTAAGCTGCAAACATAAATCTAAAACCATAACGTCTTACCTATTATTTATGAACTGTCCGATATATGGCTTGTCCGCATAATGGAAAAGCTCCGTTACCGGAAAGTGTATATAATATATATCCTATATTATATACTATATACACCTATGTTAACATAAAAATGATTCCTAATTATTTGATATTGAGCGTATAACGTAGTACTGACAAGGTATGAAAGCGCATAAAATATTTTGTTTCCGTTAGAAATGTACATATATAATAAGAAAAAAAGGAAAAAATGAACAAGTTCATGTTCGTTTTTTCCTTTTTCCTATTATTCACCTTCTGCAATTAGCATTGAAGTGTTACCTTCTTTTTCAAGATGGCATTCGCCCCAAGTACAAAGAGAATCAAGAATCGATTCTAAAGACCAACCGTAGTCTGTAAGAGAATACTCTACTTTTGGTGGGACTTGATTGTATACTTTTCTTTGAATAACGCCATCGTCTTCTAATTCACGTAATTGCTGCGTTAACATTTTTTGTGTAATACCAGGCATTGAACGTTTTAGTTCACTCGTTCTCTTTGTACCTTTCGTTAAGTGACAAAGAATAACAACCTTCCATTTGCCGCCGATAACTTCTAAGGTCGCCTCTACAGGAATATTGTATTTCTTCATATGAAACCCTCCTTGTGTGAGTAAAATAAGTTAAATCATACAAATGTTACTTTTTAGTACCTATAGCACTTTAAAGTACGTACTTTTTATCATGTTAAATATGTTTCATAATAGCACATGTGAGAAGCAAATGAGTAGTACGGTACTGAAAAGTGACTATGTTACTTTTTGGTGCCTATAGTACTTTAAAGTGCGTTCTTCAAAAAAAGAATGAAACCATTCATAATAGCATTTGTAGAGATTAAATATATTTTTTAGAAGATAAAAGGGCCTTTTTATCGCACTATTATGATTGGATTTCTTGTAATAAGGAGGAATTCAATTGAGTTCATATACAGTACCATCTTCGGAAGTTCAGACGAATCGAAGAAGTATGTTTGCTTTATTAGCACTAGCAATTAGTGCGTTTGGAATTGGGACAACTGAGTTTATTAGTGTCGGTTTATTACCATCGATTTCAAAAGATTTAAATGTTTCGGTTACAACAGCAGGTTTAACTGTTTCTCTATATGCGTTAGGGGCAGCGGTAGGAGCTCCTGTTTTAACAGCGTTAACGGCTAGTATGTCGAGAAAGACATTATTAATGTGGATTATGGTTATTTTCATTATTGGTAATGGCATTGCGGCAGTAGCAACAAGCTTCACTGTATTAATTATTGCAAGGATTGTAGCTGCATTTGCACATGGTGTGTTTATGTCGATAGGATCTACAATTGCAGCTGCGATTGTACCAGAGAATAAACGTGCTAGTGCTATTGCGATTATGTTTACTGGATTAACAGTTGCGACTATTACAGGTGTGCCAATTGGAACGTTTATTGGTCAACAATTTGGCTGGAGAGCGTCATTTATGGCGATTGTTGTAATTGGAATTATTGCTTTTATCGCAAACAGCATACTAGTCCCATCTAATTTAAAAAATGGTGTACCTGTATCGTTTCGTGATCAATTCAAACTAATTAAAAATGGAAGACTGTTACTTGTTTTCACTATTACTGCACTTGGATACGGCGGTACATTCGTAACATTTACGTATTTATCACCACTATTACAGGAAGTAACAGGATTTGAAGCAAGTACTGTTACTATCATTTTATTAGTGTATGGAATCGCCATTGCGATAGGGAATATGGTCGGTGGAAAATTATCGAATCATAATCCGATTCGAGCACTATTTTACATGTTCTTGATTCAAGCGATTATATTATTTGTTTTAACATTTACAGCGCCATTTAAAGTAGCTGGATTAATCACAATTATTTTCATGGGACTATTCGCATTTATGAATGTTCCCGGGCTACAAGTATATGTAGTTATATTGGCAGAGCGCTTTGTTCCGAGTGCGGTTGATGTTGCTTCAGCAATTAACATTGCCGCATTTAACGCAGGGATTGCTTTAGGTTCTTATATAGGTGGCCTTGTAACGAATTCATTAGGATTAATCCATACTGCTTGGGTAGGCGGCATTATGGTAGTAGCTGCTGTTATTTTAACAGCGTGGAGCATGACATTAGAAAAAAGAGATCAAGTAAAATAAAAGGAGAGAAAATAAAATGAAAAACTTACAAAGTAAAGCAGTATTAAATAATGGTGTAGAAATGCCTTGGTTCGGTTTAGGTGTATTTAAAGTAGAAGAAGGACCAGAACTTGTAGAGGCTGTAAAATCAGCGATTAAAGCAGGATACCGCAGCATCGATACAGCTGCAATTTACGGAAATGAAAAAGCTGTAGGTGAAGGAATCCGTGCAGGTATCGAAGCAACTGGTATTTCAAGAGAAGATTTATTCATCACTTCAAAAGTGTGGAATGCAGACCAAGGATATGACGAAACAATTGCAGCATATGAAGAGAGCTTAAAAAAATTAGAACTAGATTATTTAGATTTATTCCTTGTTCACTGGCCTGTAGAAGGAAAATATAAAGATACATGGAGAGCGCTAGAAACACTTTATAAAGAAGAGCGTGTACGTGCAATTGGTGTAAGTAACTTCCAAATCCATCACTTACAAGATGTAATGAAAGATGCAGAAATCAAGCCAATGATTAACCAAGTAGAATACCACCCTCGTTTGACACAAAAAGAATTACAAGCTTTCTGTAAAGAACAAGGTATTCAAATGGAAGCATGGTCACCATTAATGCAAGGTCAATTATTAGATAACGAAACATTACAAGCAATTGCTGAGAAACACGGTAAAACAACAGCGCAAGTTATTTTACGTTGGGATTTACAAAATGGAGTTATTACAATTCCAAAATCAACGAAAGAACACCGCATCATTGCAAACGCTGATGTATTTAACTTTGAGTTAACGAAAGAAGATATGGAAAAAATCGATGCATTAAACCAAAATCACCGCGTTGGTCCAGATCCTGATAACTTCGATTTCTAAGATTAAAGTAAGAAAGAAAAAAGAGTGCTTTTATGCACTCTTTTTTTGTGCATAAAAATACTTTCTAATTAAATACTACTTAGTATTAAGTTTTTATTAAGGGGCTGTAAACATGAATATAAAGCAATCGTTCAAACTTTTAGCTGTTTTTTTAAGTGTTTTATTTGTGTTATTCCCACTTCAAAAAGCATTCGCAGAAGTTATGGACCATACAAAGTATGAAATGAATTGGAGTTATAGTAAGTCGAAAAAGAAGCCAATTCGAACAGAACTTATTAAAACGGCAGACGGCAAAATTGCTTTTTGCTTAAATGTAGATTTAAAATCTCCGAGCGGTCAAGATTTACCGGAAATGGGGAAAGTGGATATTAATGTGTACCGCGTACTATTGAATGGATATCCACAAAAGAGTCCACAAGAATTAGGTGTTTCTGATTGGAGAGATGCCCATTACGCAACGCAGCTTGCAGTATGGAATGCGTTAAAACAAATCGATATTAATGATTTAGATTTCCGTAATAAAAATGTAGAAAAGGTAACGAAAGATATCGTTGCAAAAGCAAGTGCTAGTGAAGAGTTACAAGAAATTACGATGAGTGTCGTACCAGCAGAAGAACAACAAGCAGTATTGAAAAATGATTTCTTTGAAACAGGCTTATATACAGTAGAAACAAATGCAAAAAGTGGAACGTATAAAGTACAAGCAACAGGTGCACCAGCGGGAGCGAAATTTGTAAACGAAAAAGGCGAAGCAAAAACAGAATTTAATGTAGGAGAAAAGTTCCGCATCTTAATTCCTAAACAAACACCAGCTGGTGGATTTAGCTTTAAAGTAATCGGAAAATTAACGAGGCTACAAGGTATCGCACATAAAGGTACACCGACAATTCAAAATGCAGTCGTATTACTTGAGCGCAGTGAAGAAGAAACAAGTCCGGAGTTATCCGTAAGTTGGAAAACAACAAATGGTCATGATAATAATAAACCACATACTCCAAATGAACCACATAAACCGAATCAATATAAAAGGTAAGGATGAAAGCATTGGTGTTAACCAATGCTTTTTATATATGAAATTTAAAATTATATCAAGATAATTATTAACTAGATAAAACACTGTTTTTATGTTAGGAAAACTATTTAGAAATAACAAAATATAATAAAATCTAAACGTTAAGATTAATAGATTAAATTCACAAAATTGTAACATTATTCTAATTGAAAAGGCTATCAAACAAGGTGGAAAGCGTGTAAAATTCAGTTGAAAAAACTACCTATAGATGGTCATATATGAAGAAAATGTAATTTTCTATTATTATTCACATTTTTAGATGTATAGATGACAAGACATAAAAATATCTTTTATTATCCTCTTTTTATGTAGGAAGAGAACTCATCACAAATATAGAGAAGTGAGGAGGACACAATATAGAGGAATGCGGTAGTAATTGATACAGGTGCGCGAGGTGTTAGTCTATTCATTAAATGTTTTTATAAAAATAATAGGATTACTTATTAAATGGATATATAGGATAGTTTCTCTAAATAAAGGAACAGGGGAAACAGATTATGTCGAAGAAAAAGACGAGTAGGGTATTAGTAGCTGGTATATGTATATCTACATTATTATCACCAGTAGCTTTCGAAGCATCGAAAGGATATGCCGCACCTTTGGAAGAGAATAAGGGCGGGAATTTAGAAGAGGTTAAAGCGAATAAATTTGAGCAAAGAGTGTTTCATTTACCTGGTAAAGGTAGCGTGGATGAAGAAAATAAACGTTTAAGAGTTAGTTGGAAACTTTCTGCGAATGAACCGACTGGAATTTATGCAGAGCCAAATGAAGAGATTACAATTGACATAAAAGGAACGCAGTCTATTCAAGCTTTTATTGGAACGAGATCTTATGATGAAAAGGACCCGGAAGAGTTTGATTTAAAACCAGGGAAAAATGTTATTTCATCTCCAAGAGGCGGTATTTTATATTTTTATAATATGAATAACGAAGGAGAAGTAACAGCTTCAGTTACGAATGGTGGTAGTCACTTCCCTTTATTTATTTTAGGTAAGCATACGAAAAAAGATTTTGATGAAATGTTGAAGAAATATAAGGATCCTTATGCAGTTGAATTAAAAGGTGAGAGAAGTTTAATTACTGCGAGTTATAATGCTGTTCAAGATCATATGAACGATACAGATCCAACAAAGTTAATGAAATTACACGATAAGATTATTCGTTTGGAAAATGCAGTAGCAGGATTATCTGAAGACGGTGTTGGGGTTGCAAAATCTCCAAATCATTACGTTCAGTTTGTTGAAAAACGGAATCCTGATGAAGATGACTTTATGTTTGCGACAAATTATCATACAGGGTATATTCCAAGCGCAATGAATAGAGTTTTAGATATAGAAGTGCTTGAAAAGGATGGATGGGGACCATGGCATGAAGTTGGACACTTACATCAGCAAGCACCTTGGAAGTGGTCTAAAGTAAGCGAAGTCACAGTAAATATTTACTCATTAGCCGTTCAAAAGGCGTTAGGGAACCGATTAGAAATGGATGAGCACTATAAAAACTCATTTGAATATTTAGAGAAGCCTAAAGCAGAAAGGATCATTGATGACATTAATCCTCTTACAATGTTTTGGCAATTAAATGTAGTGTATGGAGAATATTTCTATCCTAGGTTACATCAAGCTTATCGTTTGTTACCACAGAGTGAAATGCCCGCGTCTGATGAAGAGAAAAAGCAAATGTTTGTTTATATGACATCAAAAGTGGCAGGGCAAAATTTAATTCCTTTCTTTGAGGAATGGGGATTAACGCCAAATCATGATATTAGAGAGAAAATAGAAAAATTAAAGTTACCTAAATTAGAGAAGGAAATCTGGAAAGCTACAGATAGTAATGATATTCGTGAAAAGCAAGTTGAACCATATAAGGTTCCGTATGGTGAACCTGCTAATGAGGTGCAAAATCTTGTAGTTGGTACAGAGTCTGATGAGAATGAAGCAAGTAAGCTCGTTCAAAATTTAGGTGAGAATGTAAAAGTAACAGGTAAGATTGTATGGTCTAAATTAGAGCGTGGAAAACAGGAAGTGTTAGTAGAAATTGAGGATGAAAAAGGAAATAAAAATTCAATTCCTGTTCAAGTCAATGGAGTTTATGGTGACAGTATAGTTTTTCAAGGACTTTCAGATGTTGTAATGTCGACAGTAACGCTTCGTCACAATGAGAAGAAGTTAAATGTGAACTTTACTAATAATGAAATACATTACCGTTTTGAAAAAGAAAAATATATGGGTTTCACGGTATATGATCGAAATGGGATTGAAAAGAAAAGTGTATCGGCAGAAGGGCAAGAAAATGGAAAACGATTTGCGCTTGAACTAAATGGATTGGATTTTGAATATGGTGATGTAGTAAAAGTATTCCACGCAGAACCAGGTCGTTTGAAGTGGTACAAAAATAATGCACTTGTAGATCAAACGAAAGCTAAAAACAAAAAAGATAAATTATTCCAAATTACTCCGCAAGGGTTCGAATTAAAAGATAGTTTACAAGAAGTGACGGCGAAACCGCAAAAAGTAGTAGTTGGAATGGATGTAGACAAACTAGATCCGAAAGAATTCGTACAAGTAAAAGATGGAGAAGTGGTTGGATTTGTAGAGAAACCGAATACAACAAAAATTGGTGAACAAAAAGTAAAAGTAGAAACGAAAGATCGTTTTGGGAATAAGCAAGTGACAGAGGTACCTGTAGAAGTGGTTTATGGAGATAGTATTGTATACGCAGGATATGGCGATGATATTGCTTCAATTGTAACTTTAAAGCACGAAGAGAAGAAATTCCATGTGACTGATATGGATAGCGAGATTCATGAGTATTTTAATAAAGAGCTATACATGGGTATCACGTTATACGATCGAGATGGAAAAGAAAAAAAACATGTAACAGCAGAGGGACAAGAAACATCAGAGAACTTTGCGAAGCACGTGAATGGTATGCAATTCGAGTATGGAGATGTAGTAAAAGTATTCCACGCAGAACCGGATCGTTTGAAATGGTATCAAAATAATACCCTTACTGGTCAAGGTGAGAAAAAAGGGTCAAAAGAACTATTCTTCAAAGTGACAGAAAAGGGCTTTGAGAGAATGGATATGTTGCAAGAAGTAACGGCGAAACCGCAAAAAGTAGTAGTAGGAACAGAAGTTGAAAAGTTAGAAGCGAAGAACTTTGTTGAAGTAAAAGATGGAGAAGTAGTTGGGTTTGTAGAGAAACCAACTACAATAAAAATCGGAGAACAAAAAGTAAAAGTAGAAACGAAAGATCGTTTTGGGAATAAGAAAGTAACGGAAGTACCAGTAGAAGTAACATATGGAGATAGCATTGTATACCAAGGGCTTAGTAATGTTGTGCGTTCTATTGTAACGTTAAATCATGATGACAAGAAACTACATGTAACGTCTACAAATGAACAAATTCATAGTTACTTTAACAACGAATTATATATGGGAATTACGTTATATGATCAAAACGGAAAAGAGAAAAAGCATGTAACAGCGGAAGGGCAAGAAACTTCGCGGAATTTTGCAGAACAAGTAAATAATATGGCATTTGAGTATGGAGATGTAGTGAAAGTGTATCATGCCGAATCAGATCGTTTAAGCTGGTACAAAAATAAAAAGCTCGTTGGAAAACATAACGTTTTACGAGCTTTTTTATTATTCAGCTTCAGAAACAACTGTGAAGCGTTCGTTTACATGTTTTGGATTTTCGATTTCATCAAGTGCTGCAACAGCGAAGTCTTCGTAACTTACATAGCTATCACCTTTTGCGTTAACAAGCAGGTTGTCTTTGCCAGCTGTATAAGAGCCTGTGCGTTTTCCTAATGCAAATAGTGCAGAAGGGCTGATGAATGTCCAAGTAATATCGTTTGTTTGTTGCAAGATTTCTAAGTTTTTACCTTGGTTTTGAGCTGTTGCAAGGTATTCGCCTGGGAAACCTGGTGTCTCAAATACACGTGTTGTTTTCTCTTCGTCTACAAATAAGCTTCCAGCTCCGCCAACTACAAGTAATTTTGTGTTAGGTGCACCTTTCATAGCCTCAATTAGTACGTTTCCTGCATCTACGTGAAGGTGTTCATGGCCTGCTGGAGCGCCGAATGCATTTACAACTACATCAAATGCTTGTAGGTCATTAGATGTAAGAGCGAATACATCTTTCTCTAAAACTTTTACATTTTCTTCTGTAATTTTTGCAGCATTTCTTACGATTGCAGTTACTTCATGTCCGCGATCTAATGCTTCTTTTAAAATACGACTTCCTGCTTTACCAGCTGCTCCGATGATTCCGATTTTCATAATAAATCCCTCCAAAGTGTTTTGTTAAAGTGTATATCTGAAAGTAAATGAATTTGTTGTAATAAGGTTTGTTACAATCTGATGTAATCATTATAGTTACAGGTTGGTATTTTTGTCAATGGGGTAGTTTGTAGATTTACTTTTTATTTTAGTATGCACAGTTAGAGGGAGGAGAGTCATAAAGATATTGTTACTTCGTGTTTGGCTAATATTTGGAAATTGCAAATTGTCGAAAAATGTTGATTTTTAAATGTTTTTTAAATATAATTCGTTTTATGGAGAAAAGGAGGGGTTAATTGTATGAATATTTTAGAGCAATTTGTTTCATCAACGAATACAATTCTTTGGTCATATATTCTTATTGCAATGTTAATTGGTTTAGGTCTTTATTTTTCTATTAAATTGAAATTCGTACAAATTACTCATTTAGGGGAAATGGTTCGACTAATGAGTGATGGATTAACTGGAAAGACGCGTAAAAAAGGTAGTGTATCTTCTTTCCAAGCGTTCTGTATGAGTTCAGCAGCTCGTATTGGAATCGGGAACTTAGCCGGTGTAGCGTTAGCTATTTCTATGGGAGGACCTGGAGCGGTATTTTGGATGTGGGTTATTGCAATTATCGGAGCGTCTTCAAGTTTCGTGGAAAGTACGCTTGCGCAAATTTATAAAATAAAAGATGGCAGTGGCTTCCGTGGTGGTCCTGCTTATTATATGGAAAAAGGTTTAAATAAACGTTGGATGGGAATTTGGTTCTCTATCCTTATTACAATTAGTTACGGTTTAATTTTCAACTCAGTACAAGCGAATACAGTGACATTAGCATTTAAAAATGCATTTGGTATTGAGCGTTATGTTGTAGGGATTGTACTTGCGGTATTGGTTGGGGTTATTATTTTTGGCGGTGTAAAAAGTATTGCGCGTATGTCAGAAATGATTGTTCCGCCGATGGCAATTATTTATATTGCAGTAGCTATTTTTGTTGTTATTAAAAATTATTATTTAATACCGGACATGTTTACAGAAATCTTTAAAGGTGCATTCGGTTTAGATTCAGCTGTAGGTGGCGGTATTGGTGCTGCAATGAAGTTTGGTATTCAGCGCGGATTATTTGCGAATGAAGCAGGTATGGGTAGTGCGCCAAACGCGGCTGCAACAGCGGATGTAACACATCCAGCTAAACAAGGATTTATTCAAACAATTGGAGTATTAGTGGATACATTCTTAGTATGTACATCAACAGCGTTTATCGTACTATGTTCTGGTGCGTATAAGGCAACAAATTTAGAAGGTATTGAATTAACGCAAGTTGCGTTAAGCTCACAAATCGGTTCGTGGGCAAGTAGCTTCTTGGCAATCATCATTTTCCTATTTGCTTTCAGTTCCTTACTAGGAAACTACTATTATGGTGAGACGAATATTGAGTTCATTAAACAAAGTAAAACTTGGTTAACGATTTACCGTATTGCGGTAGTGGGAATGGTATTATTCGGTTCTGTTGCGACGCTTCAAGTTGTATGGAATATGGCAGACTTATTTATGGGTCTAATGGTAATCACAAACTTAATTGCGATTACACTTCTTGGCCGATTTGCGTATGCTGCGTTGGCGGATTATGTAAGGCAAAAGAAACAAGGGAAAGATCCGGTATTTAGCGCAGATTCTATTCCTGGCTTAACGAACACAGAGTGTTGGGATAAGTCAGCGGTAACGGATAAAGAAAAAGCAGTGTAATGAAAAGGCGAGCGTCGAGATAAATTCGATGCTCGTCTTTTTTGTTGTAGTAAATGATAAAAAGGGTGAGAGGGAATTATTAATATAATTTTGTTTGTTCATTATTCTCGTTATTTGTAGAGAACGCACTGTCTTAAAAGTATGACTGGTCGAATGGGATGAGTGATTGAGTATTGGATAAATGCACGTACTGGTTATATTTTCACGTGAAAAACACATATGTTAAGAAGTTTAACGTACTCATGTTACAAAACCTAACATAAAGTTCTTGATTACTAAAAGTTTTTAGAATATAATTTTCTTATTGTTAGGAAGAGGGGGCAATGCAATTATGGATTTTTTAGCTAAGGTAATTGGGGATGTAAATAATGTCCTTTGGTCATATATCATTATTGCGATGTTAATTGGGTTAGGACTTTACTTTTCATTTCGTGTGAAATTTGTCCAAGTTCGTTACTTCGGTGAAATGATTCGTTTGCTTGGGGATGGGGCAAGTTCGAAAACGAGGAAGGCTCAAAAAGAGAAGAGCGGTGTATCATCGTTCCAAGCTTTTTGTATGAGTACAGCCTCTCGTGTAGGTACTGGTAACTTAGCTGGTGTAGCTATCGCAATCTCAGCAGGTGGACCAGGAGCAGTATTTTGGATGTGGTTAATCGCGGTAATTGGGGGTGCTTCTGCATTTGTAGAGAGCACATTAGCGCAAATATATAAAGTAAAAGATGGGAATGCGTTCCGTGGTGGTCCAGCGTATTATATGGAAAAGGGTTTAAAGAAACGCTGGCTAGGAGTTGTCTTCTCTGTTCTAATAACAGTTAGTTTCGGATTAATTTTCAACGCCGTGCAGTCAAACACAGTAGCGGCGGCTTTTGATGGAGCATTTAACACAGATGGTAAGTTTGTAGGTCTGTTTATGGCTGGTTTACTTGCAATCATTATCTTTGGCGGAGTAAAACGTATTGCACGTGCGGTTGAAATGATCGTTCCAGTAATGGCGATTATTTATGTAGCAGTAGCATTATTCGTTGTTGTAACAAACATTACGGCAATTCCGTATGTATTTAAAGAAATTTTCTTACATGCTTTCGGAATTAAAGAAGTAGTGGGCGGGGGATTAGGAGCTGCGATTTTACTAGGGGTAAAACGCGGATTATTCTCAAATGAAGCAGGTATGGGTAGTGCGCCGAACGCAGCTGCGACTGCAAACGTAACGCACCCAGTTAAACAAGGTTTCATTCAAACTTTAGGGGTATTTACAGATACATTATTAATTTGTAGTTGTACAGCATTTATCATTCTTTTATCAGATGTGCATAATGCAGCTGATTTAAATGGTATTCAATTAACGCAGCAAGCATTAAGCCAACATATCGGACCGTGGGCGTCTATATTTGTAGCAGTTGCAATCTTCTTGTTTGCATTTAGTTCATTAGTAGGTAACTACTACTATGGTGAAACGAATATTGAGTTTTTAAATGGAAGTAAAGTTTTACTAAATGCTTATCGAATTGCTGTACTTGGTATGGTTATGTTAGGATCTGTAGCAACAATTCAAATCGTTTGGGATTTAGCAGATTTATTCATGGGTATTATGGCTATTATTAACTTAGTTGCGATCGTATTCCTTTCTAAGTACGCTTTCGCGGCATTATCAGATTACGTAAAGCAAAAGAAACAAGGAAAAGATCCAGTCTTCTACGCAAATTCTATTCCAGGCCTGAAAAATACAGAGTGCTGGGATGAGCAAGTAGCGGAGAAAGAAAAAGCAGTATAATGAGGTGAGCATCAAGTGAAACTTGATGCTCATTTTTTTGTTTTATCCTACTATTTGTGAACAGTAAAACTCTCGATTGATACGGGCTAATAATCAGTGGGGATGATACTGATTAAAGTTTCGCTATATAATGTAAAAGACGAACATTCATGAACGTTTTATAATAAAATGTAATTTTTTTAAGAAAAGTGCGGATATGAGTTGTGATTTATGTTAGAATGGAAAATGCCTTTGAAACAAGAGGTTTTATGATCTTTCCTATCCGATTGAAGGTTTTAGAGGAGAAATGGAAAGTTCGGATTATTTCTTATTTCAAGTGGTCAGACGTTCAACGTTAATGAAGAGTTAAATGGAGGATTTTATTAATGAAGTTTGTTATGTTTCTTGTAGGATTGCTCGTTGTATTCGTACTCGGTTTTCTTATAAGTGCCGATCGAAAGAAGATTAAGTATAAACCAATCGCAATTATGCTTGTTATTCAGCTAGCGTTAAGTTATTTCTTATTAAATACGCAAGTTGGTTATATTTTAGTAAAAGGAATTTCAGATGGATTTGGCGCGCTTCTTGGATATGCGGAAGCTGGAATCGTTTTCGTATTTGGCGGTCTTGTTAATAAAGGAGAGGTTTCATTCTTCTTAACAGCGTTATTACCAATCGTATTCTTTGCCGTTTTAATCGGAATTCTGCAACACTTTAAAATTTTACCGATATTTATTCGTGCTATTGGTACTGCGCTAAGTAAAGTAAATGGTCTAGGAAAACTAGAATCATATAACGCAGTAGCAGCTGCCATTGTTGGGCAAGCGGAAGTATTTATTACCGTAAAAGATCAATTAAGTAAAATCCCAAAACATCGTTTATATACATTATGTGCATCTTCCATGTCGACAGTATCAATGTCAATCGTAGGTTCTTATATGAAAATGATCGAACCGAAATATGTAGTAACAGCACTTGTATTAAATTTATTTAGTGGTTTCATTATTATTCATATTATTAACCCGTACGATATTACAGAAGAAGAAGATACACTGAAATTAGAAAATAAGAAAAAACAGTCATTCTTTGAAATGCTAAGTGAATATATTATGCTTGGTTTCACGATTGCAATCACAGTAGCGGCAATGTTACTTGGTTTCGTAGCATTAATTACAGCAATTAATAGCTTGTTTGATTCAATGTTCGGTATTACATTCCAAGCTATTTTAGGATACATTTTCTCACCATTAGCATTTGTAATGGGTATCCCGCAAGCAGAGATGGTAACAGCGGGACAAATTATGGCAACAAAATTAGTATCAAACGAATTTGTTGCGATGCTGGATCTTGGAAAAGTAGCTGGTGATTTATCAGCTCGTACAGTTGGTATTCTTTCTGTATTCCTTGTATCATTTGCGAACTTCTCATCAATCGGAATTATCGCAGGTGCAACGAAAGGTATCGATGAAAACCAATCAAATGTTGTATCATCATTCGGTCTACGCCTTGTGTATGGTGCGACATTAGTAAGTATTCTATCAGCAATTATCGTTGGTGTTATGTTATAAACAAAGATGGCCCTAGCTTATAGCTAGGGCTATTTTTTATGGTAAATTTGCATGAAAAAACCAATTAGTTAGGAATATATTAACATATAAAAATCTTTTAAAATTTATATTGCATTTCGATTAGATAACGCTTACAATTTGATTTGTAGGTGGTATCAATTTCAGACTTTCAAGTATGGTAGGAGAGAAGAAGCTACCTTTTATAAATTGCAATTTATGTAAACGCTTACTGATTTTAGAAAACAGTTGAATAATATTTAGGGGTTTTAAATTTTTTTAACATCAATGGTCGGACGTCATTCGTTATACGTTATACGACCGATAACTCGTGGGAGAAGTGGAGGATTCACATATGAAGATCGTAATGTTTCTAGTCGGTTTACTTGTAGTATTTGTACTAGGGTTCCTTATCAGTTCAGATCGTAAGAAAATTAAATATAAACCAATTGCACTTATGCTTGTCATTCAATTGGTACTTGCGTATTTCTTACTAAATACAAAGGTCGGATTTGTATTAGTAAAAGGGATTGCAGATGGGTTTGGTGCTATTTTAAAATTTGCGGAAGCAGGGGTTAATTTCGTATTTGGTGGTTTAGCAAATGATGGACAAGCACCATTCTTCTTAACAGTATTATTACCAATTATTTTCTTAGCAGTACTAATCGGGATCTTACAACACATTAAAGTATTACCGATTATCATTCGTGCAGTCGGTTTCCTATTAAGTAAAATTAACGGCTTAGGAAAACTAGAATCATATAATGCAGTAGCAGCTGCAATTGTTGGTCAAGGTGAAGTATTCATTACAGTGAAAGATCAACTAAGCAAATTACCGAAAAATCGTTTATACACACTTTGTGCATCTTCCATGTCAACAGTATCGATGTCAATCGTCGGTTCTTACATGAAAATGATTGATCCAAAATATGTAGTAACAGCACTTGTATTAAACTTATTTAGTGGATTCATTATCGTTCATATTATTAATCCATATGACGTAAAAGAAGAAGACGACATTTTAGAATTACAAGAAGATAAAAAACAAACATTCTTTGAAATGTTAGGCGAATATATTATGCTTGGTTTCTCTATCGCTGTAACAGTAGCGGCGATGTTAATCGGTTTCGTAGCATTAATTACAGCAATTAACGGTGTGTTCGATTCAATTTTCGGAATCACATTCCAAAGCATTTTAGGATACGTTTTCTCACCATTAGCATTCGTAATGGGTATTCCAACATCAGAGATGCTAACAGCAGGACAAATTATGGCAACGAAATTAGTAACGAACGAATTTGTTGCAATGCTTGACCTTGGAAAAGTAGCTGGTGATTTATCAGCTCGTACAGTAGGTATTTTATCTATCTTCCTTGTATCATTTGCAAATTTCTCATCAATCGGAATTATCGCAGGTGCAACGAAGAGTATCGATGGCAAACAAGCAAACGTTGTATCTTCATTCGGATTAAAACTTGTATACGGTGCAACGTTAGTAAGTATATTATCAGCGATTATCGTTGGGGTTATGCTTTAATAAATTAAGAAAAGCAATGAGCGTAGGCTCATTGCTTTTTTATTTAACTTGCTCTATCTAAGTCTCTTTTAAATTGTGGTTTCTCCAAATAAGTTCCAAGCCTCCATATATACTCAACAGGACCTATTCGATATTTTCGCAGCCAATATGTGCTAACAAATAATTGAATTGTATAGATTCCAATCGTTAAAAGAATACCGAAGAAATATCCTATTTTACCGAATAAGCCAAAGCCGTATGCGTAAAAAATTGTTGTTGTGATAATGGACTGGGCTAAGTAATTACTAACCGACATTTTTCCCATATTGGCCATGTATGTTAGTAGACGGGTTGCTTTTTTGTAATGGAATAATAAAATAATTGTGCTTCCGTAAAAGAAGGTCATGGTTACTGGTGTAAGGCCGTCTTGTAACATAAGTACAATAGGATGTTTGACGAACATAGCTGAAATTTTGATTGTAAAAGAGAAAATACCAGTAAGAAGACAGATCCTTTTGACAACAGAGATATGTTTATCAATCTCAAATAACCACCCTTTTTTTCCTACGTACATACCGATTAAGAAAAGTGGAGATAGGAAAATGAGTGTAAAAAGTGTTATAAAGGTTAATCCGAAGAAACCGTCAATGCCTATATATTCGAAAGGATTTTCAGTTAACCTAAAGTTGACATGATCCATATAGCTTCCAGTCTCATGAACTTTATGTTCTTTTTCAATATAAGGAGCAAAATCAGTAACATTTGTATTTGGGTCAGTTGAATAAGTCATAAGTGTAAGGAGTGCGAGTAGAATAGTTGCCCAAATTAATAATGTTTTTGGCTTTCTGTTTATAAACATCAGTAAGAAAATCCCGATGAGGCCATATGAGAATAAAATATCCCCGGACCAAATGAGCACGCCGTGAATAAAACCTAGTAGTAAAAGAATAAGAATACGACGTAAATATGTAGGGGAAAACTTTTTTCCTTTTGCGACAATGCTTTTTTGTAACAAAATAATGCTAAGACCAAATAAAAAAGAGAATAAAGAAATGAAATTTTGTGTGCCGAAAAATTGAATAAACCAATTAGCACCTTTATCGAGTCCGCCAAATATATAGGATGGTTTTTCATTAGCGAAGAACCCGAATTGAATTAATGTTATATTAACAAGTAAAATACCAAATAAAGCGAAGCCACGCATGGCGTCAACAACTTCTACACGTTGATTCATTTTTTCTCTCCTCGTATATTATTTTATATTGAAAATAATACCATTTTATAGTGGGCGCTATGTCAAATATGAGGAAATTTAAGGTGATTTTAAGCTAGAGAGAAAATAAAAAAATCACCTTAATACATTCATTAAGGTGATTGAAACACTACTCAGCTGGAGGCGTAAATGTACGTTTCTCTAATTCAGCATCTAGCATAAATAGTGCGTTTGAATCGCTTGTAATACGTTTTAATTTTTGGATGATGCTATCGAATGAAGATTCTTCTTCTACTTGCTCATCGACGAACCATTTTAAGAATGTAATTGTTGCATGCTCACGCTCATCCCAAGCGATATCAGATAAGTTGTAAATACGCTTCGTTACTTCACGCTCGTGTTCAAGTGCCACTTCAAAAGCGTTCAGTACAGATTCGTATTTGTTATTTGGATTATCAAATCCAGTAATAATAGCGCGCTCACCGCGGTCATTAATGTAGTTGTAAAGCTTCATTGCGTGGAAACGTTCTTCTTCAGCTTGTACAAGGAAAAAATTAGCGAATCCATCATAGCTCTCCGCCGTACAGTAAGCAGCCATCGCCATATAAGCATGGGCAGAGTAAAATTCAAAGTTCATTTGATCGTTTAATGCGTCGTGCAATTTTTTAGATAACATAAAATCCCCCTTAGTATTGTGACAAGAATATTATACCATAATTGATAATATTCTCATTTGGATACTTCGAACCTTTTCGAAAGCTTTGTGACGTGTGCTTCCATAATGTCTTGTAAATCTAAATCATATTTTTGTGAAAGAATAATAAGATTAGATAGTACATCACCAAGTTCTTCTTTTAACTCTTGTCTTAGTTCTTCTTCTGTTTTCACTTTTTCGTCAGGACGATCACGGCCAATTTCGATTGCGCGAACAACGCGTGAAACTTCTCCAACTTCCTCTGTTAAGAAATTTAAGCGAATAAAGGAATTATACTGTGACCAGCTTCGTTTTTCGTAAAATTCCTCCACCCATCTTTGAAATGCGATGATATCCATTTCTTCCTCATCCCTTCAATATGTTGTACAATATTCATTGTATCATAACAATATATAGTTTCGGGGTGTAGGGATGAGAAAGATTTGTGTGTTTGCAGGTTCCAACTTAGGGGAGAGACCTGAATTTAAAGAGCAGGCAATAGCGTTAGGAAAAATGTTTGTTGAGAACGATTATGAGCTTGTATACGGTGGTTCTTGCGTTGGATTAATGGGAGAAGTAGCAAACGAAGTTCTTCGTTTAGGCGGGCGCGTAACAGGTGTTATGCCGCGCGGTCTATTCCGAGGAGAAATTGTCCATACAGGATTAACAGAATTAATTGAAGTAGAAACGATGCACGAGCGCAAAGCGAAAATGGCAGAGCTTGGGGATGCTTTTATTGCATTACCAGGCGGATACGGAACGTTTGAAGAGCTATTTGAAGTAGTATGTTGGTCACAAATTGGTATACATAATAAGCCAGTTGGTTTATTGAACATAAAAGGCTTTTATGGACCAATTTTGCAAATGGTTGAACGTGCAGCAGAAGAAGGGTTTATGAATCCATCAAATAAAGAATTGATCGTTTCAGCTGAGACGGCAGATAAACTAATTCATGCAATCCAAAATTACGAGCGTCCTGTTTTAGGAATGAAGTGGAAGCAGCTATCATAATACAATTTTATAGATATTTTTGGAAACACATGTCATTTTACTTTGAAAAGGCATGTGTTTTTAATTTGGTTAAATATGTTAATGTTGAGATATAATGTTTTTGGAAAAGGAGAAATAGATGGAGGAGTTTGTGTATTTACGTCCTGTTTTTAAAAGTATATTAACAGCATCTATTCTTGTTATGCTAATTGTTTCAACACAGAAGAAAGAGCTAATTAATGGATTTTCGCTTTGGTTTATTTCGATATTGTGTATCGGTGTTGCCGCGATAACGTTGTTTATGTCTGGGTTTATCGTTGATGAGTATAATCTAGCTGGGGATGCACAGAGTTTTAGCATGTTTATTGCTATCGGCTGTATTAGCGGTTTGAATTTTATTATTTATTATAGACGGCAATAAAAGAAGGCATTCCGTATTACTTTGGAATGCCTTTATCACTTTGATTACTTTGTTTTTTATACAGGTACCAGCCACCCCAGCCGCCACCAATTGCTACAACAACGAGGAAAGCATAGTCTTTAACCTCGACACGTATATTGAAAATATTAGCTATAAGTAAGAGAATCCCAACTGTTATTAACGCAAAAAATGCTCTAATTAAGTAGTCTTTCAACTGAACCACTCCCGCCATTTAAGTAGTAAATGATGAATATGGAAAAGCTTTTTTGGATCTATTTTACTAAAGGGTGTTACCTATATTTTAACATAAAAGGGATTGTAATATATTGATAAAAGTAGAAGAGAGGGGTGCTAATATTGTCGTGTTTTGTCGGTAAGTCGATATCCTATGTCGAATCGTCGATATAATGAAAAAATCGTTGATATATTGTGGGTTATCGTCGATATATTTGAAAAATCGTTGATATAATTTCGTGTACCATTGAATGCGACCACTTCATAGAAAAAAGCGACTCTGAACGAGTCACCTCCGCTTTAAATGATATCCAGCTCCGGTGACTAGAACAGTCGGTCATTTCGCCCCTTCCTGTGAGGCAAAAAGCGCCTCTTCGTCAGGAGCTCCAATGCCCTCTTGTTCTGAGCGAGTCACCTCCGCTTTAAATGATATCCAGCTCCAGCGGCTAGAACAGTCGGTTGTTTCACTCCTTCATTCGAGGCAAAAAGCGCCTCGTAATCAGGAGTTCCAACACCCTCCTGTTCTGAACGAGCCGCTTCCGCTTTAAGTATTATCCAGCTCCAGCGGCTAGAATCTCCGGTCATTTCGCTCTCTCGCTCGAAGCAAAAAGCGCTTCAAGGTCGAGAGCTCCAATGTCCTGCGATTCTGAGCAAGCCGCTTCCGCTTTAAAATCTATTATTGATTCAAGAATGCGCGTAGCATCCAAGCGTGTTTTTCTAGTTCTGTGTAGATGCCTAGTAGTAGGTCAGATGTCATTTCGTCATCAGAGTTTTGAGCGATTTCCATGCCTTTTTTCAGTTCGACTAGCATCATTTCGTAGTCTTTCATGATTGCTTCAACCATTCCTTCTGCAGTTTCGCCGTATGCTGCTTCTTGAATAGAAGATAGTTCTAAGTATTCTTTCATTGTTGCTACTGGTTGGCCGCCAATTGCTAAAATACGTTCTGCAATTTCGTCGATGTGAGTAGCTGATTCTGTGTAAAGTTCTTCGAATTTCTCGTGTAATGTGAAGAATTGAGGGCCTTTTACGTACCAATGGAAGTTGTGTAGTTTTGTGAATAAAATGCTCCAGTCTGCTACTTGTTTGTTTAATACTTCGATTACTTGTTTGTTCATTATGATCAATCTCCTTTTGAGTTGTTATGTTATATCAATTACTAATTTATAATTATTATAATCTAGTAATTCGTATAAATCAACCCTTTTGCTGGAATTAATTTGAACAAATTATGAATTGTTATAAATAAAAATCCCTATTACGGTGAAGTAATAGGGATTTTGTTTGATATATAGCTCTTGTTCTGAACGAGCCGCTTCCGCTTTTTGCTGTTACACAGCCTTTTGCTTTTCTTCTACATCCTGTCCATCCCAGCACTCTGTATTCTGTAAGCCAGGGATAGAACTTGCAACGAAGACAGGATCTTTTCCTTGTTTCTTTTGCTTTATATAGTCTACTAAAGCTGCGTATGCAAACTTGCTAAGGAATGAGATGGCAATTAAGTTTGTGAATACCATTAGTCCCATAAAGAAATCAGCTAAACTCCAAACCGTTTGAAGGGCAGCGATAGATCCGAAGAACACCATTCCGACAACTGCAATACGATAAATGAGTAACCATGTTTTGCTTTCTTTAATGAATGCGATGTTTGTTTCGCCATAATAGTAGTTTCCTAGTAAAGAACTGAAAGCGAATAGGAAAATAATAATCGCTAAGAAAGTGCTTGCCCACGGTCCAATTTGTGAACTTAATGCTTGTTGTGTTAATTCAATACCTTCTAAATTCGACCCTTTGTAAAGTCCAGAACATAATACGATAAATGCTGTTGATGTACATACTAAGAATGTGTCCACGAAAACACCTAATGCTTGAACAAGTCCTTGTTTTACAGGATGAGATACATCAGATGTTGCTGCTGCGTTAGGAGAACTACCCATACCTGCTTCTGTCGCGAATAGACCACGCTGAATTCCGAACTTGATTGCTGCTCCAATACCACCAGCGATAGCTTGGTCTAAACCGAATGCGCCATTAAATATTTCCATAAAAATGCTTGGTAACATATTGAAGTTGTTAATTACGACAAAAATAGCCACGGCAATATAAATGATCGCCATTGGAGGAACAATCATTTCTGTAATACGTGAAATGCTCTTGATACCACCAAAAATAATAACTGCAACTAATAAAGCTAATAGAGCTCCTACGATCGTTCGCTCTAGTCCAAAAGCATTTTCAAACGCTATTGTTACTGTATTTGCTTGTACAGAATTGAAAATTAATCCGTACGCAACTGTAATAAGAAGTGAAAACCAAACACCCATCCAGCGTTTGTTTAATCCTTTTTCCATGTAATATGCTGGTCCACCACGGAACCTGCTTCCATCTTTTACTTTATAAATTTGCGCGAGCGTACATTCTACGAAACTAGTAGCTGCTCCGATAATTGCGATAAACCACATCCAAAATATTGCGCCAGGTCCACCCATTGAAATGGCTAATGCTACACCAGCTAAGTTTCCAATACCGATACGTGCCGCTGCACTTAAGCAAAATGCTTGGAATGGAGAGATGCTATCTTTCTTTTTTTCTTTTCGATTAAATCCTTTACTAATTAAACTGACCATCTCACCGAAATGAGTAATTTGGACGAATTTTAATTTGAAAGAGAAATAAAGACCGAAGCCGATTAGCATTGCAATAAGAATATATGACCATAAAATATTATTCGTTACCTCAAGGAATCTGCTAAAGATATCAACCATATAATACACTTCCTTTTTTCCGTAATAAGAAAATTATATGCAAAAAATATACGAGAATCAATTTTTCTAAAAAATTATGTTACTTAAACGTATTTCGTGTTATGATTATGTTACATAGTAATATTTTTAGAATTATTTACATTTTAAAAAACTAAATTTAAAACGAGAAAGAGGGGATAATTTGAAAGAAGAATCTTTATTGAATGTAAGCCTTAAGAGTTTGAAAATGAGAAGTAATATATTTTTTATCATTACATCTTTAAGTATTTTTTTAGGAGCCACTTATTATTACAATAAAAGATTTCCAAGTCATAGGTATCCTGAATGGTTAGAATTTCTAAAATTGATTGGATGAACAAAAGACGGAAAAACAGAAAATTAAAATAAAGAAGTTATGGAGGAGCTAAATATGAATATTAGAGAAAGTGAACTTCCGGGTATTGGTTATAAGTTTCAAATCGTTACGAAAGGTAACGAAAAGATGGTGATTGTCATTCATGATGATGGGCGTAGAGAAATGTATCATTTTGATTCAGATCATGAAGAAAGCATCTCAAGTATTTCATTACGTGACTCAGAGGCGAGACAAATTGCAGCAATATTAGGTGGAATGGTATACAAACCTAGAGCATTAGAAAATGTTGAGATGGTCTTTGAAGGTTTAGCAATTGAGTGGTTTAAAGTGGAGAATGCAGCTCCGGCAATCGGAAAAACAATTGGCGACCTTGAAATAAGAAAAACATATAGCGTAACGATTATTGCAGTTATGAAAAAGAATATGAAAAAGCTATTCAATCCAGGACCAGAAACGGTCATTGAAGAAGGCGATATGCTTGTAGTTTCAGGTGAGAGAGAAGAAATTAAAAAAATTATTAATGAGTTACTTTCGAATAGGGGGACTGACTAGATGGATACGTTAATTTTTGAAGTTGGTACAGCTTTAGTTTTAGTGGCAATTGCGGCGGTAATTGCTGGAAAGTTTAAATTCTCAGTAATTCCTTTTCTAATTGTTCTCGGGATGTTAGTAGGTCCGCACGCACCGACAATAGGTGTTATCGATCTCAAATTTATTGAAAGTGCAAGTGTAATATCCTTCCTTGGACGGATTGGTGTTCTGTTCCTTCTGTTCTACCTAGGACTAGAGTTCTCGATGAAAAAACTAATTAAATCTGGACGTTCTATTGCGATTGGCGGAACAATCTATATTTTAATTAACTTTTCACTTGGATTATTATACGGATTTATAATGGGATTCCCTTTACTAGAAATCTTAATTATTGCGGGTATTATTACGATTTCTTCTAGTGCTATCGTTGCTAAAGTGTTAGTGGATTTAAGAAGAACTGGTAATAATGAAACCGAATTAATTTTAGGAATTATTATGTTTGAAGATATATTCCTTGCTGTATATTTATCAGTCGTTTCAGGCTTAGTTCTTGGGGATCATGCTTCATTCTTAGGTGCTCTTACTTCAATTGGAATTGCTTTAGGATACATGCTTCTCTTCTTTATTGTAGCTAGAAAGGCGACGCCGTTATTAAATAAATTGCTCAATATTAGTTCAGATGAAATTTTCATTATTGTAGTATTTGCTTCGTTATTCTTTATTGCAGGTTTCTCGGAAACAATTCACGTTGCCGAAGCAATTGGAGCACTTCTTTTAGGATTAGTTTTCTCTGAGACAGAGCATAGTGACAGAATTGAACATCTTGTTGTTCCATTTAGAGACTTTTTCGGAGCTATTTTCTTCTTCAGTTTCGGATTAAGCATTGATCCGTTTTCATTAGGCGGAGCGATATGGTTAACGTTAGGTGCTGTCCTTCTTACAATCATCGGAAACTTTGTTGCAGGAATGATTGCAGGGCGACAAGCTGGATTATCTCATAAAGCATCAACAAATATTGGATTAACAATTGTTTCAAGAGGAGAATTCTCCATCATTATGGCCAATATCGGCATCGCCGGTGGTTTAATGTCAGTCTTGAAACCATTCTCGGCACTATACGTGCTTATACTATCCATCTTAGGTCCACTTCTGACGAAAGAGTCAAAGAATGTATATAAATTTTTAAATAAAATCTTTAAGTGGGATACGAAGACTAGCTAATTTTAAAAAAATAAAAGTACAAGATATTTACTGCTTGTACTTTTATTTTTTGCAATGAAAACAGTAAAGAGAGGTACATGATGTTAGGAGAGTTGATTCATTCCGTTTTAGTTTTTCTAGAAGGACTTGGTTATTGGGGAATTATGCTTGGATTAATGCTAGAGGTTATCCCAAGTGAAATCGTATTATCTTATGCAGGTTATTTAGTATCAACAGGAAGCATTACGTTTTGGGGCGCTGTCGCGTTCGGTACAATTGGTGGTGTAATCGCACAATTATTCATTTATTGGATCGGTCGATACGGAGGAAGACCCGTCCTTGAGCGATATGGAAAATATATTTTAATTCAAAAGAAACATATTGATTATGCTGAAGCGTGGTTTAATCGTTACGGAACTGGTGTTATTTTTACAGCGCGTTTTATTCCTGTTGTGCGTCATGCTATTTCGATACCAGCAGGGATTGCAAAAATGTCACATGCTAAGTTTATTACGCTAACTACATTAGCTGTTATTCCGTGGTCGATTGTATTTGTATATTTAGGTTTTAAATTAGGAACAGAGTGGGAAAGTATTAATAAAGTCGCTGGGCCATATGTGAAATACTTTGCACTTGCTGCTATTGTTTGTGCAATTGGTTACTTTGTATTAAAAAAAATGATGAAAAAAAAGTGATTACGGAAAAGGAATCTATGTCGGTATAGATTCCTTTTTTATTGGCATTTTTTCAAGGATGAAAGAATACGTTTAATATTTACCATATTGTGGCATACATATAGGAAAAGGGAGTTTGGAAAGGGGATTATAGAAAAATGGAACTCCAGTTTCAAAATGTATATCAACAGGTGGAGAATTGGTATGTGTTGGATTCGGAGCTTCCTTGGGATGTCAAAAGGCTTAGAGATGATTTGTTTTCACTGATTGAAGTATGTAAAACACCAGTTATTTTTTGCGATACGTGTGATGCGAATCATGTGCTTCTATCATTAGGAGAAGAAGAAGAGGAATTCTTATTCCCAGTAGGTGGTTTTTATCATAAAGAAAAACAATTAATTTTTGTTTGTATGTGGGAAGAGTATGAGCAGGTGCTCAAAACACTATTGCATGAATTTCGCCATGCGATGCAGCATAAGAGGGAAGTATTGTATGTTGGAAGTGAATTGTACGAAGATAGATGGATTGAGAAAGATGCGAGAAAGTTCGCGGAGAGGAAGTTAGATGAATATAAAAATAGAAAGTTAATGTAAAGCATAGTGGAGAAATGGCACTGTGCTTTCTTTGCTGATTACTAAAAGTAAGTGATTGACTTTTATAAAGTTTAGTTCTAAACTAATGGTGTGAAACGAGCGAGGTGATAGAATGAAAACAGAAGATAGACTCGGGTTACTATTGTGGTTTCGTTTATCACGTTTTTATAATAAAAGTATTCGTGAGACGAATCAGCATTTGAAAGAATGGAATGTATCTGCCGCTCAGTTTGATGTGCTAGCTCAAGTTGGAGGATATAATCGTCTAACGCAGCAAGAGCTCGGAAATAAACTATTTGTTACGAAGGGAAATATCACGCAGCTATTAAATAAAATGGAGCAGCTGGAGTGGATTCATCGTGAACAAGAAGGTACTACAAAATATATTTCGTTAACAGAAAAGGGAAAAGCTTTATATGAAGAAATCGTCCCGCCTCAAGAAACTTTCCAAGCGGAGCAGTTTCAAAATTTAAATGTAGAAGAACGACATCAATTATTAAAATTACTAAAAAAACTACAGTGAGAAAAATTTTTAAAATAAATCTTGAATTCGAGATAATATGAGGTGAAGGATATGTTTAGAAAAGTTGATCATAAAAATATGGGAAGAGCAAATCATGGTTGGTTAAATACACATTTTCATTTTTCCTTTGCGAACTACTATAACCCGAATAACATGAACTTTGGAGCATTGCGTGTAATTAATGATGACCTAGTAGCGGCACAAACTGGTTTTGATATGCATCCGCACCGCGATATGGAAATCATTTCGTACGTTGTAGATGGTGCTTTAACACATGAGGATAGCATGGGGAACCGCGGAACAATTGAGCGAGGACATGTTCAATATATGAGTGCTGGCACAGGTGTATTTCATAGCGAGCATAATTTAGGAAATGAAACACTACGTTTATTACAAATTTGGATTTTACCAGATCGTGCGGATCATAAACCAAACTATGGTGAGTTTACATTTGATTGGAGTAAGCGTGAGAATGAATGGTTCCATATGGTATCTCCAGTAGAAGGAGAGGCACCAATTCGTATTCACCAAGATGCAAATTTATATTCTTTATCGTTAGATGCCGGAAAAGAAATTCATTTTCCTGTGCGAGAAGGCCGTCAATTGTATCTTGTTCAAATTGAAGGAAGTAGTGTAATAAATGGTGAAAGCCTTGTTATGCGTGATGCAGCAGAAGCGATAGAAGAGGATATTCATATTGAAGCGAAAGAGCAATCACATTATTTAGCAATTGAATTGAAAAAATAATCGAACGTTTATGGAAAAGAGGACATCGAAGGGATGTCCTCTTTTTTTGAGTGGAATTGTCAGAAAAAACTTTCTCAATATTTAGATAAAGGTATTAGCCCGGAAAATAAGAATTGTATAAAAGTGTCAAAAATCTTTAGGGAATGGGGAATGTTATAGTGAAAAAGCAAGTCATTTCATCAGCATTAGCCTTAACTGTTATCGCCGGGGGATTTGGAACATTTGGAGCAACGACAACGAAAGCGGAAGAACAAAAAATTCAATATCATCAAGAATTTAAAACGCCTGCATACATAGGTGAAGAATGGAAAGCACCGGAAGGACTAGATAAAAAAGAGACAGTCTTTCAGTATTTAGAGAGTAAGAAAGATATGTTTAAATTAGCAGGAAATATTGATAAACATTTCAATGTCGTTGGGGAAGAAAAAGATGCTGAATCTGGCACAACACACGTGAAGTTAGTTGAGAAACATAATAACATTCCTGTGTATGGTTCAGATCAAACTGTTACACTAGATAAAGAAAATAATGTAAAAGCATTCTTTGGACAAGTTATTCCGAACTTAGAGGATAAAAATATTCCTGCAGCTGCAAGCATTAGTGCGGAACAAGCAGAAACGATTGCAAAGGCAGATATTGAAAAAGAAGTTGGTAAAGTAAAGAGTTATGACGGTGTGAAAAAAGATTTATTTGTGTATGAAAAAGATGGGGATTTCTATCTTGCATATTTAGTGAAAGCATCGATTTCAAAGCCAGCTCCAGGATATTGGCATTATTTTGTTGATGCAACAAATGGAAATGTTATTGAGAAATATAATGCTGTAGATAACATTACTGGATTTGGTTACGGAGTATTAGGTGCTAGACAATCATTTGAAATTGCTCAAGATACGAAAACAGGACAATTCAACTTGTTTGATGGTAAACGAGGACAAGGTATTCATACATTTGATGCAGAAAATATGGACGAGAACTGGTTTAATTTATTCTCACAATGGCTTGGATATACAGGAGAAGAAGTTGAAAGTAAATCTAAATTCTTCGAAGATAAAGCTGCAGTTGATGCGCATGTAAATGCAGGAAAAGTATATGATTACTACAAAAAGACATTTAATCGTAACTCTTTCGATGATAAAGGCGCGAAGCTTATTTCAACTGTTCACGTAGGTACAGCTTGGAATAACGCTGCTTGGAACGGTGTACAAATGATGTATGGTGATGGTGATGGAAAAACATTCATTCCATTATCTGCTGGACTAGATGTTATCGGTCACGAATTAACGCATGCTGTAACTGAACATACAGCAAACCTTGTTTATAAAAATGAGTCAGGTGCGTTAAATGAATCGTTATCTGATATTATGGGTGTTATGGTTGAGAAGAAGAGCTGGGATTTAGGTGCTGACATTTATACACCTGGAAAACCTGGTGATGCACTTCGCTCTCTGAAAGATCCAGCATCTATTCCAAATCCATTAAAACCAGGTGAAGGTTACCCAGATCATTACAATAAACGCTACACTGGAACAGCTGATAATGGCGGCGTTCATATTAACAGTAGTATTAACAATAAAGCTGCCTATTTAGTATCTGATGGCGGAGAGCATTACGGTGTGAAAGTAACTGGAGTAGGCCGTGAAGCGACAGAAAAAATTTATTACCGTGCTCTTACGAAATATTTAACTGCAAACTCTGACTTTAAGATGATGCGTCAAGCTGCTCTTCAGTCAGCTGAAGATTTATATGGTAAAAACTCTAAAGCTGTACAAGCTGTAACGAAAGCTTATGATGCAGTAGGCGTAAAATAATTAGAGAAAAAGACCTGACTAGGATGTCAGGTCTTTCTTTATTTAGTCGCGAATACCTAATGCGATTTTCGCCATACGTGACATGCGTTCTTTAGACCAGGGCGGATTCCAAACGACATTTACTTCTATTTCATTGACTTCAGGTACGTTCGTTGATAATACTTTTTTTACGTCTGATACAATTTGCCCAGCCATTGGACAACCGATAGAAGTCATCGTCATCGTAATGACAGCATTATTATTTTCATCTGCTGTAACGTCATAAACTAATCCAAGATTAACAATATCAACACCTAGTTCAGGATCAATAACAGCTTCTAAGTTTGCATATAACTTTTCTTCAAATGCTTGTTGTGACATGTGTAGCACCCCCTACATATTAATGATATCGATTCTCATTATAACGGATATATATATAATATGCAGGGAATGAGCTCAAAAAAATATTCCTCTTAAAAGAGGAATATTTTTTGAAAGCTATTCAGTTTTGAAATGAGATACGAGTTGATCTAATTCTTGAACTGTTTGTTTCATTTGTCTAGCAGTTACAGTCATCTCATTCATAGTAATGACCTTTTGCTCAGCAGATTGTGCGGTTGCCGCTGTTTCACTAGATACTTCAGTCGAAATAGAAGCGATGTTATTCAGTGAAGCGTTCATTTCTTCAGCGCTTGCAGCCATTTCCTCAGCGGTTGCTGAGATGTCTTGCATTTGAGTAGATACTTTATTTACTTGTTCCACAATCGTTGTGAAAGAGTTGCCAGCTTCACGAATGACATGAATACCTTCAAATGCTTCCGAACGACCTTGTGACATCATAGAACTTGCAGTTTCAGTGTCTTGTTGAATTTGATGTAGTAATTGGTTAATATCTGTTGCCGCTGTTTTAGATTGTTCCGCAAGTTTTCGAACTTCGTCAGCTACGACAGCGAAACCTTTTCCTTGTTCGCCAGCACGAGCTGCTTCGATAGATGCATTTAAAGCAAGTAAGTTTGTTTGTTCTGCGATATTAGAAATAGATTGAACAGCTGTATCAATATATTTCGTGTGAGTGATTAGACGTTCGACCACTTCTGACGTAGCATTTACCGCGTCGTGTATCGTTGTCATTTGTGAAACAGATTTTTGAATAACTAAACTTCCATCGTTAGCCTGTTCAGATGTAGTTACAGCAAGTTCAGTTACAGATGAAGCAGATTCAGCAATACGCTGAACGCTTACTGTCATATCGTCCATTGCAGTTGAGCTTTCTTCCATACTAGAGGCTTGCGATTGAATATTTGCATTTAAGCTAGACATCGAGCTTTGAACTCTTATTGTTGCCTCGCGTGATATATTCGTCTTTTCTAGCATATTTTCAGAAGCGTTTTGTACTTCCACAGATGTTTTTTGCACACGATTGATGATATGTTGTAGGTTTTCTAACATTTTATTAAAGGATGTTGCGATTGTACCAATTTCATCATTGCTATTTACTTGTAGGCGAGCTGTTAAGTCACCTTCTTGAGATGATAATTCTTTTAGCTTATTATCAATTTGTTGAATTGGTTTTACAAGTTTACCAGAGAACCACCATGCAAGAATGATAGCTACGGTAATACAAATAACAAGTGATAAGAAGATAACATATTCAATTTGTAGTGAAGATTGATCAATTTTTTTGATAGATTCGTCACGTAACTTGGCTTGTTCATTACTATAATTTGTGAAGTCACCAATTACTTTATAAACGGCACCATTTTCTGCATAAGCTACTTGTAGAGCCTCTTCCCACTTTTGTTCTTTTGCAAGAGTGAAAACTCTTTCTTCAATAAATTTTCTCCAAGTCGATCCTGATTCCATTGTATCTTTCACGGATTGAGAAATATTTGGATTAGAAAGAAGTTTATCTTTTGAATCCTCCAGACGTTTACTCATCTCATTAAACTTGTCTAATTCGACTTGATCATGTTGTAATAAATAACCTCTTAAAGCAGAAAGTTGTACTTGATAAGCGTCTCCACGTTCTTTCAATTCTGTTGCAAGGGGAGAAATTTCTTTTTGTAAAGCTTCAGCTTTATGAGATTGGTCAATAGCAAAAAATAAAATAAAAGCTAAGGCGATTCCAAATAAAGCGCAAATCGTTCCCATCATGAACATAAGTTTTTTTCGAATGCTAATAAAATTCATATGATAAAAAGCCTCCTTTGTGAAATCTTAGTATTAGAATTAATAAATTTAAAAAATTGAAAGAAAGCTTTACTCCATCTGGAACAAAGCTTTCTTCTTTCCTTTAGGAATTATAGCAGACGGAATGAGAGATAGAAAGAGATATTTTAAGGTGAAAAAAGAGAGACTGTAAATCTCTCTTTTTAATAATTTGGATATCATAGAAGTATAAATGAAAATTTCGCTTTAAACGTTTGTTTTGAAATGGGAAACGAGAACTTCAAGTTCTTGTACGGTCGTTTTCATTTCAGAAGCTTTTTTAGCAACGACACTCATTTTGTTTACTTGGTCACCAGCCGAAGTTGCTGTTTGTGACGTTTCGGCGGCAACTTCATTTGAAATAGAAGCGATGTTATTAAGTGAAGCGTTCATTTCTTCAGAACTTGCGGCCATTTCTTCAGCAGTTGCAGACATTTCTTGCATTTGTGTAGAGACTTTGTTAATGTGGTTAACAATTTCCGAGAATGAAGATCCAGCGGTACGAATGACTGTAATTCCTTCTGAAGCCTCTGACTGACCTTGCGTCATCATTTCATTTGCTATTTTTGTGTCAGCTTGAATTTGATGAAGTAAATGGTTAATGTCAGTTGCTGCTAGCTGAGATTGTTCAGCAAGTTTTCGTACTTCATCGGCAACAACGGCGAATCCTTTTCCATGTTCACCAGCACGAGCTGCTTCAATTGAAGCATTTAAAGCGAGTAAATTCGTTTGTTCCGCGATATTAGAAATGGATTGAAGTGCAGTATCAATATGATTCGTATGTGTAATGAGTCGTTCTACTACTTGTGATGTAGCGTTAACAGCTTCGTTAATGGTATGCATTTGTGTAATAGATTTCTCAATGACTTTATTCCCACTATCTGCTTTTTCAGCAGTTGTAACAGCTAGGCTAGTAACAGAAGAGGCAGATTCAGCAATACGCTGAACACTCGTTGTCATATCATCCATTGCAGTTGAACTTTCTTCGATACTGGAAACTTGTGAACGAATATTATGCTCAAGAGCATTCATCGTTTCTTCGGTTTTTGCTGTATTTTCCATAGACGTAGTTGTTTCGATAAATACATTTTCAGACGCTTCTTTGACACTTGTTGATGTTTGTTGCACTTGTTTTATGATACGTTGTAAGTTAGCGAGCATTTGATTAAAGGAATTGGCGATATCACCAATTTCATCTTTACTCGTTACGTGTAATCTAGCAGTTAAATCGCCGTCTTGAGAAGCTAATTCTTTTAATTTCTCATCAATTTGTCGTATCGGTTTAACGAGTTTACCAGAGAACCACCATGCTAATAAAATAGATGTTAACGTACATGTAATGAGTGAGAAGAAAATAATATATTGAATAAGAGATGAAGAAGACTCTACGTCAGCAATTAATGCGTCACGTTTATCATTTTCTTCATTTGCATATTTAGTAAAACGACTTAAAAGCTCGTTTACATAATCGGTTTGAGCTAAAGCGATTTTGGATGCTTCGTCCCATTTTCCTTCGCGAGCGAGAGGGAGGACTTCATTATCTATGACGCTTCGCCATTTTGCTCCCATTAAAATCGCTTCTTTCATTCCTTCTGGGAGTTTTTTATCACTTGTTACTTTCTCTCTAGTATCAGCAAGTTTTTTTCCTTCTCGGTTGAATTTATCCAATCCTTTTTGATCATGTGACAGTAAATATTCTTGTAAACCGGCAACTTGTGCTTGGAACCAATCACCACGTTCTTTTAAAATTGTTGCTCGTTTAGATACATCATTTTTTAACGTTTCAATTTCGCTTGCTTGGTTCATAGCGAATGAAAGAATAACAATAAGAGCAATACTAAATAAAGAAGAAATGCTTAAGAGTGTGAACAGTAGTTTTTTGCGAATACTAACATATTTCATCGTTACCCCTACCTTTAAAAACTATTTATTATGATTTATAAATATTTAAGAACGACATTAATAAAACATCATTATGAAGTTATTAATCTGTTCAATGAAAATTATAGCAGATAATGGAAGGTGGCAGATTAATATGAGTAAATGTTCTTAAAATGTATACATTTGTATATCAAAAAGTTCATAAATAAAAATGAGAAATGCTATTGTAATTTGAAATAACATCATGTATACTTCTAATTAGTTGATAACGATTATCAATATCAACCGTAACATTACTCTTCGTTATGTTGGTCATACCCCTTTTTGACGACGTAAGTCAGAGACGAAATGTTGAAATATCTTGTGTCCTATTCTACAGAATTATGGTAATCTCCAACCTCAACTTATATGCGTGAGCATGCAAAAAGGATCCTATCCGTGAAGGGATCCTTTTTTGCATGCTGTCGCAATTAATGTATATAAACCAGGCACACGATTTTCAATTTCTTCCGGTGCAGTAGAAGGGAAGACCCACCTTTGATGAGACCCGTGTTCTTCAACTAGTTTTTCAATTTTAAAATGTTCTTCCGCAAGTGTTGTAATAATTTCTCCTAGCGTCCAGCGACGGATGGTTGTTTTAGGTAAGGATTCTTTCTGCGCTTCTGTAAGAAGAATGCTATAAGCGACATCATCTTCAATCAATTCTTCATCGAAATAATTTCCATTGGCCTGAAATGATGGGTGGTCTACTCCTAATAATTTCGTGTAAACAGGATGATAGTCACGAAGGATAAGCGTTCCATCTCGCTTAAGTAAAGTAGCAATTTTTTGAAAGAGTGGTTTTAAATCTAAAAAATAATGGAGTACACCAAGTTCCAGCAATACGATATCAAATGATTGTGAGAGCTGTACATGTAATACATCAGAAACGACATACTGGATAGAGACACCAGCTGCGTCTGCAAGTTCATTTGCATATTTTGCATTACTTGCTGAAATATCAACAACTGTTACGTCAGCTCCTAGAAGAGCGAGAGAGACAGCTTTATTTCCTTTTGATCCGAGTAAATTAATAATACGTTTTCCTTTCGGAGATTGTATGTAAGGTAAATAGTGATCTACCTCGCGCATAGGGTCTTCCATGATTTTTTTCGCATAATCGGCTGGTGCCCCGTGGCGATTCGTCCAAGCTTCATAAGCAGCTGCATTCCAGCTTTTTTCATTACGTGTACTTAGTTGTTTTTGATTCAATCGTATCACTCCTTTTGTGAACGTATAGTTATTCGGCAAGGGGATGGGATTTCCTTTTCTTTCTGGATAAAAGTTTGATTTTTCTGTGATTAAGTCGTAAAATACTTGTTATACGTAAAAGCATTGAAAAGGAAAAGTAGGATGAACACATTCTTTCCAGAGAGCTTCGGTAGCTGAGAAGAAGCAAGAATATTCATTTGAACAATGGCCTTTGAGCTTCGTCCTGAACTTATCAAATGATAATAGTAGGCGGCGACGAGAGTTGGTACTCGTTATCAAAACCACAGTATAAGAGCATATAGCTCCGTACTTGTTAAGGCTAATTATGTGAGTAATTGGCGAAATAAGGTGGTACCGCGACTGTTTATACAGCCCCGCCCTTATCTTTTTTAAGATAAGGGCGGGGCTTTTTTATATTTAAAAGGAGGAATGTAAGATGAGTATTTTTATTGGAGGCGCTTGGCCATATGCAAATGGTTCGTTACATCTTGGACATATTGCGAGTTTGTTACCTGGAGATATTTTAGCACGTTATTACCGGGCAAAAGGTGAGAATGTGTTGTATGTTTCGGGAAGTGATTGTAATGGAACACCTATTGCAATTAGGGCAAAACAAGAAGGGGTGACGGCGAAGGAAATTGCTGATAAGTATCATGAAGAATTCCAGCGATGTTTTCATAAACTTGGTTTTACGTATGATTGCTATACACGTACAGATAGTGAGCACCATCATGAAACTGTTCAAAATGTCTTTTTACGTTTATTAGAAGAAGGCTATATTTACAAAAAAACAGTGGAACAAGCGTATTGTGAAACGTGTACGCAGTTTTTACCTGATCGTTATGTAGAAGGCATTTGCCCACATTGCCATGAAGCAGCAAGAGGAGATCAATGCGATGCGTGTTCAGCTATTTTAGATCCGCTCGATTTGTTAGAAAAGAAATGTAAGTTATGCGGTAGTAAGCCATCGATACAGGAAACAGAGCATTTCTATTTCGCATTGCATACATTTCAGGAGCAAATTAAAGAAGCAGTAGAAATCGCAAAACAAGAAGGAACATGGCGTGACAATGCGATTCAGCTAACAGAAAGGTATGTAAAGGAAGGATTACAAGATAGGGCCGTATCACGTGATTTACCAATCGGGGTACCGATACCAGTAGAAGGGTATGAAGATAAGAAAGTTTACGTATGGATTGAAGCCGTGACAGGATATTATTCAGCAAGTAAATATTGGGCTGAAGAAACAGGGAAAGATGATCAAGAGTTTTGGGATAGAGAAGCGAAAACATATTATGTGCACGGAAAGGATAATATTCCGTTTCATTCCATCATTTGGCCAGCGGTATTACTTGGAATAGGAGAAGGCGCAATTCCTCGTCATATCGTTTCAAATGAATATTTAACAGTTGAAAAAAGAAAGTTATCTACAAGTAAAAACTGGGCAGTATGGGTGCCTGACATATTAGAACGCTACAATCCAGATTCTATTCGTTACTTTTTAACGGTCAATGCACCAGAAAATCGTGATACTGATTTTTCATGGCGTGAATTCATTTACAGTCATAATAGTGAATTGTTAGGTGCATACGGAAACTTTGTGAACCGGACATTAAAGTTTATTGAAAAGTATTATGATGGTATTGTACCGAATGGAATTATTAATGAAGAGCTGAAAGAGAAGATAGAAGGATTATATATAAATGTAGGAGAATCAATTGAGCAAACTAAATTTAAAGTGGCGTTAGAAACAATATTTGATGCAGTACGTTTTGCAAATAAATACTTTGATGAGAGGCAGCCATGGAAACAACGAGAAGATGATTCAGTTTCATGTGAAGAAACGATTTATAACTGTGTGTATCTTATCGCTAATTTTGCAAATCTCCTTGAACCGTTTTTACCATTTTCAAGTGAAAGAGTTAGAAACACATTATCGATTGTGAACCGAAATTGGGAGCCTCAAAACAAGTTGCCGAATAGAATTGATAGTGTGCAGCCACTATTTGAACGAATCGATGTAAAACAAATTGAGCATGAAATAGAAAAGCTATATGGAGCGGTAAAGTGAGATAGAGAAAAAGACCTTTCAAATACATGAAAGGTCTTTTGTTACGCACTATGCAAGCTACTATGTTTCTTTGTTTTCCTAGCCGTAAGCAGCTGAGGAGTAAAAATTCCAAGTAGTATAAAGAGTATCCCAATCCACTGCATGAAGGTTACGACTTCATGTACAAGTGTAATAGAAGCGATAATGGCCGTTGGTAATTCAGCTGCTCCTAGTATTGTACTAAGTCCTGTTCCTACTTTCGGTACACCAATTGAAAAACAAATGACAGGTACGACAACGCCGAACAATCCGAGGAAGAAAGCGTATTTCCAAAGACCGGCTTGCAGGGCACCATCCGTTAAAAAGGTTGGCGGGAAGAATAGGCATACGATAAGAGTAGCGCTTGTTGTCATAAGAAAGCTTTTCGTATAAGGCGGAACTTCTGTAGCAACACGCCCACTTGCAAAAACATAGAATGAAAAAGAGACAGCGGCTAATAGACCAAAGATAATACCTTTCGTGGAAAAGTTTTGTCCGAGACCTTCAAAGACACCGCCTGCAAACAATGTTCCAGTAATTAAAATAATGATAGATATAACTTTCTCACGGCTTGGTAATGTTCGATTAGCGATTGCTTCTATAACGACACCAATCCATGTGAACTGGAAGAGTAGGACAACAGCGATAGATGCTGGTAGTTCTTCTACAGAAATAGCGTAGAAGATACCAGTCATACTCATTGTTGTGCCAACTGTTAGTAAGGAAAAGAATTGCTTTTTTGTTACTTTATGACGTGAAACGAAAAGAACGAGCAGAAGAAGCCCAATCCATCCGAAGACATATTGTCCTCCTAATAGTTGATGTGCTGAAAATCCATCAATAAATCCGATTTTGAAAATAGTGGAGAGTACGCCGTAGCTACAAGCTCCGAATAAAACGAGTAATGAATACTTAAATTTCTCCATGAAAATCCTCCTTTTAAATAATAAAAAACGCCCGCTATCCAAATAAGGATAACGGGCGAACGAAACAGAGTAAGATACTCTACAAAATTCCGCCACTCATACGAAGTATGAATTTGGGGTATGAAATTGTAGTAGGTTTTTACATTGCTTTTGGGAATACAATAGAACATTTTACACCTTGAGGTGTGTTTTGTATCCCATAAGGAAACTGATGCTTATCTAGTATTTGTTTTACAATGTATAACCCAAGACCACTACCTTGTACTAAGCCATGTTTGTCAGGATTTGCGCGATAGAACGGCTCAAATAAATGGGCGAGTTTATCCTCATCAATTTGTGAACCTGTATTTAATACTTCTAATGCATAACCGTTTGGCTTTTCGTAAAGCTTTATATATACATGCTGATGGTCAATTGTGTAATGAATTGCATTTGAAATAATGTTAAAAATAGCAGTTTCAATAAATTTGGGATCAGCTAAAACTTGTACATCTTGTTTAATGTTAGATTGAACATTTAACTGCTTTACAGATACGAAATAATCTACTTTTTTCATAACATCCTCAATAATATTAGTTAATGAGATAACTTTTAAATTAGGTTTAAATTGAGGGTTTTGTATTTTGGATAATTCCGACATTTTTTCCGTTAATATGTTAATATCTTGCATCATTTCATAGGAACGTTTTAAATATTTATCTCTATCTTTATAAGCTCCAATTCCGTGAATCATGCCATCTAGTTGTCCCATAACGGCTGCGATTGGTGTTTTTAATTCATGGGATACCATAGACATAAATTCTTTACGAGATTGTTCTAATTGTTGTTCTCTCTTGAGCTCGTTTCTTAAATCTTGATTGCTTGCATGTAAATTCTTCACGATATTTGGGACCTGTGAAGCAGCTACTTGTAAATTAAAATCAGTTTGGTCTGTATTTTTGTTAAGTAGCTTTTTATCTGAGAAATCAAGATTCATAATATCTTTTAAAGCATCGCTCATAAATTGAAAAGGTTTGGCAATTAGTTTTGTATAAATTAAAGATCCGAGTAAAGATAATGCAAGCATTGTCGCGCCAATATGTGGAGCTAACTGCTGCAGTACATCTGCTAATTTTGGATTATCTTGTGCATCATTTGTTTTACTTGCTGCATTTTGTTTATGTAAGGCATCATTAGTAGCGACTTGCTTTTCCGTTTCTGTAAGTGGAGCAGAAGTGCTGTTTTTCCCCGCAATATTTTGGGTATGTTCTTTTGCTTTTACAGTTTGGCTAGGCTGCAAAAGGTGATTTATGGCTGTAGAGAGTGCTTTATAATCTATAATAGAAGACTGGAAATTGGAAATCGTACTCTCTGAAACAGCCTTACTTTGATTCGTTTTACTTTGGTCGTTTTGTTTGTCTGAATCCGCTTGTTCTGTAGACAGCGCTCCATTTTCTTTTGCAAAACGTTCTTTATCGTAGTTTGAAGCTAGAAAATAAATAATTTGATAAAGACAAAGTGATAAAAGAATACAAAATAATAAGGTTTTGATGAAAATATTTTTGGTGATGTTGTCTGTACTACGATTCGATTTTGTAGCCAATGCCTTTCACCGTTTTAATATAAGGAATTCCTAATTTTTTTCTTAAGTTCTTAATATGTGTATCTATAACTCTTACATCACCATAATGTTCATAGCCCCATACCTTATTCAGCAAATCACTTCTTGATAATACTTTTCCCCGATTTTGCAGTAAAGTATATAAAATTTCAAATTCTTTTGTTGTCAATTCAATTTGATTACCATGAACATAAGCGGCATAGGCTGTAGAATTTAACATCAATTCATGGAATTGTAGTATAGTTGCAGCTTCTGCTTCCTTTGTTGCTGCCCTTCTTAATACAGCCTCTACACGTTTAATAAATACGGTGTAATGGAACGGTTTCGTAATATAGTCATCAATACCTAACTCAAATCCTTTAATTTCACTTTCTTCATTATGTAAGCCTGTTAACATAATGATCGGTACATCAGATTGTCCTCGCATAATTTTACAAATACTATAGCCATCTATATCTGGTAACATCACATCAAGGAGGACAAGATCGTATGAATTTTTTTGGAAAAGAAGAATACCTTCTGTTCCAGCGCCAACGACATCAACAGTAAAGTTTTGTGCCATTAGAAATTCACGAATCAGTTCTTGTATATCTGGGTTGTCTTCAATCACCAGTATATGCGTCATAGTAACACCTCCTAAATAACGCTTTTTACTGCAATATTCGAATTCATCATTTTTTGGATAACTCAAATTGTTTATACATATAATAAGCCCCCGCTATAAAGTCATCATGAAAGTAGCAAGGGGAATGGTTTAGAGAAACTGAATATTTCAGAATTACATTAGTTCTATTATAGTATGTATTGTAAAATTTATAAAATATTATAACTGTATAATTTTAATATCCATGTTTATCAATGTTTTGATGTTGTTTAACGAAACCTATTCTTATTATATATGTAAATACAGTTGTTTTGCTACTGTAAATGAATAAATAAAATAAGCCAAGATATAAAATTCTTGGCTACACATAAATCTTGTTTTTAGGTTATTTTACAGTGACGGTAGCTTGCTGCTGAATACGCTCAAATAACCAGTGTATATCATTGTTATACATACGAATACAACCAAGTGTTGTCCATTTGCCGATTGCTTGATTATTGTTAGTACCATGAATCGCATAAGTTGTTCCGTAAGTTCCTGCCATGTTTAGTCCGAGCCAACGGTCACCAAGTGGATTACGTGGATCGCCGCCTTTAATTTTTCCTGTATAGTAAGGACGGTTTTTAATTTTATTAACGATTTGAAAAGTACCTTTAGGCGTAGGTGTGGCTGCTTTTCCAGTAGCGACAGTAAAACTCTTTATAAATTGTCCGTTTTGATAATAATCCATTTTATTTAACTGCGTATTCACGATAAGCTGATCGTTTGTTGTAGCTGCCTCAGCATTTGTGAATGGAATAGTTAAAAATCCTAATGATAATAGTGCGCTTAATAATAGTTTTTTCATTATATTCTCCTTTTTGCTATTGTAATAGTCTTACATACAATGAATTTGCAATCCTCGTAATACTTTATTTACATTTTCATCTAATGTTTCAAAGAAGGTAGTAATCTTTGGATTTTGTTTGTTGTTTTTATCAATAAGTAATCTTTCATTTAGTAAAAGTTCACCATGTAGTCCAAAACTTTGAACTTGAATATTTAGCTCATCTTCAGTTTCAGAAATAATTGGTAAGAAGTAGTGGAAAGCTTTCGTTGGAATGATGTAACTTTTACCAATCATGCTTTCTTGATTTGAATTAATCCATTTTTTCGTAACAATCTTAATGTTCTTTTTTGAAACGATAAAAGACAGTGTTGTAGATTTTGTTAAACTTACGTCAAATTCACTTGTTTCACATATGTGTAAATTAAAAACGGTTTCATTTTGATGAGATTCAACATTTGTATTAATAAAATCATGCATTTTATAAGCTTCCATTTCTTATTCACCCTTTTTTCAATTTCGAAAAACTACTTATATTTATTCAATTTAATGCTTAGTCATATATTAGTTAAATTTTTCAACAAATTCCGATATAATCTTACAATACGTATATGAAGCTAATATGAAGTTAGTATGAGTTTGTGGTGGTTTTTTATTGAGAACAAAATAAGGTGACTTTTAAGTGTTAAAAACTGGATAAAAAATGCATATTAATAGCTCTATTCCGTACGGTATATAATTGTTAGCACATCGAAAAGCGAAAATGGATAGCAGCAAATAATGAACAGAAAACTTTAGTGAGCCTTACAAAAATGTAATAAAAATGTAAGCTATTGTGATAGTTATTTCGACAATTTTTTTATACAATAATAGTAAGAAGTTGTACGTGATTGAAAGGAGAGATGACATGGAATGGGTTCATGAATTATTTCAGCAGTACGGGTACTATGTTGTACTTGTTGGTTTGCTGTTAGAATATATTGCACTTCCGTTTCCGGGAGAGCCAACGTTAGCGTATGCGGGGTTTTTAGCACAAAAGGGCGATTTAAGTTTACCAATTTTAATTATCCTATCCTTTATTGGGACAAGTGTAGGAATGACAATGCAATACTTTTTAGGAAATAAATTAGGTATGCCCTTTATTCAAAAGTATGGGAAATACGTATTTTTAACACAAAGAAAAATCGACTTAACAAGAATGTGGTTTGATAAGTATGGATACTTCCTTATTTTTATCGGCTTCTTTATTCCTGGTGTACGTCATTTTACAGGATATTTTGCAGGAATTATTAACTTACCATTCCGTCGTTTTGCAATTACAATTTACTCAGGTGCTCTATTTTGGGTATCATTCTTCTTAATCGGTGGTTATTGGTTAGGTGGAAACTTACATGACATCTTTGGAGTGCTAGAAGATCATATCGGTAAAATCATTGTTGGAGTTATCGTTATCGTAGCAATTACGTTAAGTGTTCGTTTCCGCAAACAGTTAAAACGAGTATTGTTACAAAACGCAAGTTAATATGGAATCCATTCTATGTCAGAATTTAGGAAGGCAGTGCAAACGCACTGCCTTTTTATTTTATGTTCCAATCTATTTTAATGAGATTTTGTTAGTTCATCTGTTTAAAATTATATAGATTATATTGTCAATTATTAACGTCAAAATGACAATTATAATTGACAAGGATAAGGATATTATTTACAATTTTAATTAAATAAATGAAAAAGAGGGAAGACATGAAGCTTCAAAATCGAGTGAGGGAATTGCGAGCAAAGCATCGTTTATCACAAGGGGATTTAGGGAAAGCGATAGGATCATCACGGCAAACGATTAGTTTAATTGAGCGCGGGGATTATGCACCATCTATTGTATTGTCGCTAAAAATCGCACACATTTTCAACGTACCGGTGGAGGAAATATTTACGTTAGTGGAGGGGGAAGAGGATGAAGAAGAGTAAACGAAAAAAACAATTTGATTTTGCGGGGAAAATAGCATTAAGTATGATGGGTGGCTTTTTAACATCTTATATAGCTTTAAATTTACTCTCAGATGAACCGAGAAAATTATCATCTAATACATTTATAGGTGTATGTACTATTTTTGGAATCTTAATGATGTACTACACTTGGAAGAATACACGTATGTTAGCGGAGGCACGCGATGAAGAAGAGAGCGTACAAGGCAGAAAATTAGGCATTATAAGTATATATTTACGTGTAGGTGATATAGTTACGCAGGCATGGTTTGTATATGCAGTTATTACATGTAGACGTGCACTGTTGCAGGATACAAATGTTTCATTTGCAGTGTGGAATTTAGTAGCATCTATTGTCTGTTTGACTATTGTAGTGGTTATCGGGCTCATAATAAAAAATCGTTATAACAAGCTATATCCTGAACAAGGTGTAACATATATGGAATCTATGAAAATGTGGACGAAAAACGCAGATGAAGGATTAAAGCACATTGTGCATGAGGCTGGATATAAAGCATATGAATTTACGAATACAGTATTGGCATATGTATGGTGGGCTGCCGTTATATATACAGCGGCTAGTGATATCGATTTTGTATTAATTGGCTTAATCTCATTTATTTGGATATTGCATCTCGGGAAATTTATGTATGAAATGCATAGAAAAATGATTTATTAAGGGGAGAAAAAGGTGGATATTTTAAGAAGACCAGCTGGTTCTATGACAGCGGCGTTAGTTCTGTCCATTTTATACGTAGTAATTCGAACTGAGAAATTAGAAGTAATGTTGGAAATATGGATATTATTTGGAATTTTTTTATTGGTGCTAGCTATTCATGAGCTAGGACATGCAGTACTTGGTTTAATAGGTGGTTTGAATTTTAAATTTATGACAGTAGGGCCGATTACCTTTCAAAAAGAGAAGGGGAAAGTACGCATTCGAGAAAATAAATTGTGGATGTACTTTGGAGGCGTTGTAATGCTAGTGCCACCTACTATAGAGACACCGAACCTTTCAAAAAAATGGGCATGGATGACTTTAGGTGGACCAATGATAAGTTTATTATTTGGTATTACTTTTGGTTACATATACATGGTGAGTTATTATCAATATCTTTTATATTTTTCTGTTTTACACTTTGTGATTTTTGCAGCTACAATCGTACCGATAAAAGGAACGTTTTTGAGTGATGGTATGCAATTTCTTATTTTAATTAAAGATGATGAAAAGGCGAAGCAGCATTTATATAATATTCAAGTATCAAGTGAGTTATTTAGTTATAAAAGGCCGAAAGATTGGGATAAGAGATTAATAGAACTTAGTGAGGAAAAATTAAAAGAAGATAAAAGTATAAGAGATATAATGAGCGGACTTATGCTCGTTTTTTATGCCAGAGCCGATCAAGAAGGAATGGAAAGGGCAATACCATATATAGAAACAATTGTTCAACTACCTGTAACGAAAGAAAATAAATATTTCGTCAGCAGTTTTCACAGTTGGTATCTTTTATATAAAGCTCTTTATCAGATGGATAGCCTTTCTCTGCATGAAGCGAAGGAACATGCAAAAGCCATTACTAAGATTGATCTAAACGGATATTACCGTACACAAGGAATTATTAAATATTTAGAGGGCGATATAGAAGCTTCCAACGTTTATATGAGGAAAGCGGATAAAGAATTGAAGAGCGCTGAGAATAGTGAAATAGGATATTTACAATTAGAGAGAGAATGGTTTGAGCAGCTGAAAGAGAGGGTATCTTACGATGGGTGAGGTATCCTCTTTTTTCTATGTCGTCTTATGCCGTTCCATAAAAAGTCTGGGGCGAGTAAAATAAGATAAGCAGAGCAAAGCTTGGAGGAATTCTAGATGGAAATTTTAACGATTATTTTAATAGTCTTGCTCATTTATGCTGTTTTTAAAGTAGCATATGTAGCATTAAAGATACTCGCGATCCTATTAGTTATCTTTTTAATCGTAGAGTTCGGCAGTAAATTGCTTGGGGGATAGGGTATGTTGTACGCTTTGAGTGTCGAAGGATATCGGTAAATCGATATGTTGTGTCGAATCGTCGATATAATGAAAAAATCGTTGATATAAGTGGAGAAACGATCGATATATTTGAAAAATCGTTGATATATTCCGGTAAGTACCGGATGGGGTATGTGGAAAAGAAGTTGCCGTGAAGGTAACTTCTTTTTATTTGTTTATAAATTGTTTATTTTTACCTTCTATTCTAGTGGTAAGGAGGCGGTAAGGATGAAAAAAGCGGTTTTAGAAGTGAGAGATGTGACGAAAAGGGTGAAGGGAAGAACGTTGTTAAGCCACATGTCTTTTTCTGTTTATAAAAATGAAATTTGTGGTTTTGTTGGGCCAAATGGTTCAGGGAAGACGACTCTTATTCGAACGATCATGGGGTTAATTCGACCAAATGAAGGTGAAATCTTAATTAATGGCAGTAGCGTACAAAAAAATCGGAAAGAAGCTCTTCAGCATGTAGGTGCAATTGTAGAAGCACCAATTTTCTTCCCTTATATGTCAGGGCGAAAAAATTTACGGAATTTAGGTAGGATTACGCTACGTACTGGTGGAGAAGTTCTTGAAAAAAAGGTGCAGCAAGTATTAGAAGTCGTCGGTTTAGAAAATCGTGCTGACGATAAAGTTGGTACGTATTCGTTAGGGATGAAGCAGCGTTTAGGGATTGCGCAGGCGCTTCTTGGGGATCCAGATTTTATCATTTTGGATGAACCGTCTAATGGATTAGATCCAGTTGGAATTAAGCAACTTCGTAAAATTGTACTCGACTTACAGCGTGAAGAGGGAATTACTTTCTTCATTTCTAGTCATTTAATTCGTGAATTGGAGCTTATGTGTGATTCATGGGTCATGATTCGCGAAGGATCACTAATATGGCGGGGAACGACGGAAGAGTTACAAGGAAGAAATAAAGAATTAGAAGATATTTTCGTGGAGATGATGAGCTCATGATGATGTTAGTACGCTCGGAATGGGAGCGGATTTGGGCTAAGAAAGTAACGTGGCTTTGTTTTTTGATGATACCAGTGATGTTAATTGGGGCTGCGAAGTACTATTTGAAACATAATCAAGAAGTAGAAAGGATAGCAGTTGATTATACATATGCGAATTCATTCCCAGTACTTGCCTTATCAGAAATGCTTATGAGTATATGTAATCTTATTTTACTCGTTTTGATTGTCCTTGTGTTTGCTCAAGAGTATCACAGTGGTCAAATTCGGATGGTAATCCAAAGGTCATACATGTATTCGGAAATTCTTATTGCGAAAATAATTACGATATTAGCAGTAAGTTTGCTATTTATAGGTGCCTATTTTATTTGTAGTTATTGTATTGGCTATATTTTCTTTGAGCATGAACCCAATATTCTTTTGTTTTATCATACGGAAAAAACGAATGCACTTGGCGTTTTCTTATACTGTATTTCTTATTATGGAATTGCTTATCTTACTTTAATAGCGATGGCTAGCATATTAATTATGCTTTCGGTTATAAGTAAATCGATAACAAGTGCAACACTTCTTGGTATGGGATTTATTATATTTTCTTTTGGATATCCAGCGATGGCGTTAGTGATAGGGAAATCATCGGCTTTTCTTTATATTAATTATTCGTCTTTAATTAAATTGCAACATGAGGGAATTGCTATAGCTTTATCTGGTAGTTCACGGCTGATTCTTTTTGGATCTGTAATTTTACTTGTATACATTGCTGTTTGTAATGTTGTAACAGTTTATTGGATAGGAAAAAAAGATAATTTTGTGTGAGGTGTGAAGAATGAGACAGATACTTATAAGCGAATTTGAACGGATTTTTGATAGAAAGAAGACGAAAGTATTAATTGTTATTTTTGGACTGTTACTTATTTTGCACAGTGTATGGGTTCATACTTTTGGAGTTGCTATTTACGATACAAAAGGGACGGAAGCAATCTTAAGTAATTTGAACTTTCCTGTTGCAGTTACAAGAGAATGGTATTTTACGCTATTCTTATTAATTTTTCCAATCTTATTTATTGATAGTTTTAATAGCGAAATTTCATCTGGCGCATATCGTCTTGTCATGATCCGCCCGGTAAGTAGAGGGGAATTATTATTAGCAAAATGGGCTACTCAAATGAGTATCGTAAGTTTATTTTTATTAATAGCATTTATAGAGAGTAATATATACGGAACATTTTTTATTAGGCACGCAGAGGAGACATTCTTTTTGGATAAACAAGTCATTTATGGGACGGGTGCCTCTATTTTATATACTGTAAAATATTATTTAATATTATGGTTTATCGCAAGTGCTTTAATTATGTTGAGTAGCTTTGTAAGCCTTTGGTTTCAAAATTCTATTATTACATATTTTGTGATAGTCGGTTTGCTAGTAGCAAGTTTATATGTGAATGAAGAAGTAAGTTATTTTGTAATTGGAAGCGAATCAATTCTAAGAATATTAAGTGAAGGGAAAGTAACATTTTACCTAATAAATGGTACAATTTTAGGAGGATGTGCAATAGCGGCTATGTTTAGTTGGTGTAAAAAAGATGTATTTAATTAGGAGGGACTTACCGTGGCGGACAAAATATTAGTTGTAGACGATGAACCGGATATTCTTACATTTATTGAAGATAGTCTTGTCATGGAGGGGTATGAAGTAAGAAGTGCATTAAATGGTGAAGAGGCTTTGAAACAATTAGATAGTAGCGTGGACCTTATTATTTTAGATGTTATGTTGCCAGATATGAATGGATTTAAAGTGTGCGAGAAGATGAGAGAGTCTTATGCATGCCCCATCTTATTTTTAAGTGCCGATGGTAGTGAACGGTCTCGTATAGAAGGTTTATTGATTGGTGGAGACGATTATATTAGTAAGCCGTTTAGTTTAAAAGAGTTGAAAGCGAGAATTATTGCTAATTTGCGTCGTACGACAGAATTACAAATGATGGGGCAAAAGAATTTTCTACGTTATGGCGATTTAGTAATAGATTTGCAGAGTTATGAAATACTATTAGGTAAAGAAAAAATTCACTTTACAAAAAAGGAGTATGAAGTCGTGAAAATGTTAGCACTTCATACTGGCCAAGTTTTGACGAAAGAGCAGCTGTTTGAAAAAATTTGGGGATATGATAGTGAAAGTGATGTCTCTACTGTAGTTGAGCATATAAAGAAAATTAGAACAAAGCTTAGTGTATATGATAGAGAATATACATATATTCAAACGGTGTGGGGAATTGGATATAAGTGGAGTGTACAAAATTGATGCAAAGGTTACGGATTAAACAACAGCTAGTAATTGGCTTCTTAATAGTTTTAATTGGTAGTTTAATACTGACGGTTTTAACGGCGGCTAGTGGTTGGTATTGGCTAACGAAGAGTGGAAAAGTATTTCCTGCAAATTATTATGAGCAGAAAATTCCTATGATAAAAGAATACGTAAAAGATAAAGGCGCGCTATTGTTAGACGAGAAAGAGCGATATGAATTAGAGAAAGTTGTCCCTAGTGAGGGCATTCAATATCAAATTGTTAATAGGCAAGGAGATATTTCTTATGGTACATATAAAAAGAAAGTAATAACAAATGAGAGACCAATTTTGAGTGTTATTAATACAAATATTCATGAGGAAGATGATGATACTGAAGTTACGACATATCTGCCTTTAGTGGATAAGAATGGAGATTTACAAGGAGCGATAGGGTTTAATTATCATTTGATAATATCAACCGCTTCGGCAGTTGATTCCTTTTTTGTAATCTTATTTTTAGCTTCACCCTTTATATACATTACAATTTTATCCTACATCGTTTCACACCGAATGGGAAAAAGAATAAAGAAACCACTCGCTGAATTATCAGAGGCTTCAAAAAGAATTCAAGAGCAGGATTTAAATTTTCATTTAGAATACAACGCGCAAAATGAGATTGGTGAATTAGTCAGTTCGTTTGAAAATATGCGCGGAGCATTAGCTATTAGTTTGTCACGACAATGGGAGTTAGAAGAAGAAAGAAGAGAATACATTAGAGCTATTTCCCATGATTTGAAAACACCGCTAACGATTGTGCAAGGTCATGCAGAAGGTCTGCAAAGTGGCTTATGGAAAAATGAAGATTTGTTACATCGTTATTTACAAACGATTGAACGAAACACAAACAGAATGACAAAACTTCTTGAGGAGTTCCAAACAGTAAATGAGTTAGAAAGCTTCGCATTTCAATTACGTTTAAATAGAGTGCATATAAATCCATTCTTTCTAAAAAAACTAGAAGAATATGAATGTATAGCTAGGAAAAAAGAAATTGAGTGGGATGTTATCTTTGAAAACAATGAGGATGTACAAAGCTTAGTATTTGACCAAGAGCGGATCAGTCAAGTAATGGATAATATCGTAATGAATGCAGTTCGGTTTACCACGGTGTCAGGGAAGGTGCTCGTTAAAGTGTGTACTTGGCATGACACAATAGAGTTTCATGTATATGATTCAGGGCCTGGTTTCCAAGAAGGAGATTTGAAAAAAGTATTACAACGTTTTTATCAAGGAGATCAGTCACGCTCAGGAAGCAAGGAGCATTTTGGACTCGGTTTATATATTGCTAAGACAATTGTTGAGAAGCACGGCGGTAAAATACAGGTAGAAAATAGCGAGGTGCGAGGTGGGGCGCATGTTTCGTTTCGGATTCCGAGCGGGGGAATGTAGGAAAGAAGTTGCCGTGAGGGTAGCTTCTTTTTATTGTAGTAACGGTGTATACAAAACAACATAAAAAAAGCTGGAAGAATCCTTCCAGCTTACGAGTTACTTTCAATTTGGCGACCGTTTTCTTCTTCATTGTCTTGTAAAAGGTTGAATACGTCTGCTAGGCAGAATGCAATGAACCAAGTCCATAGACCGTGGAAGAAAGCTGAGCTTAATTGAAGTGGTAATGTATAGTTAGTCATTGAGTAGGAAATGCATCCGCCAACGATTCCAATCATTGTTAATAACATTGTTTTTTGCGCATTTTCTTCTGGATTGAAGAGGAAGTAAATGTATCCACCTAAAATTGAAGCGCTTACAAGGGTTTCGATTCCATTAAAAATGATATTCTCTCCAAGCTGAGTGTTTGTCCAGAAGCAGATCGTTCCGCCGATAATAGCAAACAGGACAGCTATTGTGTATCTTATATATTGATTCATATGTTCATCTCCTTATGTAATAAGATGATTTGGAAGTCAAAAAGGTAGGTATAGTATATTGAAGTGAGTTTTAGTTGTACGTATCTTTTTATAAAAAGATCATTGAAGAGTGATCGGTTGTTTAAACCGTTACGTGTATGGTGTCTGAAATATACCCGACTGCTCGTTTCTTTTTGTTTGTAAAATTAGAGAAACTTCCAAGTCTATATACTCTTTTTTTGTGAGTCTGTTTTCATTATAACACATTTAGGGTCACAATAATAGAATTATCTGATTTTGTAATAAGTGTAAAAAATAAAAAGCGCAAGGAAATACCACTAACAATGCAGTTTAGTGGAAGAAGGATTTTAATTTATTATGATGAAATATGTAACCAAGGTGAGATCTAAGAAGGAGGCTTAAATACTATAAAAAATGTTTTGTAGCATGAATGTAAGGGAGGAGAGCTAACTTGGAGATCACAACAGAAAGATTAATAATTAGACCTTTTAAGAGTACGGATTTACAGGATGTATTTGCTATTTATAATAATGATGATACATGTAAGTTCCTATTACATAATAAGTGGACTCATGAAGATATGCAGAAAAAATTTAATAAGAAGCTAGCAAATAATGTACTTACTAAAGAATCAATATTAAGTTTGGCAGTTATATACAAGACTAAAGTAATTGGTGATTTATCCGTATGGTACACAAATATGAAAGACACTGTTGAGATTGGTTATAGTTTTTCAAATGAAGTAGCTGGGAGAGGTTTGGCAACAGAAGCAGTAAATAGTTTGGTATTTAAATTATTTAATGAATTTAATGTACATCGTATACAAGCTAATCTTGATGCACGTAATACAGCTTCAAAAAAATTGTGTGAACGAATAGGCATGAGAAAGGAAGCCCATTTCATACAAGATTTTTGGAATAAAAATGAATGGACAGATAGTATCGTATATGGAATGCTATCCTCCGATTTGTAGTAATAAACTTCGTGATTTTATTATGCTAAAGGGTGCGTTAGTTAAATAACAAAGGGCATAACATATTATATATGACTAATATGTTATGCCCTTTAATGTATTAACCTTTTTTATATGCGTTTGAAACGGCCGACAATTTCAACTGTTTCAGTAATGTTCATGAATGCTTTGTTATCCACTTGACGGATAATACGTTTCATTTCGCCTAACTCATAGCGAGTCACGACAGTGTAAATCATTTTTTTCTTATGGTTTGTATAGCCGCCGACAGCATCTACCATTGTCACCCCGCGTATGCCGTGATGCAATAGTGCGCTTTTTATTTCCTCGCCTTTTTCTGTAACTGTCATTATCGTTAATTTAATATGTTTCGTATGCACAGCATCGATAACTTTGCTGACTACAAACCGGCTAATTAACGTATAAAGCGTAATATCCCATCCGAAAATAAATCCTGCTGCAACAAGTAAGATTAAGTTGAATCCAAAGATGATTGCTCCAATTGAAATATCTCGATGTTTCGCTACAATCAATCCAACAACATCAAAGCCACCTGTTGAAGAAGCAAATCGGAATATGATTCCGGAAGCTGCTCCGCAGATTACACCACCGAATACAGAAGACAGTAAAATATCGTCTGAAACTTGATGTACAGGGATAATGTTCATCGCTAACGATGATACAGCTACAAAGTACGCTGTTAAAAAGGTTGTCTTCTTGCCTAAGTAAAAGTGACTTAAAATAAGAAGAGGAATGTTTAGTAAAAAGATAAGTGCACCGATATTGTAGTGCATTAAATAACCGATAATCATCCCTACACCAGCGAATCCACCGCTAATCATGTTATGCGGGATAAAGAACATATTCATAGAAATTGCATACAAAATAGAGGCTACGAAAATAACAACCAACTGTATGATAAATTCTAAGTGGAATGTTTTAGCTGCTGGGAAGGATAAAAAGGCGGTGTCGGGAACGTAATCGGCGTCTCCTAGTTGACCCATAGTATGTTTCATCTCCATATTCATTTTTGATTACAAGAAGAGAATAAAGGTTTTTTCAAAAACTGGCAATAGTTTTATTATAATGCGAAAATTTTATAAATTTCTAACAAATTAATCCTATACAAGGATACGTGTGAATATACTAAAGAAAGCGAATACATTGGTTTTCTAACATAGTTTTCTTGAGAAAATATGCAAAATACTTTTTTGACGATAAAAGGAAATAGAGAATGTTTGTTGAATGTGCTAAAATGACCTTATTAAGGATGTGAAGCGATGGAATTTTTATTGCAGGATGCAATTCTATATATATCGTTTGTAACGACAGCGCTTTGTTTATTAGAAGTTTTCTTCCTTGCTAATGTTTCTCGCTTTGTGCGTCAGCAAGCATCAAGTGGTAGACAAAGAGCCTTTAAACTAGTTAATACGTGTGAAGAGGGTACTGGTAATGTAACGCTTTTCTCTATTTTTTATAAATATGGAATGATTCGTTCTGTGCGCAGACAAGAATCCAGTGAAGAGAATGACGAGGTCGGTCCGTATACACCAATGTTTCGCTAAATAATTACGAAACATTGGAGGAATGAACATGTTAAAATCATACCGAGCTGTGCTCGTTAGTTTATCATTATTACTTGTTTTTGTTTTATCTGGTTGCAGTAATGCAGCCCCAATTGATGCACATAGTACGGGAATTTGGGATCATTATTTCGTATATCCAATCTCGTTTATGATTCAATTTGTTGCTCATCACATACCAGGAGCTAGCTTTGGGATTGCTATCATTATTATGACGCTCGTTATTCGTTCAGCAATGATTCCATTAGCTGTTTCACAATATCGTAGTCAAGCGAAAATGAAGAAAATGCAACCTGAACTGCAGAAGCTGAAACAAAAATACGGTGATGTGGGTAAAGATCTTGAAAAACAAAAGCAGTATCAAAAGGAAATGTCGGAACTAATGAAATCAGGCGGTTGGAATCCACTAGCTGGTTGCTGGCCACTATTAATACAAATGCCGATTTTCTCTGCTTTGTATTATGCGATTAGCCGAACAGAAGAGATTCGCACATCGTCATTTTTATGGGTGAACTTAGGACATGCAGATCCTTATCATATATTACCGATTATCGCAGCGTTAACGACATTTATTCAGATGAAAGTTTTCCAATCTAATATTACACCTGGAGAACAAGTACAGATGCTGAAAGTGCAGCAAATTATGATGCCAGCAATGATTCTATTTATGGGATTTGCGGCGCCATCAGGACTTGTGTTGTACTGGATAACGGGTAATTTATTTACAATGACACAAACAATTGTATTAAGAAGAATAATGGAACGTGAAGAATTACAATTACAAAAAGCTTAGAAAAACGCCGCTCGGGATGAGCGGCGTTTTTTGTTAAGTCGTTAAGGAAATGTTAAGAAACCAACATTACTATAGGAATTGTATACGAAAGTGTACATGCTTTAGAAATATGAAGGAGGAAATTTCCTATGAAGAAGAAAACAGTTGGGTATTTAGCGATTGCAGGTGCTTTATCATTCGGAATCATTGGAGGAGTCGGTATTCCGGCATTCGCGGCAACGAATATTCAAGCAGCTGAGCAGTCTACAAAAACGGCGAAGAAAGATTTAGATGAAGCTACAAAACAAAAAGTAAAAACGATTATGGACGATACAAAGAAACAGTTGGGGGAGCTAGGTGTAAAGCTTCCAGAGAAAGAAAAACGTAAAGATATGTTCGCTAACTTAGACGAAGCAACAAAAGAAAAAGCGAAATCAATCTTAGAACAAGAGAAATCCGGTAAATTAACACGTGAACAAGCGCAAGAAGAATTAACGAAACTAGGCGTGAAGTTCCCGGAAAAGGGTAAGCATGGAGATATGTTCGCTAACTTAGACGAAGCAACAAAAGAAAAAGCGAAATCAATCTTAGAACAAGAGAAATCCGGTAAATTAACACGTGAACAAGCGCAAGAAGAATTAACGAAACTAGGCGTGAAGTTCCCGGAAAAGGGTAAACATGGAGATATGTTTGCTAACTTAGACGAAGCAACAAAAGAAAAAGCGAAATCAATCTTAGAACAAGAGAAATCCGGCAAACTAACACGTGAACAAGCAAAAGAAGAATTAACAAAGCTAGGTGTGAAATTCCCAGAGAAAGGTAAGCGTAAAGACATGCTTGCTGACTTAGATGAAGCAACAAAAGCAAAAGCAAAGTCTATTTTTGAACAAGAAAAATCCGGGAAATTAACTCATGAGCAAGCAAAAGAAGAATTAACAAAGCTAGGTGTGAAACTTCCAGAGAAAGAGAAGCATGAAGACATCTTTGCGGGATTAGATGAGACAACGAAAGAAAAAGCAAAAGCGATTTTAGAGAATGAAAAGAAACAATTAGAGGCGTTGAATGTGGATCTTCCGCATCATAAGTTTTTTATGAATAAAGATGAGAAATAATTGAGTGAAGTCGTATCTTTCGTGTGGGCAACCGAAAGGTACGTGTAAGGACCGATTTCTGTTAGCAGAAATCGGTCCCTTTTAATGATTCAATAAAATTTTTTTCATTGTTAGTATGTATCCAAAGAGGCAGTAGAAGATTGCAAAACCGATAAACACTTCTGTATATTGGTATTTACCTAATACGTAGAAGGAAGTAGCTGGTATAATAGCTACCGCTAAAATGCTATAACCAGGATACTTGTGCCTGTACATGATAGCGAATAGAACAGAAAGAAACGTAGCGATAATACAAAAAATAGCAATCATTATTCGTGCACCTCCTATATAGACTATACCATTTTTAGGGAATTCGAGAAGTATCGTAACTTCTGTTATAATATAAGAAGAGAAACATTTCGTATGTTATATAAAAAAATATATTGATTTTTTCTAACAATTCAATATAATGAACAATAACTACAAAATTCGACATCAAGAAGTGATGATGAGGACATGATCAATTTTTTACGATTCTCAGAGAGGGAAGCCTTTGGCTGTGAGCTTCCTAATACGGAAAACTGGATTACCACCTCTGAACTGCAGCAGTGAACGGATACCTAGTAATTGCTTGCCGGCAAAAACCGTTATTTAGACTTGAGAAATTGGTGAAGTATGTTACTTTACGAATTGAAACAAGGGTGGAACCACGAATACAACACTCGTCCCTTTTTTAGGGAGGAGTGTTTTTTTATTTCATTTTTGCATCACACTAGAATTGGAAGGAGGATACGCAGCATGCATCATGATGAGAAAAACAAAATTGGTTTAACAGTAGCACTTTCTATCGTAGTAGGAACGATTATTGGATCTGGTGTGTTTATGAAGCCAGGGAGCGTATTAGATTACTCGGGGAGTTCTAATATGGCTATTCTTGCTTGGGTAATTGGTGGTCTGTTGACGTTAGCAAGTGGTTTAACAGTAGCTGAAATTGGAGCGCAAATCCCGAAAAATGGTGGGTTGTATACGTATTTAGAGGAGATTTACGGAAGTTTTTGGGGATATTTATCAGGCTGGATGCAAACAATTGTTTATGGACCAGCTATTATTGGAACATTAGGATTGTACTTTAGCTCTTTAATGATTAATTTTTTCTATTTAGATAAAGTATGGAATTTACCAATTGCTATTGGAACAGTTGTGTTCCTTGGTGTTGTAAATAGTATGGGAACAAAATATGGAGGTATCGTCCAAACGGTTACGACAATTGGGAAGATGATTCCGATCGTATTAATTGTTGTGTTAGGTTTTTGGAAAGGAAATAGCGATATCTTTAATGTAGTAGTGCCGATATCAGAAAATCAAAGTATCGGTATGGCAATTTTAGCAACGTTATTTGCTTATGACGGCTGGATTCTACTTGCTTCAATTGGCGGAGAAATGAAGAATCCAACAAAGTTATTACCGAAAGCGATGACAGTTGGGATTTTAATTGTAACGGCTGCTTACGTACTAATTAACTTGGCATTATTAAATGTGTTACCAGCAGCGAAAATTGTAGACCTTGGAGAGAATGCAACAGCGACAGCTGCGGGCATGCTACTTGGAGAATATGGCGGGAAAATCATTAGTATCGGTATTATCGTTTCTATTTTCGGTTGTTTAAATGGAAAGATTTTAACGTTCCCACGTATTCCGATGTCGATGGCAGAGCGTGGACACCTTCCGTTTTCCAAGTTTATCGCAAAGGAAAGTCCAAGATTTAAAACACCAGCAAATGCGATTACTGTTGAAATCATTTTAGGAATTATTTTAATGATTATTAGTGATCCGAATAAGCTATCTGAGATTTCCGTATTCATTATTTATATTTTCTATGTAATGACGTTTATTGGTGTCTTCATTTTAAGAAAACGTAACAAGAATAAAGAGCGTGCATACAGTGTACCGTTATTCCCAATCGTACCAATCATCGCGATTTTAGGATCATTGTTTGTACTTGGAAGTGCGATTATTAATGATCCGGTAAGTTGTTTCTTATCAATTGGAATTGTATTTACTGGACTGCCGGTGTATTGGTATTTAAATAAGAAGAACAAAACTAGTGTTTAATAATTAGAAGGCAGGCGTATGATACGCCTGTTTTTTTATCCCGCTTTAATGGGCAGTAAGACCCCCACCTCAAAATGCAGCGAAAGCAAAGAATTTAGGTGGGGGATCAACTGCCCATAAAAGTCCGATTGGTTCAACTAATAATCAGTGGGGGATGAAGAAAACCCCCACTGATTAAAGTTTCACTTTATTGTAAAAAAATTGTACTTGTGTTCAATTTCTTTTTTGGTTACTATAGTCGTAGTAACCAAAAAAAGAAAGCGTGGGGAAAGACTTGAATTTTCGTGTGTATATTTTAGCTATCGCGGCTTTCGTAGTCGGAACGGTTGAGCTAATTATAGGAGGAACGCTCGATCTAGTTGCCAATGATTTAGGAGTATCTATTAGTGCAGCTGGTCAGCTTATAACAATATTTTCAGTAGTATTTGCTTTATCAGGTCCGGTTTTATTAGCGGTAACTGGAAAATTTGAAAGAAAAAGATTATACATTGGGGCATTATCAATTTTCTTAATCGGAAATATTATTTCAGCATTTAGTGTGAATTACGGGATGTTAATGTTCTCAAGGGTTGTTTGTGCAGCGAGTGGTTCGCTTATTATTGCACTGTCAGTAACACTTGCTTCTAGTGTTGTAGAACCGCATTTTCGTGCGCGTGCAATTGGAATCATTTTCATGGGGATTAGTGGATCGCTCGTACTTGGAGTACCACTTGGACTTGTACTTGGAAATGCATATGGATGGCGTGCACCATTTGTATTAATTTCGGTATTAACAGTTATAGCAATCGCTTGTATTTCATTATTCTTAACGAAAGTACCACCGACATCAGTACTATCGATAAGAGAACAAATTGCTACGTTAAAAGATAAGAAAATCGTAAGTGCACAGTTAACATCATTTTTATTTTTAACGGGTCATTTAACACTATATGCATATTTAACACCATTTTTAAAAGATGTGATGCATGTTGAAGCGGATTGGATTAGTGTATTTTACTTCATTTTCGGAATTGCAGCAGTACTTGGAGGCGGCCTTGGGGGCTTGCTTGCTGATAAATGGGGATCGAAGAAAAGTATTATTTCAATTATTATTGTATTTGCGTGTGCGATCTTCATATTGCCAATGATGACATTCTCATTCCCGCTCTTTATTATTATGATGGGACTTTGGAGTATGCTGAGCTGGGCTATTTCACCAGCACAACAAAATTATTTAATTGAAATTGCGCCAGAATCGGCTGGTATTCAGCAAAGTTTAAATAACTCTGCGCTTCACTTAGGAATTGCGCTTGGTTCAACAGTAGGCGGAGTTGTTATTGAAAAATCATCTGTTATATATAATGCTTGGGTAGGTGGCGGCTTTATTATATTAGCTCTGCTTTGTGCGATTTTCTCTATTACGAGAGGACGTTCTACTCAGTTCGTGAAAGAAGAATCTATCGTTTGATAGGTTCTTTTTTAAAAATTGTAAAATTTTGCAGGTTTTAGTGGATATGTGGAGAAAGTTGTATGTAGCGAGGTGATGGGAAAATGATGTTCAATTTCTCTATATTCGGTATGATACTTGCACTATTACCGATAGTTGTAGTTGTTTTTGTATTAAGATGGATTCGTTTCATCTATCAAAATTCAGAGAAACAAGTGGAGCAAAATGAGAAAATAATTAAGTTGTTAATGGAGATAAAAGAAAAAGATAAGTAATATATATTCGTTTAAAATTTGTTTCTCGTAAGTTATGAAGGCACTTATAAAGTGCTTTTTTATTTTTTGGAAATTTTAAATATGTAATATTCATTTGTCAATAGCAGCATGAGAGCAAATAATTTTAAAGTTGCTTATTACTTTGGAACTTTCTCAACAATTCGACAAGATACTACAAAAAAACCACCTATTCTCTTTTTTTTACTATAAGTACAATGAAACAGTAAGATTGCTTCATACAGAAATTTACATATGGTGGTGGAGGGAATGAAACGAAAGATGGTAGGAAAATGGTTTAGTTTTTTAAGTGCTCTTATTATTTTATTAGGAATTGCAATGCCACAAGTAAAGGCAGAAGTAATGAACAGAGAAACATATAAGATGGATTGGAGCTATAGTAATTCGAAACAGCGTGAAATAAAGACCGAAATAATTAAAACGGCTTCGGGTAGTATTGCGTATTGTTTAACGCCTGATTTACGTTCACCCAATGGGGATGATTTGCCTGAGATGGGGAAAACATCTGATTCTGTATACCGTGTTTTATTGAACGGATATCCTCAAAAAAGCCCATCTGAATTAGGTGTAGCGACAACGGAAGAAGCGCATTATGCTACACAATTAGCGGTATGGATTGCAGCAAATGAATTAACGGAAGAAGATTTAGTTGCGAAAAATGAACGAGTACATAATCTTATGAAGCGTTTAGTAGAGGCTTCAAAAAAAGAAACTGGATCACAAGATGTATTCTTTAAAGTTAATCCTGTAGATCCACAAACTGCTACACAAAAAGATGATTATTTAGAAACAGGGTTTTATGCAGTGCAAACAAATGCGGTTTCTGGCTCTTATACAATACTTCCTGAAGGTGCTCCTAAAGGGCTTCGAATTGTAAATGAAAATGGAGAAGAGAAAAGTATATTATCAATTAACGAAAAATTTAAAATTTTAATCCCGAAAAATACGAGTAGTGGTAATTTTAAAATGAAAGTAAAGTCTAATTTAACAAATTTACAAGCAATAGCTTTTAAAGGCTCGGAAAAAGTTCAAAATACAACGGTATTGTTACAAAGAAATAGTGAGAAAATCAGTACAGATTTAGTTGTAAATTGGGAATCAGTAGGCTCTTTAAAGATTATGAAATTAGGAGAAAAAAAGGAATTATTAAAAGGGGCGGTGTTTGAAGTTTCTAATGAAAACTTTAAACAAAATGTCACGACTAATGATAAGGGGATTGCGGAGCTAGGGAATCTTCCAATCGGTATATATAGCGTCAAAGAAATTCAAGCGCCAGCTGGATATGTGTTAGACGGAAGTATTAAAAAAATTGAAGTGAAAACTGGTGAAACTGCTGTATTAGAGTTGAAAAATGAAAATATAAAAGGTGAACTAGAAATAACGAAAGTAAATATAGCGGATGGGAATACAAAATTACCAAATGCAGAGTTTACAATCTACAACGAACAAGGGAAAGAAGTAGTAAAAGGGAAAACAAATGAGCAAGGTATAGCGAAATTCAAACTACCGTACGGAAAGTACACGTATAAAGAAACAATAGCACCGAATGGATATGTAATAAATGAAGAGACGTTCTCATTTGAAATAAAAGAGGATGGCGAAATTATTAAACATATCGTTCAAGATAAGAAAGTAGAAGGTGAGTTAGAAATAACGAAAGTAGATGTAGCAGATGGGAATACGAAGTTACCAAATGCAGAGTTTACAATCTACAACGAACAAGGGAAAGAAGTAGTAAAAGGGAAAACAAATGAGCAAGGTATAGCGAAATTCAAACTACCGTACGGAAAGTACACGTATAAAGAAACAATAGCGCCGAATGGATATGTAATAAATGAAGAGACGTTTGCATTTGAAATAAAAGAGGATGGCAAAATTATTAAACATATCGTTCAAGATAAAAAAGTAGAAGGTGAATTAGAAATAACGAAAGTAGATATAGCGAATGGGAATACGAAACTGCCAAATGCAGAATTTACAATCTACAACGAACAAGGAAAAGAAGTAGTAAAAGGGAAAACGGATGAAAAAGGTGTAGCGAAATTTAAACTACCATACGGAAAGTACACGTATAAAGAAACAATAGCACCAAATGGATATGTAATAAATGAAGAGACATTCGCATTTGAAATAAAAGAGGATGGACAAATTATTAAACATATTGTGAAAAATAAGAAAGAAGAAAAGGCATCACTTCCTTCTAAGCCAAATAAGCCAACACCGAATGAAGAAGTGAAACCTTCCGCTGATGTGAAGCCGATGCAACAACCTAATACTCATAATGAAGTGCGTTTACCAGCTACTGGCGGCGTCGGCAATGAATTTACCGCTTTATTCGTTTTAGGAATTGGTTTTATTATTGCGGGTGCTTATGTGTTAAGGATGAAAAATAGAAAAGAAATGTAGAAAAAAACGCCTTGTAATAGAGGCGTTTTTTAGTATCTCAACTTCATCAACAAACTCTTAATTTCCTCATCTTCCATAAAGAGATCATGGTGTTTCTGGGTAATCTTCGCAAGTGCAACGTCATGATAGAAAAATTCTGTAAAGAACTTTACGAAAGGTTGTGACATTGTTTTCATTGCTTGCCATGACTCTTGCTCTACACCAGCAAATAAAATTTCACGGTCGTCAACGATGAGTAGTAAGTAGCGCTCTAGCGCATTAGGCTCTTCAGCTGGGATTAGAAAATGCATGTTTTCTAAGTTTGTTTCTACGTTTCCAACGATAAGGGACTCGGTTTTGACCCCTTGTTTTGCCTTTTCTTCTAATAACGGAAGATATTCTAAAAGAGTATCATTCCAAGCTGAAATGCGAATTGATTCTTTTGCACTTTCGATGAGTTCTTTACTTTGAACTCGAATAGAAGATTGCATTTTTAAGCTCCACACACGGTCATCTGTAAATGATTTTTTTGATATATTCGTTTCTAATTCTTTAATGTTTGATTGAAATTCTGTCGTTAATTTTTCGATTGCGAGCTTGAGTGGTAATGCTGTATACAATTTTTTCTTTTCTGAAACAGAATCCATTACCATTCCTTTATCAATCAGGCGTGCTAGCACTTCATATATTTTTGCTTTTGGAACACCAGAATGCTTCACAATTGTTGTAGCATCTAATGGTTCATTGCTTGATACGACAACTTCGTAAGCTTGGCTTTCATATTGTGAGAAACCGAATTTTTGTAACATAGTTCCCTCCGAACGAATGAGATTATATTTTAAGGATAATGAACTATTTGTTTTTGCACAAGTGGTAGTAGGTTTTCTACTCAGATTGAGGTGAGAATTAGTTTCAATTTTTTAATTTTATCCATTATACTTAATATAATGATTAATGCGATTACAATACAACGAGAAGGGATGCTTGGGGGAAGATGTTAAGAAGTTTACGTTTAAAAATTGCGGTAGTATTTTCGGTACTGATTTCTATGATGTTCGTAATATTGGGTACAGCTATGTATGAATTACAGAAAGAGAAGGAAGTGCGCTCCTTAGACCAGTATTCTCAAAATACGATGGATCTTGTGACAGAGCAACTTACGACATTTGTTCAAAGAACGGATGAAGACATGGGGTATTATGCGAACAGTGAGATGATTCGTAATATGCTTCAAGACGGGGTTACTCCAGAAGAGGAAGCATTTTTGACGAAAGAGTTTTCGGAGTATAAAAAGAATCATCCTGGTATTTTAGACTTATATATTGGTACGAAAGATAAAAAAACATTAAGTGCCAATCTTGCTGAAGGTGGACAAGTGCCAGAAGGATATGATCCAACGACAAGATCATGGTATAAAGACTCAGAAGCTGATGTGAAAAAGGTTCACTGGGGACAACCTATGTATGAAATTGCAACAGGTAAGTTAAGCGTGGGAGTTTCTAAAGCAATTACAGCTCAAGATGGATCTGTATTAGGTGTTGTTGCGATGGATGTATCACTTGGAACAATTCAGAAGTTACTTCATAATATTCAATATAATAATGGCGGAGAAATGTTTATTATAAATGATAAAAATATGGCTCTTGTTTACCCAGAGAAAATAGGGAAAGATGTTTCGAAAGAGCCACTTGTGAAGAGTTTAAATAAAGAGGTAACAAAATATGCTGTCACTACATTAAAAGGTGAAGATGTAGTTGTTTATAGTCAGTCATTTGATTTGATGAAATGGAAAATAGGAATTTTTTATCCGAAAGAAACGATTGATGGGCTATTAAATAGTATGAGAAATACAATCCTTATAATGGCATGTATTAGCTTATTAGTTGGAATCGTGGCTTCATACTTGTTCTCAAGAAGATTAGCAAGACCACTTCAACTATTAACGAATCACGTTCAAAAAGTAGCAGAAGGTGATTTAACGTTGCAAATGAAAGTGACAAGTAAGGATGAAGTTGGAGAACTGACGAACCATTTTAATCATATGGTTGAGCAAATGAATGAAATGGTAAGTAAAATTAAAAATAGTGTATCAACAGTGCAACAATCAACAAATAATCTGCATTATTTAACGAATGAAACTGTAGCCGCTAGTAGAGAAGTGTCAGGTGCAATGGATGATGTGAGCGGAGGAGCTTCTACGCTTGCTAATAGTGTAGATGAAGTTTCAGAGCAGCTCGAGAATATGGCGCAGTCAGTGGAACAAATGAATAATTCAGTCGGTGACATAAAAGACGTGGCTGGCAAAGCTGAAGAGGCATCTAAGCAAGGCTTAAATACGATGCGTAATTTAGTTCGTACAAGGGGCCAATCATCTTCGATTGTTGTTCACACAGAAGAAGCATCTGGTAAGTTAGAGCAAAGAGTTGGATCGATTCAAAATGTAGTAGAGCTTATAAAAGGTATTTCGGATCAAACGAATTTACTTGCTTTAAATGCTTCGATTGAGGCGGCGCGTGCAGGGGAACAAGGTAAAGGCTTTGCTGTTGTTGCCGAAGAAGTTCGAAAGTTAGCGGAACAATCGAAAGAGGCGACAGGAGAAATTGCAACGATGATCGGCGATGTACAAGTAGAGGTAAAACGAGTTGTAGAGGTTGTAAGTAAATTAAAAGATATTGCAGATATACAAAATAAAGTTACGACAGAGGCAGAAACGGAATTCCGCACAATTATGTCAGTTGTAAATACAATTAGTACTTCAGTCGAACAAATTGTAGAAGAGGTACATAACATCGGTTACGAGCAAGGAGAAATTACAACGGTAATGCATACAATTGCTAGTACAAGTCAAGAAAGCGCAGCTGTTTCGGAAGAAGTAAATGCTGCAACTGAATCTCAAGTGAGTCATCTAGAAAAGGTAGCTCATACGATGGAAAGTTTGACGGAGCATATGAGAGACTTAGAAAGATTGGTTGAGCAGTTTAAAATAGAGGAATAACAAATTAGTAAAATGATGAGTATTTCGGTAAAATAGACAATGGATATATAAGAAGCAATTATAGGAGGAAGACTACTATGGCAATTGTTGACGTATCGATTATTCCAGTAGGAACGGGTAATCCAAGTGTTAGTGAATATGTAGCAGAAGTACAAAAGGTGCTAGAGAAAAATGCAGATCGTGTGAAGTATCAATTAACACCAATGAATACAGTAATTGAAGGAGATCTTCCTGTCATTCTAGAAGTAATTCAACAAATGCATGAAGTTCCATATACGAAAGGTGCACAGCGCGTTGCAACAACAATTCGTATCGATGATCGTCGTGATAAAGTAAGCACAATGGAGAAAAAATTAAACTCTGTTCGATCAAAATTATAAGGAAAAGCAGCGATTTTCGCTGCTTTTTTCATATAGGAGGTAAATAAGATGAGTGAAAAATTTAATGAACAATTTGACGGGTTGTTAGAGAAATACACGGAACTATTACTGGGAGAGAGCAATGAAGAGAGAAAAGAACAGGTGCAGAAGTGGGCACTTTATTCTTATATTGCGAAGACGATGCCAGCTTTAGTGAAGCATTGGAATGAGACATATCCAGATGCGAAAGAAGAGATGGTGAAGCTAATTACGGATATTAAAAAAATGAATGAAGAGAAGAGAAATGAGCAGTGAGAAAACTTGAGGTGAATGTTACCTCAAGTTTTCTTTATTAATATCCTTATATAATTTACATGGAATATAAAGGGTTTTATAGGCATGTCGAATATTTTCGACATGCCTATTTTGTGCCTAGTAAACTCCATTTTTCTAAATGTCGAAAAATATTTCAGGCATATTTATAAGCGAGAATATAGGGTTTTAAATGTTTTTATAGTATTTTATAAATTATCTAAATAATTATTTGTATCCAATAATTTTAAACAGTGATATAATTTCGAAGAGGGGTAAAAAACAGATAAATTAAGTCATAGGGGTGAATTACATGGAACAATTAATGCGAAATTCGTTTCTTTTCTTATCTAAAAATAAAGCGCTAACAAAACTGGCTAAAAAGTACGGTTTACGCTTTGGTGCAGGTCGCTTTGTCGCAGGGGAGACGATTGAATTAGCGACAGCAGCTATTAAACAATTGAACAAGCAAGGTCTTTGTGTAACAATCGATTATTTAGGGGAATTCGTTGATAATGAAGCGGAAGCAAATGAAATGGCCAGCGAATCGATTGAAGCGATTCGTGCAATTGGAAGAGAAGGTCTTAATTCGCAGCTTTCTTTAAAGATGACTTCTATGGGATTAGACATCTCTGATGAAATCGTAATGAACAATATGCGCCGTATTTTAGAAGCTGGAAAAGAAAATGGTGTGTTTATTACAATTGATATGGAAGACTATTCGCGCTGCGGGAAAACAATTGAGATCTTTAAACAATTAAAATCTGAATACGATAATATTGGTACAGTTATTCAAGCTTACTTATATCGTACAGAAAAAGATATGGAAGAATTAAATGCTTATAGTCCTAATTTACGTCTTGTAAAAGGAGCTTATAAAGAGCCTGAAGAGGTAGCGTTCCCGGATAAGAAAGATGTAGATGATAACTATAAAAAAATTATTAAAATGCACTTATTAAATGGAAATTATACTGCAATTGCTTCACATGACGAAGCGATTATTGAATATACGAAAAAACTTGCCGAAGAACACAACATCCCAAGAGACCAATTTGAATTCCAGATGTTATATGGTATTCGTAATGAGCGTCAACTTGAGCTAGTAAAAGAAGGTTACAAAATGCGTGTTTATGTACCTTATGGAAACGACTGGTATGGCTACTTCATGCGTCGTCTAGCAGAACGTCCAGCAAACGTTGCGTTCGTGTTAAAAGGTATGGTTAAAAAATAACCAAGGAGAAAATACTCCTTGGTTATTTTAATTGTTGAAATGCGTAATGTGCCATTTTCTTCGTATCAGGATATAGCTGCGTGCGAGTAGAAGATAATACAACATTAATGACGCGTTTACCGTCTTTTTCATCTACTGTTACGACCGTATATTTTCCGAGTGCTGATAGACCGCTTTTACTTCCAATTGCATATGGATCGTCATATAGTTCTTCTCGTCCATAGTTTGCGATGTTTGGAGATCGTTCTGAAGTATGTAGAGTTGTACGTGTTGAATTCATATATTCTAAAACAACTGGGTACTTTAATGCTTCTTTCGTAATCATAGCAATGTCATATGGCGATACTTTATTTCCAAGTGCATCAGCACCACTTGCGTTTTTGAAAGTCGCATGCTTTGTACCAAGTTCCTTCGCTCTTGCATTCATCATTTTTACAAATTCATTTTTTGATCCTGCGATATGTTCTGCGATGGATTCAGCTATTGGGTCTGCACTAATGATAAGCATAAGCTTTAATGCCTCATCCCGCTTTAACTTTTCCCCGGCACGAAGTTTAATTTTCTTACTTTGACTTTCTGTTTTAATTGCGTTCTCTGTAACTGTAATTTCTTCATTTTCTTTTACATTCTCTAGTAAGAGTAAGGTAGTCATCATTTTCCCTATACTAGCCGGATAAGAGCGTTCGTCTTCCCGTTTCCCATACAAAATTTCACCTGTGTCTGCATCGATTGTAATGCCATATTGCCCAGTAATGTTAGGTTGATCCGCTCTTACAGCTTGTTGCCTTTGTGCATAAGAGAAGAAAATCATCCCTGTAAATAGTGTAGCAATCATTACAATCATAACTATTGTTCGTTTCATCATCGTTCCCTCTTTTGTTTTCCATATGTACAAATAAATTGGGCAGAAAAAGCAGCCATTACCCATTATGCCACGTTTTCTGCCCAAAAATATACCGTTATTTTTCGCCCATATTATGCTTCTTATATTGTTGGTTATTACCTTGACGGCCCTTTTCCACACCGTGATTATGAGGACCTGCATTTCCAGTTACGCTTGCTGCGCTAATTCCAGCCTTTGAAGGGTTCTTCTTAAGTTTTGCCATATATATTCCTCCAGTTTCGTCAGATTATAAAAAGGAAAAGTGCATTTTAATGAAGAAAATACACATGTATAGCATAGCCAAATGAAAGAAATATATTTATTTCAGAAAATTTTATCAATAAATATATTGCGAAAATTCAAACTGTATCATATATTTATTAGTAGAGGCTCACTCATTGATTGCGACTTATGTCGAAAAATTGAATGAGCATTCATTCAAGAATAGGGGGAGAAATGGATGTTCCAAATTAAAAAGGCTGCTGTTCTAGGTTCAGGCGTAATGGGTTCAGGGATTGCGGCACACTTAGCTAATATTGGTATTCCGACATTATTGCTTGATATTGTACCACCTGCGCTAACAAAAGAAGAGGAAGCGAAGGGACTTACATTAGAACATAAAAGTGTGAGAAATCGTTTTAGTAATACGGCTGTGCAAAAACTATTAAAGCAAAAACCAGCTCCTCTGACAGTGAAAGGAAATCTAGCACTGATTGAAGCAGGTAACTTAGAAGATGATCTTGAGCGTCTAGCTGATGTAGATTGGATTATTGAAGTAGTAGTTGAAAACTTAGATATTAAAAAGAAACTATTTGAAAAAGTAGATGCTGTTCGTAAACCGGGTTCTATTGTAAGCTCGAATACGTCAGGCATTTCAGTAGAAAAAATGGCAGAAGGTCGTTCAGACGACTTCCAGAAGCACTTCTTAGGCACACACTTTTTTAACCCACCACGATATTTAAAACTTCTAGAGGTAATACCGACGAAAGAAACAGATCCACAAGTATTAAGCTTCATGAAACTATTTGGCGAAGATGTTCTTGGAAAAGGCGTTGTTATCGCAAAAGACACACCAAACTTTATTGGAAACCGCATCGGTACGTATGGTTTATTAGTAACTCTTCAAGAGATGATAAAACGCGGCTATAGCATTGGGGAAGTTGATTCTGTAACAGGCCCACTTATTGGTCGTCCGAAGAGTGCAACGTTCCGTACATTAGATGTTGTCGGTTTAGATACATTCGTACACGTTGCAAATAACGTATATGAAAACGTACAAGAAGAAGAGCGTGATGTATTTAAAGTACCAGCTTTCATGCATGACATGCTTGATAAAAAATGGCTTGGAAGCAAAACAGGTCAAGGCTTCTTCTTAAAACAAGGAAAAGAAATTTTAGAACTAAATCCTGAAACGATGGAATACGAAGCTCGCAAAAAATTAAAAGCTGCATCTATCGAGCTAAGTAAACAAGAAAAAGGTTTATCGAATAAATTGAAAGCGCTTGTATACGCGAAAGACCGCGCAGGAGAGTTGTTATGGAACATCATTACACCGACTCTTTTATACTCTGCAAAACTTCATAAAGAAATTGCTGACGATATCGTTGCAATTGACCAAGCGATGAAGTGGGGCTTCGGCTGGGAGCAAGGACCGTTTGAAGTTTGGGATGCAATTGGCGTTGAAAAGTCCGTTCAAAAGATGGAAGAAAACGGTGCAGTTATTCCGACTTGGGTGAAAGAAATGTTAGAGAAAGGTTTCACTACTTTCTACAAACATGATAACGGAGATAGCTACTATTACGATAATGGCGAATATAAGCTAATCGAACGTAATAAAAAGGCAATTTCTCTTAAGCAATTAAAAGCGAAAAATGGCGTATTAAAGAAAAATGGCGGAGCGAGCTTAATCGATTTAGGCGATGGTATCCTTTGCTTAGAATTCCATTCGAAGAGCAATGCAATCGGTATGGATATTACGCAAATGATTAACTACGCTGTTGATGAAGTAGAAAAGAATTATAAAGGTCTTGTTATCGGTAACCAATCGAAGAACTTCTGCGTTGGTGCGAACCTAGCAATGATCTTAATGGAAGCGCAAGATGACAACTACTTTGAAATTGAGTTGGTTGTGAAGAACTTCCAAGATGCAATGACGAAAATTAAATACTCTTCTAAGCCAGTTGTAGCAGCACCATACGGTATGACGCTTGGTGGAGGTACAGAAGTTTGCTTACCAGCAGCTAGCATTCAAGCTTCTAGTGAAACGTATATGGGCTTAGTAGAAGTTGGTGTTGGCTTAATCCCTGGCGGAGGCGGTAATAAAGAGCTATACATTAAACACTTAAATAAAATGCCAAACGGTGTAGAGTTTGATCTGCAAAAAGTTGCGAATAAAGTATTCGAATCTGTAGCGATGGCGAAAGTTTCTACATCAGCACAAGAAGCTGTATCGAACAACTTCTTAGGCGATAAAGACGGTATTAGTGTGAATGGTGATCACTTACTATATGATGCGAAACAAAAAGCACTTTCTTTATATGAAGCTGGCTATAAAGCGCCGATTCGTAAAAAGATACCAGTTGTTGGTGAAACAGGATATGCAACTCTTGTACTTGGTGCAGAAGCAATGCACTTATCAGGTTACATTTCTGAACATGATCTTCACATTGCGAAGAAACTTGCATATGTCATCGCGGGCGGAAAAGTGCCGTACGGAACAGAAGTTGATGAGCAGTATTTATTAGATGTAGAACGTGAAGCATTTATTAGCTTAGTAAGTGAGATGAAATCACAAGCAAGAATGCAGCACATGCTTGTAAAAGGAAAGCCATTACGTAACTAATAACGAGGGGAGATATCGTTCATGAGAGAAGCTGTCATTGTTGCGGGAGCAAGAACACCAATTGGAAAAGCAAAGAGGGGTTCATTAAAAACAGTTCGTCCTGACGATCTAGGGGCGTTAGTAGTAAAGGAAACGTTAAAGCGTGCGAATTATGAAGGACCAATCGACGATTTAATTTTCGGTTGTGCAATGCCAGAAGCAGAGCAAGGGTTAAATATGGCTCGTAATATCGGCGGATTAGCAGGACTTTCTTACGATGTTCCAGCTATTACAATTAACCGTTACTGTTCTTCAGGGTTACAAAGTATTGCTTACGGAGCAGAGCGCATTATGCTTGGTCACTCGGAAGCTGTATTATCAGGCGGAGCGGAATCAATGAGTTTAGTTCCGATGATGGGACACGTTGTTCGTCCGAATAGTCGCCTTGTTGAAGCAGCTCCAGAATATTATATGGGTATGGGACATACAGCAGAGCAAGTTGCTGTGAAATATGGAATTTCTCGTGAAGAACAAGATGCATTTGCAGTAAGAAGTCATCAACGTGCTGCGAAAGCATTAGCTGCAGGGAACTTTGCTGATGAAACAGTATCTGTAGATGTAACGTTACGTACTGTTGGATCAAACAATAAACTGCAAGAAGAAACAATCATTTTCGCACAAGACGAAGGTGTAAGAGCAGAAACGTCGCTAGACATTTTAGGTAAATTACGTCCAGCATTTAACGTTCGCGGTTCTGTAACAGCTGGTAACTCTTCACAAATGAGTGACGGTGCAGCATCTGTACTATTAATGGATCGGGAAAAAGCAGTGAGTGATGGCATGAAACCACTTGCGAAATTCCGTTCATTTGCAGTAGCTGGTGTACCACCAGAAGTAATGGGAATTGGTCCAATCGCTGCAATTCCAAAGGCGTTAAAATTAGCTGGTTTAGAGCTATCTGATATTGGCTTATTCGAACTAAATGAAGCATTCGCTTCTCAATCGATCCAAGTTATTCGTGAACTTGGTTTAGATGAAGAAAAAGTAAACGTAAACGGCGGTGCAATAGCACTTGGACATCCACTTGGCTGTACAGGAGCAAAACTAACACTATCTCTTATTCACGAAATGAAACGCCGCAACCAACAATTCGGTATCGTAACAATGTGTATCGGCGGCGGAATGGGAGCAGCAGGAGTGTTTGAATTACTATAAAAAAAGTGGAAGTGGCTTGCTCAGAACGAGAGGACACTAAAGCAAAGAATGGAAGCAACAAAGGTTTATAAAAAATAAAATTGAGAGCCAGCTTCTTTCAAAAAGGAAGAAGCTGCTCATGAAAATATGAAGGAGGAAATTTTCATGGAAAAAACAGTAGGAAATGCGGTTAAAGGCGGTAGCTTTTTAGTTGATGAGATTACGATTGATCAAGTGTTTACGCCAGAGGATTTTTCATCTGAGCATAAAATGATTGCAAAAACGACAGAGGACTTTATCGTAAATGAAGTTCTTCCAGAGCTTGAATATTTAGAGCAACACGAGTTTGATCGTTCTGTTCGTCTTTTAAAAGAAGCTGGGGAACTTGGTTTATTAGGCGCTGACGTACCAGAAGAGTACGGCGGAATTGGCCTTGATAAAGTAAGCTCAGCGTTAATCGCAGAGAAATTCTCGCGCGCTGGTGGTTTTGCAATTACTCATGGTGCTCACGTAGGTATCGGATCATTACCAATCGTGTTATTCGGTAATGAAGAGCAAAAGAAAAAGTATTTACCATTACTTGCAACTGGTGAAAAATTAGCTGCATACGCATTAACAGAGCCAGGTTCAGGGTCTGATGCATTAGGTGCAAAAACAACTGCACGTTTAAATGCAGAAGGTACACATTACGTATTAAATGGTGAAAAACAATGGATTACAAACTCTGCATTCGCTGACGTATTTATCGTATACGCAAAAATTGATGGAGAGCACTTCTCAGCATTTATCGTAGAGAAAGAATATGCTGGCGTATCTACAAGCCCAGAAGAAAAGAAAATGGGTATTAAATGTTCTTCAACTCGTACGTTAATTTTAGAAGATGCATTAGTACCGAAAGAAAACTTACTTGGTGAAATCGGTAAAGGTCATATTATCGCGTTCAACATTTTAAATATCGGCCGTTATAAATTAGGTGTTGGTACAGTTGGATCTGCGAAACGTGCAGTAGAAATTTCAGCACAATATGCAAACCAACGTCAACAGTTCAAACAACCAATCGCTCGCTTCCCATTAATTCAAGAGAAACTTGCGAATATGGCAGCGAAAACATATGCAGCTGAAAGCTCTGTATACCGTACAGTAGGTTTATTCGAAAGCCGCATGAGCACATTATCTGAAGAGGAAGTAAAGGACGGTAAAGCAGTAGCAGCTTCTATCGCTGAATATGCAATCGAGTGTTCTTTAAATAAAGTATTCGGTTCTGAAGTACTAGATTATACAGTTGATGAAGGTGTTCAAATTCACGGTGGTTACGGATTTATGGCAGAGTATGAGATTGAAAGAATGTACCGCGATTCTCGTATTAACCGCATTTTCGAAGGAACGAACGAAATTAACCGCCTAATCGTACCAGGTACGTTCTTACGTAAAGCGATGAAAGGTGAATTACCACTTCTTCAAAAAGCACAAAAATTACAAGAAGAGTTAATGATGATGATGCCAGAAGAAGTAGGCGATGAGCCATTAGCACTTCAAAAATATTTAGTAACTAATGCGAAGAAAATCGGCTTAATGGTAGCTGGATTAGCTGCTCAAAAATACGGTAAAGCATTAGATAAAGAGCAAGAAATTCTTGTGAATATCGCTGACATCGTAAGCAACCTATACGCAATGGAGTCAGCTGTTCTTCGTACAGAAAAAGCAATTAAAACAACTGGTCTTGAAAAGAATAAACAAAAAGTGTTATACACTGAAGTATTCTGCCAAGAAGCATTCAACGAAATCGAAGCAGATGCGAAAGAAACACTTATCGCAGTTGAAAACGGCGACATGCTGCGCATGATGTTATCATCATTACGTAAATTAACTCGCCACACACCACTTAACGTAATTCCGAAGAAACGTGAAATCGCTGCGAAAATTTTAGAAGATGAGCGTTACACAGTTTAATAGCTGTAAAGAAAAGTAGTCGTATAAACGGCTACTTTTCTTTTTTTTTGTAAAAATGAAATTTTTAGTGACACAAAACTAATACCATTAGTATAATAAAACTAATGGTATTAGTTTTCGTGAAAAGGGAGATGGAAATATGAGAATGATACATGAAAAAACGGTATATCAATTGTCATTTTTGCCAAGAGTGTTTCCAGTGAATTGTTACTTTGTGGAGGAAGAAGATGGTTTAACTTTAATTGATGCAGCTTTGTCATATAGCACAAAAGGTATTTTACAGGCGGCTGAGAAAATAGGAAAACCAATTACTAAGATTGTATTAACACATGCGCATGATGATCATATTGGTGCATTAGACGCACTAAAGGAAGTGCTTCCTCATGTTCCAGTCTATATTTCTAAGCGGGACGCAAAGCTGTTAGAAGGCGATACGACGTTACAAAAGGATGAACCGAATATACCGATAAAAGGTGGTGTACCTAGAAAAGTAAAAACGGTACCTGATGTTTTATTGGAAGATGGCGACCGAGTTGGATCGCTTCTTGCGATTATGACACCGGGACATACGCCAGGCTCCATGTCGTTTCTTGATGTACGAAATAAAGCTCTTATTGTCGGGGATGCATTCCAAACAAGAGGAGGTATGGCTGTTTCGGGACAAATGAAATTTTGGTTTCCGTTTCCTGCAATGGCAACGTGGAGCAAAGAAATATCATTACAAAGTGCAGAGAAGCTAAGCGAATATGAGCCTTCCTTACTTGCGGCAGGACATGGAAAAATGATAAAGAATCCAGGCACTGTCATAAAACTTGCTATTAAGGAAGCTAAGCGGAATATAGAAAGTAGGAAAGAGGGGTAATTTATGTCACCGAGAATCGGACTTACATTACAGAAAATTGTAGAAACAGCAGCAGAAATTGCAGATACAAATGGAATACAAGAAGTAACGTTAGCTTCATTAGCGCAAACATTAGGGGTACGTTCACCCTCGCTATACAATCATGTGAAAGGTTTACAAGATGTACGGAAAAATCTTGGTATTTACGGAATCAAACAGCTGTATAACAAACTGGAAGAAGCGGCCGAGGGTAAACGGATGGATGAAGCAATTCATGCTTTGGGAGAAGCGTATGTAGCATTTGTCCGCAAACATCCTGGACTATATGAAGCAACCTTTTTACGAGATGAAGAAGTAAGAAAAGCAGGTGACGGAATTGTAAATCTTTGTCTTCAGGTTTTACAGCAATACGGCTTAGAAGGAGAGAATGCACTTCATGCGACACGTGGATTCAGAAGTATTTGTCATGGATTTGCGTCGATTGAACAGCAGGGTGGATTTGGTTTGCCACTAGATTTAGATACAAGTTTACATGTATTATTGGAAACGTTTATTAAAGGATTACATGTAATGCGAAAGTGAATAAGATGTGAGACAACCGAAAACCTTAGAAGCAATTCTAAGGTTTTTTTGTACATATGATTCCAAAAGAATGGTAGGCTTTTTCTCATTAAATGATATTATTTTGCAGGTTTGAAAAATGTGTATATGGCTAAAAAAAAGCAAACGAAACTGAATGCGATAGGATCTTGATAGGGGTTAGGTTCAGAGCCTTTCTGGATTTCTGTAAGGAAGTCGTGGGTTTTCATGTTCATTGCTCCTTTAACTAATAAGTTTTATATGATACGAGTGTTATGGTGGATAGAAAAATTTTTGACAATTCATATAATAATTATTGTATAGCAATCTAATTCCTAAAACTATAGAATATAAAATTTTCATAATATGTAAAATTGCATATTATTCTTTTTGAAAATTTTGTTATATTATCTTTATATTTACATTAAAGGATTTTCATTAGGAAAAATGAAAACAAATGGAGGAATAGTATGAGTAAAGCAGTTTTAGAAGCGTATAGTGTGGAAAGAAAAATCGAGAATATAACATATAAAAATCTATTTGTAATGATAGCAACCATTTTAGGGTTCTTACTTCTAGGAGGGTTATTCCTCGGCTTAGCTTTTGGAATTTATGGTGAGGAAGCGTTGCGAGATAATTTAGAGGGGTACTATTTCCTTTTAATAGATGCAGCTGTTGTTGCCATCGTTTTATTAGCTTATAAACCAGTTCTTCATTTTATTAAATATATTTGGGATTTATCCGTTTTGAAGAATGGGAAGACATATTTATATCTATTAATTGGTTTTATTGTCATTGCGTTATCACAATATTTAATGTTACATGTGTTTAGTTTTGAAAGTGCAGCAGAACAAAAGAAACAATTAGGGAGTTTAGGGATTCAAAATAGCATACAAAGTATTATATATGTGTTAAGTGTTGCTATCATTACACCGGTTAAAGAAGAAATTCTATTTCGAGGTATTTTATATCGATTTTTAGAAAAGAAATATAATTTTTTAGTTGGTATCATTATTTCTTCCTTCATTTTTGGAATTCTTCATGGAGGTCTTCTAATTACGGCAACGATTATGGGAATGGTATTTGCAATGTTATACAAAAAGACGCAATCTATTATACCTAGTATTATTTTACACATTGTATGGAACTTACTTGTGAGTATAAGTATGATTGTATCTCTATAAAAATAAATACATAACCCGTATAAAAGATGAATGGCTTAGCTATTCATCTTTTATTTTGTATGCACGTGAAAAAGTTAATTTATGTATACAATCAAAAAATAGCTAAATACTAACAGTGAACGAATAAAGAAAGGTAGGAGTATTCTATGCAAAATTTAACAGAGCTTGAAGTAGAAAACTTACGCCATTTAATTGGTGGACATGCAACAATTATTAACAAGTTGGAGCAGTATGCACAGACGTGTACAGATCCACAACTGAAACAAATGTTACAAAAGGATGCGCAAGATGCACGAAATACGAAACAGCAATTAATGACTTTCCTAGGATAGGAGGAAGCGGAAAATGAATGAAAAAGATATGGTAAATGATTATTTAGCAGGATTAAATGCAAGTTTAACAAGTTATGCAAATTATATTGCTCAGTCTGATAATGAACAGTTACATCAAACGTTAATCCAAATTCGTAATCAAGATGAGATGCGTCAACGTAATATGTATGAGTACGCAAAGCAAAAGAGCTATTATAAGCCAGCTGCACCTGCTAACCCAATGATTGTACAGCAGTTAAAAGGTCAATTAAGTGCGGAATAATGGGATAAAAAAACGAGCGAATGAAGTCGCTCGTTTTTTTATTTTTGGCATGTCAATAAATATATAATAAATATTTTTTCAGTTGTAACAAATATGACGAAAATGGAATATAACAATTCACAAAAAGGACAAAAGTTTGCTCAATATTTCACAAAGTATCCATGGTTTCTATCGTGGGAATCTATATAATTAGGGGTGTAAAGAACAAAAGAGATAGATTATATGATCAATTAGGAGAGATTGCCATGAAACGAAATACAAGAAAAATTGCAATTATCGGTACTGGATTAGTTGGATCAAGTTGTGCATATTCCATTGTAAATCAAGGCATTTGCGAAGAACTATTATTAATTGATATAAATCATGAACGTGCAGTTGGGGAAGCAATGGATTTATCACACTGCATTAACTTTACAAATACAAGAACAAAAGTATATGCAGGAAGCTATGAAGACTGCAAAGATATGGACATCGTTATTATTACAGCAGGACCAGCACCAAAACCTGGACAAAGTCGCTTAGACACTTTAGGAGCGAGTGCAAAGATTATGGAAAGCGTTGTTGGTGGCGTAATGGAAAGTGGATTTGATGGTATTTTCTTAATTGCATCGAACCCAGTTGATATTATTACATATGAAGTGTGGAAATTATCTGGATTACCTAGAAATCGTGTGATCGGTACTGGTACATCACTAGATTCTTCTCGCTTAAGAACAATTTTATCTGAAATGTTACATGTAGATCCTCGTAGTATTCATGGGTATTCTTTAGGAGAACATGGTGATTCTCAAATGGTTGCTTGGTCACATGTAACTGTTGGTGGAAAGCCAATTCTGCAAATTTTAGAAGAGAAAAAAGACCAATTTGGTGAAATAGACTTAGATGAAATTGTTGAGAAGACTGCAAAAGCTGGATGGGAAATTTATAAACGAAAAGGTACTACTTATTACGGAATCGGAAACTCTTTAGCGTATATTGCGAGTTCAATCTTTAACGATGATCACCGTGTAATTGCTGTATCAGCCATTTTAGATGGGGAGTACGGTGAATATGATATTTGTACAGGAGTGCCAGCTATTATTACTAGAGATGGTATGAAAGAAGTTGTAGAACTAAACTTAACAGAGGATGAAGAATCTCGATTCGCAAAATCAAACGATATTTTACGTGATTATATGAAAACAATTGGTTACTAACTTATAGGAGAAGGTGAAACAAATGAAGGAATATATAATGTCTCGTGTATTTAAAGCATCAGCTGGAATCGCACAAGGTATTTTCGTATCCCTTGGAATTGGTTTACTAATCGAAAATATAGGAAGAATTGTTGATATTCCATTGCTGATTACAATCGGAGTTGTTGCAAAATCACTTATGGCACCAGCCATTGGTGCCGGAATTGCCTTTATGCTCGGTGCAAATGGTCTTGTAATCTTCTCGGCTATGGTAGCTGGAGCGATTGGTGCCGGATCCATTTCAATTACTGAAGCAGGTCTAATTATTAAAACAGGTGAGCCAATCGGTGCATTATTAACAGCGACTTTAGCTGTATATATTGGTAAACGTTTAAGTGGAAAAACTGCGTTAGATATGATGCTCGTTCCATTTGCGGCAATATTAGGTTCTGGTTTAGTTGGTATTTGGTTGTCTCATAATATTACTCCTGTGTTAAATACAGTTGGAGCGTTTATTAAAGATAGCTCAGCTGGTAGCCCGTTTATCGCTTCTATCGTTATTGCAGTCGTTTGGGGACTATTACTTATCTCTCCAGCTTCATCAGCTGCGTTAGCGATCGCACTTAGCTTAGACGGTGTTGCAGGTGGTGCTGCTCTTGCAGGCTGCGTTGCTCAGTTTATCGGATTCTCTGTAATCTCAGCGAAAGAAAATAATTTAGGCGGCATATTAGCTCAAGCGCTTTGTACTCCGAAAGTACAGTTGCCAAATATCACTAAAAATCCAATGATTCTCGTCCCAACTGTCGTCGCCAGTGCTATAGTTGGTCCAGTATCCGCATTAATTTTCCAACTAGAAGCAGGAAAAGAAATTGCAGGTCTTGGATTAAGTTCTCTTATCGCACCAATTAATTTAATTTCTAGCGAAGGATGGGAAGTTGTCCCAGCGATGGTGATCACTTACATTATCATTCCGGTAGCTGTTTCTTATATACTTTACATTGCCCTTAAAAAAGCAGGGCGTATTCACTCTGGTGATATGACTGTACCGCAATCTTAAATTGAAAATCTCCTTTTATATATAGAAAAGCAGACTGGAAGCCACAGTCTGCTTTTTACATTTTTTGATTTTGTTTTACTGGAACACGTACAGTTTCTTTTGCTAATAACAACTGAACGCCGAAGTAAAGTATGCTTGCAAGCGTCATTCCAGAAATGGCGTCTACAAATGCATGTTGCTTCGTAAATAGCGTTGATAAAATAATAAGTGTACCGAAGAATGTAAGGATGTAATATTCAAAAGCATGTTGTTCTCTACGTTTAAAGGCAGCTAGCATAATGACAAATGTAGTAAGAACGTGAATGCTTGGGAAACAGTTTACCGGTTGATCGATACTATAAATATAGCGGACTAGTTCGGAAAATACGTCTGTTCCAACGACTGTTGGACGTGGTACAGTTGTCTGCCAAAAATAATAAATAGAAAAACAAGCAAGTTTTCCAAGAATAACACTACTTAAAGTGGCATAATATTGCTTTCGATCTGCAAAGCAGTAATAAATAAGTGCGCCGTATAAGTAAGGAAACCAAAGTAAATAAGGAATAATAAATGCTTTCACAAATGGAATCCAATTATCTACTACAGTTGTGACATCTACTGCGTGAACAGCCGATTTATTTAATACATCGTAAAGGGGACTTACGAGTACGAGTAGAAGTATATAACTTAACGGAAGAAAAGATGAAAGTTTAAATTTCTTCATGATAATCTCCTATGTTTAGTAATGTAAGTAAATTCAATTGATTATAATATAGAAACGTCATTTGAGCTATTGATTTTGCTTACATTTTCTTGAATGAACCTTACGTTTTTGTCACTTGACTGAAAAGAAGGGGAGGGTGCTAAATGAAGCGTTTATCGTATTTCTTATTTTTTATATTGATATGCCTAGTCGGTGCTGGGTGTGCAAAGGATAAAGAAGGAGAGAAATTAGAATATAACGGAAGAGCACTCGTAATTGGAGTCATTGGAGAAAAACCGAAAGATACGTTTAGGAATATAAAGTTTGAGGAAATGAAGTTAGAGGAACTGGAAAAGAAATCTAAGGAAGTGGATGGTTTTTTAATAATGAAAGATCACTTTCAAGAAGCCTCAACAGAGCAATATAAAAATGTATTTTCATCGCTAAAGAAACCAGTGTTTTTTATCGGTTTACAAGATAAATCATATTCGATTTTTATTACAAAAGGGATAGAGTATAACAGTGCCCGAAAAGATGTAAATGCTATGTATACGCAAGGGTTTGCAAATATCGGAAGTGGTGAAGGACAACAATGGGCAGTTGGTTTATCTAATGGCGGAAATACAGAAGAAAGTATTCATAATATGTATATTGTCGTATTTCAAACCATCGCAGATTATTTGAATAGATGATGAAGGAGCCTGTATAAGAGGCTTCTTATTTTTTTGTAGAAGTATAAGTATATAACAATGTGATTGAGAAGCTCACGCAAGCTTTACAACGTATGCGAGATGCATTCGCAGATGTAATGATACCGATTTATAATTTTATATCAGCTATTGCGGATTTTATTATAAAGTTTTAATGAGGTGCATCCAGGAATCGGTTATATAGTGGTTCAAATGATTTCGTTATTTATGCGATTACTTGTTGGGATTGCTAAAGCTATTTTCTCCTACACTAGTAGGGATTTTTTATTAACAGTAATTCCTAAATATTCATGAAATATGCAAATGTGCATATTGTATTTATTTGGATATTTTGTATGTTAAAATTAAATATAGGGATTTTTGTATATAAAGAACTGAAAACAGAAATATCCAATGAATTTTGAGAGGTGTTACATGTTTAAAAACAAGAAATTAATTCGGTTTGGTCTAACATTACTTGTATGTTTATGGGGAATTGATTTTACAATTGGTTATTTTCAAGTATATCTTGAATCAGCAGCAGGTATTAAATGGGTAATATCAGAAACTTGGAGAACTGTATTATTGGATGCTCCTGAAGGTATATTGGTTATTTTAGGCGCGATTGCTTTATATGATTTCACAAAAGAAACATCGCCAAAAGACGCATCAATTTAAATGCGTCTTTTTTATTTCATGCAATTAGCAATTTCGTGGATGGTAGTCTTGCTATTAATAATAGGACATTATGTCATACAATGAAGATAATATTAGAAAATTATGAGGATGATTACGTTGGGGAAATTTTTAATTAGTTATGCTGCAAGCCTGCTTACTTTTATTATCATATGGTTCTTAATACCGTATATTTCTGATCCTAGTTATTCTTACGAGAATGATTTACCTAACATATTAGGATTCATGGTAATTCTCATTATATTTGGTAGCATATTAGATCTTATAGCTTGCCTAATTGGAGAAATGTTATACAGGAACATAAAACAATGTAGGAAGTTTCGATTTGGAATTCCTGTATTTATTGGACTAGCTCTTATCTATATATTTATACTCTCTCTTTTTACTATTACTAGTGCATATTCTTCTAGTTTAGTTGCACCTATTATTATGGGTTCCTTAGCTTTTTATTTAGTACGTAGAAAAATATAATTAACTTCACCTAACGATAATTATGTAAATGAGCTAGTGGCGGTTCCGCAAAGATTTTGAATAAACTACGAAAAAGTAGAAAAGTATACATTTCTACTTTAATAAAGGATACGTTTACCTTTAGATTCATGATAAAAAAAGAAGTACCTCTGTCTCTAATCAAGGGTACTTCTTTTTATATTTCAGTCAGTAATTTGAATTTCATATTCTCAGGAGCAGTTACTTTGGCTTTATTGATGATAGGTTTAATAACTTTCTTGCGGGCTCACTACTACGGTCAAAATCGTTAGTTCCTTTTATCTGTAAGCTTTTGTCATTTAGATTGTTTCCAGGTTTTGTTACTATAGGCTGAAATGGTTAAATAAACGTTTGTTTAAGATGTATGTTCGGTAGGAAGAAATCGATGCAGCTCAAGGGTGAACAAAGGGAAATAGGAAATTAATCAAACGTTTGTTTAAGATGTATGTTCGGTAAGAAAGGATCAATGCAGTTCAAAGGTTAACAACGAAAAATAAGAAATTAATCAAACGCTTGTTTAATATATACGTTCGGTACAGAATGAGAGAAAAATCTAAAAAAATTATATATTTATTTTTTTCTTAACAAATGGCGGGAAAATAAGGAAAATTCGCAGGATTATTAAAATTTATCACGAAATAAGTAAAAGTTTAGCGAATAATCGTTTGAAATAATAAAACGTTTTCTATATGATAAAGGTAAAGGTTAGTAAAAAAGTAGGTGAATTTATGACAGTAACATTTTATTCATATCCAAAGTGTGGCACATGTCAAAAAGCAAAGAAATGGTTTGAGGCAAACGATGTAGCATATGAGATGATTCATATTGTTGAAAATCCACCGTCAAAAGAAGATTTACGTAATTTACATGAAAAAAGTGAATTACCATTAAAAAAATTCTTTAATACAAGTGGAATGCGTTACCGCGAACTTGGTCTGAAAGATAAGTTAAAGGATGCAAGTGAAGACGAAATGTACGAACTTTTAGCATCTGATGGCATGTTGATTAAACGTCCAATCGTAACAAATGGAACGAATGTAACACTTGGTTTTAACGAAGAGCAGTTTGAAAGTGTGTGGAAAAAGTACCAATAAGGTATTTTTACATAATTAATACATTCACTGGAGGTACAGTCATGAGCATTCCAAATAATTTACGTTACTCTGAAGAACACGAATGGGTAAAAACTGAAGGTAATGAAGTTGTTATCGGTATTACTCACTTTGCACAAGGTGAGTTAGGCGATATCGTATTCGTTGAACTTCCTGAAGTAGGTGCAACAATCGAAGCTGACGAGCCATTCGGAAGCGTAGAATCTGTTAAAACAGTTTCTGAGTTATACGCACCTGTAAGTGGTAAAGTTGTAGCAGTAAACGAAGAATTAAGTGACCAACCAGAACTTGTTAACGAATCTCCATACGAGGGTGCATGGATGGTTAAAGTTGAACTTTCTGATGCAAGCCAAGTTGAGAAGTTATTAACTGCAGAAAAATATGCAGAAATGACAAACCAAGACTAATTATAGTCGACTGAAGGACAGCCTTTGTGCTGTCCTTTTTTATTTTGTGTAAAATAATGAATGTAGAATCATATACTAATTATCGTGTAGGAGAACGTTTTTTGAAAAAACTTTCATTTAAGTTTTTATTGTCCAGCTCCAGCGGCTAGAACAGTCGGTCATTTCACTCTTTCACTTGAGGCAAAAAGCGCCTCTAGTTCAAGAGTTCCAATGCCCTCTTGTTCTGAACGAGCCGCTTGCGCTTTTCTTTGTCCAGCTCCAGCGGCTAGATTGCTCGGTGGCTTCGCTGCTTCCTGCAAGGCAAAAAGCGCCTTTAGTTCAGGAGTTCCAATGCCCTCTTGTTCTAAGCAAGCCGCTTCTGCTTTTCTTTTGCAAAAATAAACAGGAAACAACATGAAAATAACGAATATACTATATACTAAGTTAAAGGTTGTATAGTATATGGTGATCGGGTGATGACATATGATTTATGTGGAAAAAGTCATTATTGTAGAAGGTAAATCAGATAGAAGAAAGATTGAATCTATTATTCGTGAACCGGTGGAAATTGTTTGTACAAATGGTACAATTGGTTTATCGAAAATGGATGAGCTCATTGATCAGTTTTTTGATAAGGAAGTGTATGTACTAGTGGATGCTGATGATGCTGGAGAAAAGTTAAGGAAGCAATTTCGAAAAGAATTTCCGCAAGCAGAGCATATTTATATTGATCGCTCGTACCGAGAAGTGGCAACTGCGCCATCTTCACACTTAGCAAATGTATTATGGGGAGCTGACATTGACGTTTATACAGAATATTTACGGTAAGGAATGATAGAAGTGATTGATTGGACAGGAGCCGAAGCTACAGCCCTAATAGAGAACGAAGAAAAAACAGTGTTATATGTATATACTCCAATGTGTGGAACATGCCAATTAGCAAAAAAGATGTTAACAGTCGTTGAGATGACAATTGAAGACTTGAAAATTGGAATGTTAGATTTAAATTATGCTCCGCATTTAGCGAAAGAGTATGGAATCGAAAGTGTACCGTGTTTACTTGTTTTTGAAAATGGGACACTCATGAAGAAGATATATGCATTTCATTCGGTTGAATATTTATATACGGAATTAAAGTAGGCGGCAAAGTTTTTGCCGCCTCGACATATTTCTCGGGAAATATGTCGAGATACAGGGTGGTTACAGTATTTGTCGAGCGAAAGTAACAGGATTGCTCTTTAGTGAGAGGGAATGGTATGTGTAATAGAAAGTGATATGAAGGATGTGATTTAGGGTGAAATTATATTCTTTGCTGCAATCATTTGTAAATTACGCTAATGGTCAATATCATTTAGAGCCGCTTTTAAGACAAGGAGAAAAAACTGTTAATTTCCGCTTTGGAGATGAAAGTTGTTCGTTACAAATTTCAAGAGATTATATAGAGCTGTTACATGAGGAAAGAGGAACGGAGCAAATCGTTTGTGTAGATGAGGAAGATGTAAAACAATTGGTGAACGGCAATGTACGATTGCAAATGTTAATGAACGATGGACGTGTACAATATTCGGGAACGTATCGAACGATGCTATTAGTTGAATCGATGTTTCATATATGTAAACCAATGTCAGTAGGCGCTTAAAATTCTGAAGTTTCATTTTTTAAGAAAATTTCTGTTGACATGATGTGTGGATATTGATACAATTCAATTCATAAAATATAGACAATTTCATAAATTACAAATCAGACGAAAATGTAATCTGATTTCTCTTATCAAGAGAGGTGGAGGGACTGTGCCCTGTGAAGCCCGGCAACCGTCAACTTATGTTGAAATGGTGCCAATTCCTGCAAAGCAAATGCTTTGAGAGATGAGAGAGAGGGATAATGTTGTTATATACGCATATAAACCTTTCTGCTTCTCTAAAGCGGAAAGGTTTTTTTGTTGTTTGAATGTGGAGGACATTCAAATAATAAAAGTAATGATAACGGTGGACTACACGCATCAAAAATAAAAAATTGCGGAGTCGATCAAAACAAAAAGGGGTGAACATCATGATCTTGTTAGAAAATGTAAAGAAAATATATAAAGCAAAAAGCGGTGATGTCACTGCTGTAGATAATGCCAATTTAAAAATAGACAAAGGTGAAATATTTGGTGTTATCGGATATAGTGGCGCTGGGAAAAGTTCTTTAATCAGATTATTCAATCAGTTAGAGAAACCAACTTCTGGCCAAATTACAATTGCAAATCGAGTGATTTCAGCAATTACAGGGAGTGAACTTCGTAAGGCAAGGCAAGAAATCGGAATGATTTTTCAGCACTTCAACTTACTTTGGTCACGAACTGTACGCGAAAATATCGAGTTCCCACTTGAAATTGCAGGTGTTGATAAGGCGAAGAGAAGAAAACGAGTGGATGAGTTAATTCATCTTGTTGGATTAGAAGGAAGAGGAGACGCGTATCCATCTCAGCTGAGCGGAGGACAAAAGCAACGCGTTGGGATTGCAAGAGCATTAGCTAACAATCCACAAGTGCTTTTATGTGATGAAGCGACATCAGCTCTTGATCCAGAAACGACAGATCAAATTTTAGATTTATTATTAGATATTAATAAGCGTCTCGGTTTAACAATTGTACTCATTACACACGAGATGCACGTGATTCGAAAGATTTGTAATCGAGTGGCGGTAATGGAGAAAGGGAAGATTGTAGAAACGGGTCCAGTACTTGATGTATTCCGCAATCCGCAGAAAGACATTACAAAGCGATTTGTACAGCAGTTAACGGATTCTGAAGATACAAATGAAACGATTGAAAGTTTAATTGAAAAGTATCCAGATGGTAAAGTAGTTCGTTTGCAGTTTATCGGTGAAGCTGTAGAAAGACCAGTACTTCAAAGATTAATGCAACGCAGTGATATAGAAGTTAGCATTTTGCAAGGAAACATCGCCCAAACAAATAACGGCTCTTACGGTAGTTTAGTTGTTCATTTAAATGGTGAGGAAACAGCGATTCAGCAAGCAATAGAGGGAATACATCAAGATCAAGTAGAGCTGGAGGTGATTGCACATGGATAAGTTACTCACAAATATTGATTGGAATCAAATGTTAGAAGCAACTGGTGAAACGTTATATATGACGGCAATCGCAGCTCTTGCCACATTTGTTTTAGGACTAATTTTAGGATTGTTACTCTTTATGACAGCGAAAGATAATTTATGGGAAAACAAATCGGTTAACACGGCGATTGGAGCGTTCGTAAACATTTTCCGCTCGATACCGTTCATCATTTTAATCATTTTATTAATCCCATTCACAAAGATTCTGCTTGGAACAATTCTTGGAGCGAGTGCAGCACTGCCAGCTTTAATTATTGGAGCGGCACCGTTTTACGCGAGAATGGTTGAAATTGCACTTCGCGAAATTGATAAAGGTGTAATTGAAGCTTCAAAAGCAATGGGAGCAAAAACAAGCACAATTATTTTGAAAGTGTTAATTCCAGAATCGTTACCAGCATTAGTATCTGGTATTACGGTTACGACAATTGCTTTAGTAGGCTATACAGCAATGGCGGGAGTTGTTGGTGCTGGTGGCCTTGGAACACTTGCTTATTTAGAAGGATTCCAGCGAGGAAATAACGATGTAACAATCGTTGCGACAATTTGTGTATTACTAGTTGTATTTTTCATTCAGTGGATTGGTGATCGTGTAACGACTCGAATAGATAAACGATAATAAAAAATGGGAGGATGTTTCAAATGAAAAAATTATTACTTACAGCACTTATTTCAACTTCAATTTTTGGGTTAGCTGCTTGTGGCGGGAAAGATAAAGATGAAAAGAAACTTGTTGTTGGCGCTTCTAACGTACCGCACGCTGAAATTTTAGAAAAGGCAAAACCGTTACTTGAGAAAAAAGGAATTGAATTAGAAGTGAAAAAGTTCCAAGATTACGTGTTGCCAAACAAATCGTTAGCGGATAAGGATTTAGATGCAAACTACTTCCAGCACATTCCGTATTTAGAAAAAGAAATGAAAGATAAAAAATATGATTTTGAAATAGCAGGGAAAATTCACTTGGAACCAATTGGTGTATATTCTCAAAAATATAAGAGCTTAAAAGAACTTCCAGACGGGGCGACAATTATTATGAGTAATTCCGTTACTGACCATGGACGTGGTTTAGCAATTTTACAAAAAGAAGGCATTTTAAAAATTAAAGACGGAGTAGATCCAGTTAGTGCAACTCCAAAAGATATTGTAGATAATCCGAAAAACTTAAAGTTCAAAACGGATATCGAGCCTGGTTTGTTACCACAAGTGTATAACAATAAAGAAGGCGACGCTGTTTTAATTAACTCGAACTATGCAATTGATGCGAAATTAAATCCAGAAAAAGATGCAATTGCAATTGAAGGTGATGATTCTCCATACGCAAACGTATTAGTGGTTCGTAAAGGTGATAAAGATAAAAAAGGGATTAAAGAGCTTGTAGAAGTATTGCATTCTAAAGAAATTGAAGACTTTATTAATAAAGAATATAAAGGAGCGGTTGTTCCTGTAAAAGAATAATTGCTGAAAAGAGCTGGTGTATGCCAGCCTTTTTTATAACTACATAACTATAGGGGAGAAGGGGACATCATATGAAAAAGATTCTATTGTCAGTTGTTACAGCGCTGTCTGTATTTACATTAGCTGCTTGCGGAGGGAAAGAAGAGAATAAGCTTGTTGTTGGAGCTTCTAACGTGCCGCATGCTGTTATTTTAGAAAAGGCACAGCCGATACTAGAGAAAAAGGGCATTAAATTAGAGATTAAAAAGTTCCAGGATTATGTTTTGCCGAATAAAGCGTTAGCGGATAAGGAAATTGATGCGAACTACTTCCAACACATTCCTTACTTAGATAAAGAAATTCAAGAAAAGGGATATAAAATTGTAAACGCAGGAAAAATCCATTTAGAGCCAATGGGCATTTATTCTAAGAAATATAAAAGTTTAAAAGAATTGCCAGATGGCGGAACAGTTATTATGAGCAATAACGTAGCGGAGCGTGGCCGTATGCTCGCATTGTTACAAAAAGGCGGCGTTATTAAATTAAAAGACGGTGTAGATGTTGTTAAAGCAACAGTAAAAGATGTTGTAGAAAATCCGAAAAACTTAAAGTTTAAAACAGATGTAGAGCCTGGATTGTCACCAAAGCTGTATGAAAATAATGAAGGTGATGCTTTATTCATTAATTCAAACTACGCAATTGATGCGAAATTAAATCCAACAAAGGATGCAATTGCGATTGAAGGATCAGATTCTCCGTACGCAAATATTATTGCAGTTCGCAAAGGTGACGAGAAGAAAAAAGAAATTAAAGAATTAGTAGAAGTACTGCATTCAAAAGAAATTCAAGATTTTATTACTAAAGAATATAAAGGTGCTGTACTTCCAGTAAGTGAATAAGTGTAAGGGAAGGATTGGAAATTTTCCAGTCCTTTTTTCTTTATATAAATAAGAAGAAAGGTGTATCATAGAAGGATGCAAGGGAAATACTTATATACATTTGTGAAAAAATTGTTACTTTTTTTCGTCGTTTGCGATATCATTTTATTTGATATAAAATTAGAATGAGAATAAAATGAGAATATGAACGTTTTAGGAATTTTTAAAATGTATATAGAGGATTAATGGAGGTATTGAGATGGCTGGTTCTACATTAACGGTTAAAGACTTACACGTATCAATTGACGGCAAAGAAATTTTAAAAGGTGTAAACCTTGAAGTAAAAGGTGGAGAAATCCACGCAATTATGGGACCTAACGGAACAGGTAAATCAACTTTATCTTCTGCAATTATGGGTCACCCAAAATATGAAGTAACAGAAGGTAGCATCATCATCGACGGTGAAGATGTATTAGAAATGGAAGTAGACGAGCGTGCACAAGCAGGTCTATTCCTAGCAATGCAATATCCAAGTGAAATTAGCGGAGTAACAAACGCTGACTTCTTACGTTCTGCAATTAACGCACGTCGTGAAGAAGGCGATGAAATTTCTCTTATGAAATTTATCCGTACTTTAGATAAAAACATGGAATTCCTAGAAATGGATCCAGAAATGGCACAACGTTACTTAAACGAAGGTTTCTCTGGTGGAGAGAAAAAACGTAACGAAATTCTTCAATTAATGATGATTGAGCCAAAAATCGCAATCTTAGACGAAATCGACTCAGGTCTTGATATCGATGCATTAAAAGTTGTATCTAAAGGTATTAACCAAATGCGCGGCGAAGAGTTCGGTTGCCTAATGATTACGCATTACCAACGTTTATTAAACTACATCACTCCAGACTTCGTTCACGTTATGATGAACGGTCGTATCGTTAAATCTGGTGGCCCTGAGCTTGCACAACGTCTAGAAGCTGAAGGTTACGACTGGATTAAAAAAGAATTAGGTATTGAAGACGAAACAGCAGAGCAAGAAGCGTAAGAGAGGAGCATAAACATGACAATCGGTACATTACCTTTCGATCAAGAAACAATCCGTCAGCGCGCAAGCGAAGTAAACGAAGCTGCTTGGTTGACTGAGTTCCGCTTACAAGCTCTTGCACAAGCAACTGAACTTCCAATGCCAACGCCTGATAAAACGAAAATTGAAAAATGGGACTTTATCGGAAAAGGCGACGCTGCTAAGCAAGAGCCTGTAAGTTCTTTAACAGAGCTTCCAGAAGCAGTGAAAAACTTAATCGATGAAAATAACAGCGTATTAGTACAACGTACTGGTACAACTGCATTCGTTTCTTTAGCAGACGAAGCAAAAGAAAAAGGTGTTATTTTTACAGACATCGTAACAGCTGCAACAGAGCATGCTGAACTATTACAAAAGTATTTAATGAAAGACGGCGTGAAGGTAGACGAGCATCGTTTAACTGCACTTCATGCTGCATTAATCAACGGCGGTGCATTCGTATATGTTCCGAAAAACGTTGTTCTTGAAACTCCACTTCAAGCTGTATTCTTAGTAGACGGCGAAGAAGCTAACGTATATAACCACGTATTATTCGTAGCTGATGCGAACAGTACTGCAACTTATGTAGAAAACTACGTTGCAAATGAAAATGCTAAAGGTATTGCAAATATCGTAGCAGAAGTAATCGTGGAACAAGGCGCACAAGTGAAATTCGGTGCGGTTGATCTATTAGCAAAAGATGTAACAACTTACGTTAACCGCCGCGGTGTTGTTGGACGCGACGGCCGCATTGATTGGGCTCTAGGCCTTATGAATGACGGAAACACAATTTCAGAGAACGTTACGAACTTAATGGGCGACGGATCATATGCTGATACGAAAACAGTAACAATTGGCCGTGGTAACCAAACACAAAACTTTACAACTAAAGTTGTTCACTTCGGTAAACACTCTGAAGGTTGGATTTTAAAACACGGTGTACAAAAAGATAGTGCAACATCTATCTTTAACGGAATTGGTAAGATTGAACACGGTGCATCTAAATCAAATGCACAACAATCTTCTCGCGTTCTTATGTTAGATGAAAAAGCTCGCGGTGATGCAAACCCAATTCTTTTAATCGACGAAGATGATGTAATGGCAGGTCACGCAGCTTCAGTAGGCCGCGTAGATCCGTACCAATTATACTACTTGATGAGCCGTGGTATTCCAAAACGCGAAGCAGAACGTTTAGTCATCCATGGATTCTTAGCACCTGTAGTAAATGAGCTTCCAATTGAAGGAGTAAAAGCACAGCTTGTTGAGGTAATTGAAAGGAAAGTTCGCTAATGAATATTCATGAAATACGCAAACAGTTTCCAATTCTTGATCAAAAAGTGAACGGCAAACAACTTGTATATTTCGATAGTGCAGCAACTTCTCAAAAACCAATTCAAGTCATTGAAACGTTAGAACGTTACTATAAAGAATATAATTCTAACGTGCATCGCGGTGTTCATACGCTCGGTACGAAAGCTACCGACGCGTATGAAGGTGCACGAGAGAAAGTTCGCAAGTTTATTAACGCGAAATCAATGGAAGAGATTATTTTCACGCGCGGAACGACAACTGCATTAAATACAGTAGCGGCTAGCTATGGTCTTGAAAATGTAAAAGAAGGCGATGAAATCGTTATTTCTTACATGGAGCACCATAGTAACATCATTCCGTGGCAACAAGTTGCGAAGAAAACTGGTGCAACTTTAAAATACCTTCCGCTTCAACCAGACGGTACAATTTCTTTAGAAGATGTTCGTCAAACAGTTACACCGAATACAAAAATCGTTTCTATTATGCAAGTATCAAACGTACTTGGAACGATTAACCCTGTAAAAGAAATCGGAGCAATTGCACATGAAAACGGTGCAATTATGGTCGTTGATGGTGCACAAAGTACACCTCATATGAAAGTGGATGTACAAGATTTAAACTGTGATTTCTACGCATTATCTGCTCATAAGATGTGCGGACCTACAGGTATCGGCGTATTATATGGTAAAAAAGAATTGCTGAACAATATGGAGCCAATTGAATTTGGCGGTGAAATGATTGATTTCGTAGATTTACAAGAATCTACTTGGAAAGAGCTTCCGTGGAAGTTTGAAGCAGGTACACCGATTATCGGTAATGCAATCGGACTTGGTGCGGCAATTGATTTCCTAGAAGAAATCGGTCTTCATAATATTGAAAAGCATGAACATGAATTAGCGCAATATGCTTTAGAAAGACTATCAGAAGTAGATGGCGTTACAATTTATGGTCCAAAGCATCGCGCTGGTCTTGTTACATTTAATATTGAAGACGTACATCCTCATGATGTAGCAACTGTATTAGATGTAGAAGGCATTGCGGTTCGCGCAGGACACCACTGTGCACAACCGCTTATGAAGTGGCTGAAAGCTTCTTCAACAGCACGTGCGAGCTTCTATTTATATAATACAAAAGAAGAAATTGATACATTTGTTGAATCGCTAATCAAGACAAAGGAGTATTTCACAAATGTCATTTAATAATTTAGATACGTTATACCGTCAAGTTATTATGGATCATTATAAGAATCCTCGTAACAATGGCGTGTTAGAAGATAGTGTTACTGTTAACTTGAACAATCCGACTTGCGGCGATCGTATTCAACTTACGATGAAAGTAGAAGAAGGTATTGTACAAGAGGCGAAGTTTGAAGGAGAAGGGTGTTCTATCTCAATGTCTTCAGCTTCGATGATGACACAAGCAGTAAAAGGTAAGAAAATTGAAGAGGCACTTCAGCTTTCTAAAATTTTCTCTGACATGATGCTAGGAAAAGAGTACGATGACAGCATTGATTTAGGAGATATTGAAGCATTACAAGGCGTATGCAAGTTCCCTGCACGTATTAAATGTGCAACATTAGCGTGGAAAGCGTTAGAAAAGGGCTTAAACGAAGATAAGTAATGTTAAAGGTTCCTAAAAACGAGGTTATCTAAGGAGGGACACACCAACATGGCGAAGCAACTGCCAGATATCGGCGATTATAAATATGGTTTCAAAGACAAAGACGTTTCGATTTTCCGTGCTGGACGCGGTTTAACAAAAGAAATCGTTGAAGAGATTTCACGTATGAAAGAAGAACCACAGTGGATGTTAGACTTCCGTTTAAAATCACTGGATAAGTTCTATGAAATGCCAATGCCACAATGGGGCGGCGACTTAAACGACTTAGATTTCGATGAAATTACGTACTACGTAAAACCATCTGAGAAATCTGAGAAGTCTTGGGATGAAGTACCTGAGGAAATTAAAGCGACATTTGATAAATTAGGTATTCCTGAAGCGGAGCAAAAATATTTAGCTGGTGTATCTGCACAGTACGAATCTGAAGTTGTATACCACAACATGAAAGAAGACCTAGAAGCTCTAGGAATCGTCTTCAAAGATACAGATAGCGCATTAAAAGAGAACGAAGATATTTTCCGTGAGCATTTCGGAAAAGTAATCCCACCAACAGACAACAAATTCTCTGCATTAAACTCTGCAGTTTGGTCTGGTGGATCATTCATCTACGTTCCAAAAGGTATTAAAGTGGATACACCACTTCAAGCGTACTTCCGTATTAACTCTGAAAATATGGGACAATTCGAGCGTACGCTTATCATCGTAGACGAAGGCGCACACGTACACTACGTAGAAGGTTGTACAGCACCTGTTTACACGACTAACTCACTTCACAGTGCGGTAGTAGAAATCATCATTAAGAAAGATGCATATTGCCGTTATACAACAATCCAAAACTGGGCGAACAACGTATACAACCTAGTTACAAAACGTGCGGTTTGTGAAGAAAACGCAACGATGGAATGGATTGACGGTAACATCGGATCAAAATTAACGATGAAATACCCAGCAGTTATCTTAAAAGGCGAAGGCGCTCGTGGTTTAACATTATCTATCGCGATTGCTGGTAAAGGCCAACACCAAGATGCTGGTGCAAAAATGATTCACTTAGCACCAAACACGTCTTCAACAATCGTTTCTAAATCGATTGCGAAGCATGGTGGTAAAGTAACTTACCGTGGTATCGTACAATTCGGACCAAAAGCGAAAAACTCTCGCTCTAACATCGAGTGTGACACGTTAATTATGGATAACCAATCTACATCTGATACAATTCCTTACAACGAAATCAAAAACGATTACGTTTCACTTGAACACGAAGCGAAAGTATCGAAAGTATCAGAAGAACAATTATTCTACCTAATGAGCCGCGGTATTTCTGAGCAAGAAGCTACAGAAATGATCGTAATGGGCTTCATCGAGCCATTCACTCGCGAACTTCCAATGGAATACGCAGTTGAAATGAACCGCCTGATCAAGTTTGAGATGGAAGGTTCTATTGGTTAAATAGAAATGCGGAGCCGACTATTCAGACCCGTTGGCTAAGGTTCTTTCGCACAGAAGATGTTGTTTATCTTCTTGTGCGGAAGGTTCTTAGACATGAGGGTCTAGGAGGCGAAGCTGGACAATATTTAAAAGTGGAAGTGGCTCGTTCAGAATGTGAGGGGGATGGAGCTTCTGACGTAGAGGCGTTTTTTGCCTCATAGGAAGAAGTGAAGCCACCGAACATTCTAGCCGCTGGAACTGGATAATATATGTATGAAGAAAGCGCCCTGCTATGCAGGGCGCTTTTTTATGTTGTGCTTGATTGGGTTCAGTTTAGGTCAGTTCAGGGCAGGCTGGGCTATCCAGTCGGTGTTTAACTAAATATATCGACTTATCAACAAATTACGACAGGAAGAACAGGCTGTATACCCCGAACCTATATCGTATCCACCTTATCCACAGATTTAATACGCTCCAAAATATGTTTCATCCCAATGAAAGAACCATACCCAATTAAAGCACCTAACATATTCAATATGATGTCATCAATATCGAAAACACCAGTAAAAGTAAGGAGTTGTAATGATTCAATTAATAAAATAAACTTAATGAAAATTTTTGATGCTATTTTTACATTGTTTATTTGTTTAAATAATAACGGCAGAAGGAATCCGAATGGGATAAATATGATGACGTTCCCTAATGTATTCATAAGTACGATTTCTATATTATAAGGATCTAGTAAATGTGTAGGATCGAATCCACTTAGATAGCTGATTGTACTTTTAAAAGGAATTAAGTTTATTAATCCACCATGTATAAAGCGCCAGTCTCCCGTTTCAAATAAATACTTCAAATCATAAAAGTAAACGGATGACCTCTCTAGCAATAGTTTAAATAATAAAACAAATGAATACGGTAAAAATAATCCCCAGCCAATCCACTGTACATATTTTTGCGTAGAAGATTGCATCGCTTTTTCAATTTCAGTTCCTAAAGTAGAGGCTTCTCCGAAGTTTTGAATGGCTAATGTAGTAGCTTCTTCTTCAGATTTTCCTTGATCGAGAAATTCTTGTTTTAAACTTGTAAGATGATCGTAAATTTCGAAGTATAGTTCGTCTCTATCGGATTGCGATAGGTTTGTTTTTTGAACGATACTCTTTATGTATTCTTCAATCGTCATTAATTTAAAGCTCCTTTCTGACAACTTTTAATAAGAGCTGTAACTGAATCCCACGCTGTTAGTTTTTCTTCTAAAATTTTCTTTCCGCTCGTAGTAATGCGATAAAATTTTCGTTTCATACCAGTTTCAGATTCACCCCAGTAGGAATTGATTAAATCCTTTTGTTCCAGACGTTTGAGTGCTGGATAGAGTGTACCTTGACTCATCGTGTATAAATCATTGCTGTTTCCTTTTAGTTTTTGAATAATGTCATATCCGTACGTATCGTGCTGTTTAATGATGGAGAGAAGTAAAATATCAATACTTCCTTTTAATATCTCTTTATCCATTTTATGGTTCACCACCTTATGATGAGATTGTAACACGACATATGTCGTGTTACAAGGTGTATTTGCCGGATGATACCCCATCTAGTATGCATTGAAATATATCAGCGATTTTTCAAATATATCGACCATAACTCGGAATATATCAGCGATTATTGCAATATATCGACGATTCGACAAGGGATATCGACTTATCGACAAAGTAAGACAAAAGAAATTCTTCATATACCCCACAATATGTTGTAGGAAAAGAGAACGACTGGAAGTAAGGCAAAGATACTGACAAATCCACTGGCAATCTATTGGAAAATCCAATTGAAGCCCCACCTACCGAACTCTCTGTTAAACTTTTTGACAAATCCCCCGAACCCCAACCAAATCCCTCGTTCAATCATCTAAAGCCCTTCCACACACTAGAAAAAGTTTTCTTATCAAAAAGGACAATCTTTTGCTTTTTCTCTCAATGCGAGTACAATGTAAAATAGCAAGAAAAGACGAAAAGTATTTACAGGATTATTGCGTACGTGTAGCGTAAATGGCAGTAAGGAACTGAGAGGAGGTTTTTTCTCTGAATATAAATAAAGAAACAATCATCCACCTTTATCATACAAACGATATACATAGTCATTTTGAAAATTGGCCGCAAATTTCTCGGTTTGTACAAGGGGAGAAAAAGCGAAGACAGGAAGCGGGAGAGACCGTTTTGACGGTTGATATCGGCGATCATGTGGATCGTTTTCATAGCATTTCGGAAGCGACGAATGGACTGGGCAATACGAAGCTTTTGAATGAGGCGTTATATGATTATGTAACGATCGGAAATAATGAAGGAATTACGTTAGCGAAGGAGCATTTGAATCGTCTATATGATGATGCTGGATTTGAGGTGCTCGTTGCGAATTTATTTGAAAAAGAAGGGGTACGTCCAGCGTGGGCAAAGCCTTATAAATTACATACAACGACAGATGGGATTACGATTGCCTTTATCGGGTTAACGGTAGCTTATCCAGAGTTTTATCATATGCTCGATTGGCATATTGAAGATCCACTTATCCATTTAGAGTCTATTTTAGAAGAAGTGCGAGATGAGGCTCATATTACGGTTGTCCTTTCTCATCTTGGAAAAAGCATGGATGAGTATATGGCAGAGCATTATGATATAGATGTTATTTTAGGTGCACATACGCACCATTTATTTGAGCGTGGCATTCTTATGAATAATACTTTACTTTGTTGTTGTGAAAAGTGGGGACGTTACGTTGGGCACGTTCAGCTTACTATGGATAAAGAGACGAAGAAGCTGTTGAAAAAGGACGGTAGAGCGATTAAGACAGAACGTTTAGGTGCTTATAGCAAACCGTTATCCACAATTGAAGCGCTACAGGAAGAAAGTAAACAGATTATGGCCGAGCCTGTCGTTCATTTAAAGGAAGCATTACGGGTCAATTGGTTTCAGGAGACATCATTTTCGCACATGTTAGCAAGTGCGCTGAAAACGTGGTGCGGTGCAGAAATTGGAATGGTGAACGCTGGTGTGCTATTAGAGGGATTAAATGAAGGTGTTGTGACGCGCGGAGATATTCACAGAATTTGTCCACATCCAATTAATCCATGTTTATTAAAAGTGCCGGGGAAAACGTTAAGAGAAGTTATTTTGAAAGCACGTCGCCCGAATATGGAGAACCTTGAGGTAAAAGGATTCGGATTTCGTGGAAAAGTGATGGGGAAAATGATTTACGCTGGTGTCGAAGTCATTCCAGATATGATTCCTGGGAATAAAATTTTACTGGAAGATGTATTGATTAACGGGGAATCGCTGGAATTAGATCGTATATATACGGTAGGAACGATTGATATGTTTACATTCGGATACTTATACCCAGAGCTATCCACACTTTCTGACAAACAATATTATATGCCAGAGTTACTCAGAGATGTGTTAACAGACGTGTTGATAACTCATACATCTTCCGTCAAACTATAGGCTAGTTAACTTGTAACACTCATTTTTCTCTTGTCATAAAGATAAGAAAGAGAGGAGTGTGAACTATGGTTAATGTGGAGCCAATTATAATCGATAATTATACGTTTATTGCGGTTAGCGTCAAACTTCCAAAGACAAATTTGCTAGCTGTAATGAGCGATAAAGGATATATTATGTGCGGTGCATTAGATGTAGGTCTTTTAAATGAGAAGTTAGGTGATCGAGGAATTATTGCTGGCCGTGCGGTTGGTGTAAGAACGATTGAACAACTTCTTGAAGCGCCGCTAGAATCAGTAACGATTGAAGCCGAAGCATTAGGTATTACGGCAGGCACAATCGGAAAAGAAGCATTATTAAAAATGAGATAAGCATATATCGTCCCTCCTTCTTGCATAGAAATGATATAAGAAGGAGGTTTTTTTATGAGTATATTTCGTTCGAAAAATTCGCGGTTTCGAAGGGGACCAATTACCTTTCGGCACATACTGCTTATGTCGTTTATTCTTTTTGTCATATTACTCGTGCAAGGATTATGGATTGTGAATAAAAGCATTCAGCCGACATTACTTAAATATGGGGAAGTAGAGACGCATAAAATGGCGACAGCGGTTATGACGAAGGCGGTAAAAGATAGAATTAATGAAGGGTTTGATGTCGATTCATTAATGAAAGTACAAAATGATAAAAACGGGAAAGTATCCACAATTAATTTAAATACAAAGCAAGTAAATGAAATCGTAACGTCAACGACCACATACATAGAAAAATATTTACAGCAAGTAGAACAAGGTGATTTGAAGGGGCTAGGTATTTCTGAAAAAAATGGAGCAACGATGGCAGTTCCTTTTGGTCGTGTAACGGATAATGCGCTTCTTGGAAATATAGGACCCGATATTCCAATTGATTTTACGACGATTGGTCATGTGAATACGGATATTAAACAAAAAATTGAACCGCACGGGATCAATACGACAGCGATTCAAATTATTATGGAGATGGAAGTCACGTTGCAAGTGATTATTCCATTTCATACGAAAGAAATAAAGGTAAAACAAGATGTTCCGATTGCAACGCGTATTGTTCAAGGGGAAGTGCCTACTTATTATGGAAGTGGGAGTGTTGTTGTACCTGATAAAAAGAAAACGGATAGTTAGCCGAATTAAAAAAATAACCGTAGCAATATGCTACGGTTATCGTTTTGTATTCGTGCGTTCTTTTCGCTCCCAAAGACTTAAATGCATGTATGGATCGAAAGCCCATTCTGTATAACCATTGTCTTTATACATACCGAAATGTAGGTGGGGCGGGAATTTTCCAGCTGTGCCGGGAGGGCCGTAACCGGTGCTACCGACAAATCCGATTACTTTTCCTGGTTCGACAATTTGTCCAAGCTGTATTTCTTTTGAGAATCCGCCTAAATGAGCGTAATAATGGTAATTATTATGAAGGTCGCGAATGCCGATGCGCCATCCGCCAAGACGGTTCCAGCCTTTTGTTTCAATAATGCCATAGCAAGTAGATCTTACTGGTACACCATAGCCTGCAAAAATATCAGTTCCTTCATGAACTCTCCGCCCCCCAAAACTTCTTCCAGCACCGAAAGTACTACGGTAGCTATGGTCACTACGAATCGGAAGAGGGAAAGCATTTCCTTCTAAATTAATACGTCCGTAATGTTTATAAATTTGGGCGTATTCGGTAATTAATTCAACTGTTTTCGCACGTCTATAATATTCCCAAAGCATAATGTGAACACGGTCTTCGGACGTTCCTTGTTTCTTTAAAATTGTCGCTGCTGTATGCAGAAGATCACGGTCGTTATTTGCGTTTGCAAATCCATCTTTGTCACCATCTAAACCCAATCCACCAAATAGAGAAATTGTATGGGGGAGAGTGTCGTTACCATTAACGGGTCCAGCCCATATTTCTGGTTTGAAATAAAGGGAAATAATGGCATCTGGTTTTTTCGGAATATCTTTTCTTACGCTCCGTATATTTCTTTCGTATTGATCCATTGCAGCTAAGTAATACCACGGAATGCCTGAAGATTGCTCGGTTTCTTTATATAGTGCCATGCGCTTTTCATATATGCTTTGCTGATTATCTTCACCGTAAGCGATGTTTTGGTGGAGAAGAAAGCAAATTGAAAGCAAAAGAGAAATTTTTCGAAGCATGAAATAGACTCCTTTCACAACATCACTCTTTTTAGTGTGGGATATACGGAGTATTTCATTATAGGGAACGATTGGAAAAAATCTTAGAATCTTCATTTGAGCAAATCGCTTTCATACGTTAGAATAGATATGTTACATTGAAAGAAGCGAACACGGTAAACTATTTCATATTGTGCGGAGTTGATAACCATGACAAAACAAACAGAATATAAGCGCAAGCCCGAATGGTTGAAAATTAAGTTAAACACGAATGAAAACTATACAGGCTTAAAGAAAATGATGCGTTCTAAGAATCTTCATACAGTTTGTGAAGAAGCGAAATGTCCGAATATTCATGAATGCTGGGCTGTAAGGAAAACAGCAACATTTATGATTTTAGGTGCGGTTTGTACACGTGCTTGTCGTTTTTGTGCGGTTAAAACAGGCTTACCAACGGAGCTTGATTTACAAGAGCCAGAACGCGTAGCAGATTCTGTAGTACAAATGGGCTTAAAGCACGTTGTTATAACAGCGGTTGCACGTGATGATTTAAAGGACGGGGGAGCAGCTGTTTTTGCTGAAACAGTACGCGCTGTACGTCGTAAAAATCCATTTACGTCAATCGAAGTATTACCATCTGATATGGGTGGAGTAGAAGAAAACTTAAAAATGTTAATGGATGCAAAACCAGATATTTTAAACCATAACATTGAAACAGTACGTCGATTATCTGACCGAGTTCGCGCTAGAGCAAAATATGACCGTTCATTAGAGTTTTTACGTCGAGCGAAAGAAATGCAGCCTGATATTCCAACTAAATCGAGCATTATGGTGGGCTTAGGTGAAACGAGAGAAGATTTAATTGAAGCGATGGATGACTTACGTGCAAACAATGTGGATATTTTAACTCTTGGACAATACCTACAACCATCTAAGAAGCATTTACCAGTTCTTAAATATTATCCACCAGCAGAATTTGCAGAGCTTAAAGAAATTGCACTTAGCAAAGGCTTTAGCCACTGTGAAGCTGGCCCACTTGTGCGTTCTTCTTACCATGCGGACGAGCAGGTTCGTTCTGCAAAAGAAAAAACAGCAGAAGCAAAATAATGAAAAAAGAGAGCTAATCATTAGCTCTCTTTTTGTTTATATTCTAAAACAGTATTTGGGCATGTTAATAAGATTTTCTTTAATTCCTCTGTGGATAATTCAATTGTAAATTCAGGTACACCAGGTGTAATTAAAATTTTATCGTAAGCATAAATAGCACTATCCACAATAATCGTTACATGTTGTGAATAACCGAAAGGAGCTACACATCCTGGAGTACAGCCTGTTTCTTCTCTTAGCTCATCAGGAGAACAGAGAGATAAGCTTTCTCCTGTTATTTCTTTCATCTCTCCTCGGTTGAGCCTTGTACCCTCTAACGTAAAAAATACGTAATAATCTCCAGACTTTGATTTTAAAAATAAGCTTTTACTTGGAGTGCCGTGTAAGCCAAGCCTTTCACGTACGATACGATCTGTTTCATAATCGAGTACTGGTTCGTGTTCAAACTTTTCGTAAGAAGCATTTGTTTTATGTAGTAAAGCAAGTACATCTTCGTACATATGGAGTGATACCCCTTTCTATTGTTAGTACAGTTTCTTCTCGTGGCGTCAACTGAATGTGTTGGAAAGAGATATTACTTGGACGGTGCTTCCCATAATCGTTTTAGGAGACATTGTTTATCGAGTGTAATTTCGTAAATATCAGGATTCGTTAAAGCTCTCCATTCAATAAAGCCGATCGTATGATCAAAGTGCTTTAAAATGAGCGTGAGTAAGTTGCCGTGTGTAACAAGTAGTGTTGTAGTATGCTTTAACTTTAAAACGCCTTGGATAAGTGATATAGCACGATCCGTCGCTTGTTTTGTTGACTCTCCGCCTGAAAAGGCAATATCTATATTTGTAAAAGTAGATTCTAGTTTTTGCAACCAATCGTCCATTGGAACGTTGCTTAATATGCGTTCAGCTAATCGTTCATCTTCTTGGATAGACAAGTTAGCTTGGAGCGCATAGGGCCGAATAGAATCGGTAGCTCGCACAAATGGGCTTGAAATAATATGATCTATTTGTAGTTGGTTTTCTAAGAGGAATGTAGCAAGAGTGTTTGCTTGATTTTTTCCTGCAATCGTTAATTCGGCATCACGTTCTTGCCCAGTTGCTGAACAATGTCGTATTACAATCAATTTCTTCATAATTCATCCCCATCTTTCAAGTTGACGCTATATACTTCGACAAATGCGGGAAAAATCCCTTTTTATTGGAAACGGCATATTGATTTAAATATGTGGAAAAGTAATGTGGATAAATGAACATTTGAGGTGTAATGATGAAAAAAATGATATGTATTATATTCGGTCTTTGTTTTTTTATACACTTGTCCACAACATATGCAGAATCCAATCAAAAATTAAATTATCCAAGCAATCGAAATAAATCGTTTGTGAGTGAGGATGTGTTTTACGAACATTTAGATAAGAAAATCTATAAAGAATACAACAATGCAGCATATAGTGTTCGGAAAAAAATCTTATTTAAAGAAGTGGCTGATGAGGAATTTTCTTTCCTACAAAAAACAGCCATGGGTTGTCGGAGTAGTGTGATGCTTCAAGATTTTTTTGTTCATCCTGATCGCCAAGTTTATTTTTTCGCTTCCTTTTCTCAAAATGAAGTAGAAGAGTTTCATAAGTACATCGTTATAGACGCAGAAACAAAGAGGGAGCTGCAAGAGGGTAAGAGTTATCATCAGTGCGAAAAACGTGGTAAAAAATAACCCACCAGTTGGTGGGTTATTTTTTATTCCGGTACACTCATTAATTTCTCTTTCATTTTACGAATAAGAATGACAGCACCAATTGTGAAGAGAAGGGTAATTCCTTCTGCAACAAAGATGTTAATTGTTTTTGTTTGATAAAGTGCCGCGAAAAAGTCTACAAATGCGTGGAATAATATAGCGTAAACAAGGAAGATATATTTCTTCTGTTTTACTGCGTATAAGACAAGCATCGTAAAGGCAATTTGCAATACAAGAGCCATAATTCTTTCAAAGCTGCCAAGGAAGTATAAATAAGCAGGTTGTTCTATTAACATATCCTTTACAAGATTTAATTGTGGTAGTTTTTCTGCCATTTGAGCGAAGCTACCATTGTTAATAGCATTAGCGAATATAAGTGTCTGCAATGCAGAGAATCCGCCAACTAAAATGGATTCAATCCCGCCGTGACCAATTCCATAAGCGAAGCCATCTTTATATTCTAGATATTTTTTTAGTAGGAAGAAGAAGGCAACGAAGCGTCCTAATTCTTCAAAAATACCAGCAGTTAGTCCGCCATAAATTGCAAAGATAAACGGATTTTCTAAAAATGGAGCGATTGCTGGATTACCACGCATAAATAGGTGGAACGGTGTTTCGAGAATTTGGGTAAATCCAATAAAGATAAGAACACCAACGCCGACCACTTTCCAATTAATATTATATTTTTTACGGAAATAAACGAGTACAATAATTGGGACCAGAACCGAAACAACGAGTTGAAATATGATGCTGGCAATTACAGTATTTGAAACCATACTTTCACCGCTTTCTAATATATGTACATATCTATTATGCATGAAATATAGTGGAGATGAAACTTTTAACAAAAAATGAATTTACTTATTGACTCTAACGTTGCGTCATACTTTATCGTATGTATTAAGGGGGAGATACACATGACAATGAAGGTAAAAGAAGTAGCTAATTTAGTTGGAATTAGTGTGCGCACACTGCATCATTACGATGAAATTGGGTTGTTAACCCCAGACGAGACGACAGAGTCTGGATATCGTCTGTATTCCAATGAAAATTTAGAGACATTGCAGCAAATTTTATTTTTTAAAGAGCTAGGCCTCCCTTTGAAGAAAATTAAAGAAATTATCATGAGTCCATCATTTGACCACGAAGAAGCACTACAGCTTCATAAGAAAATGCTTCTTGAAAAACGTGCCAGATTAGATAAGGTGATTGCGACGATTGATAAAACAATTCAGCATACAAAAGGAGAGATTGAAATGACGAATAAAGAGAAATTTGAAGGCTTTGATTTCAGCCATAATCCGTACGAAGAAGAAGCGCGTGAAAGATGGGGAGACGCAGCTGTAGATAAAGCGAATGAATATGCGAAAGGTATGTCAAAAGAAAATCAAGAAGAGTTTAATACGATTTACAGAAATTTAGCGGCGCTTAGACACGGCGCACCAGATTCTAAAGAGGCACAAGAAGCAATCGGGGTATGGTACGATTACTTGCAAAACTTCGGAGAATATTCATTAGATGCTTTTAAAGGACTCGGTCAAATGTACGTCGCAGATGAGCGCTTCACAAAAAATATCGATAAGTTTGGTGAGGGGTTAGCGCAGTTTATGTGTGATGCGATGACGGTTTATGCGGATCGTAAGAAATAGTAAAAAAGGTGGAGGTTTTCTCCACCTTTTTTATTTTTTAATCATATCATTCAAAGTCTGATCCCCCGTATTGTTTAAATGAGGATTTTTGCTCATTTCTCGCTTTAGCATGTCGAGGCTCTGTGTATATTCTGTATCATTTAAGCTACCTGATTGAAGGCCTTGAATTTGAGAAATCAACTTTTGGTCTGTTGATACATATGCTTTATAATAGCGAGGGACGATGGACAAAGCAGCTTTATATACTTGATCTGCTACGAGTTTTGGATCCGTTGTGTTTGCACGGTATACAACAAATACTTCATCATCGGTAACGAGCGTAGCAGCGTTTGTAACGTCAGGAAGTTTGACTGTCATGCTTGTAATCATTTCAGCGACTTTCTCACGGTTAATGGCTCCTACTTGTTTGTTAGATACTTCATGTTTTTGTTTAGATGAATAACCGACTCTCGTTAATCTTGTATTTGTATTTTCCGTATGATACATGTCGTTTTTATTGGAAACAAGAACACGACTTCCTTCTTCACGTTCCATTTCGGCTTTATTAGATGATTGACAGCCTGCGAATAAGGAAAGAGTGAGGAGAGAGAGTATAATTTGTTTTTTCACGATGTATCACCTCCTTCTCCATAGCATGCACTAATTTTCAATTTTTTGTATTTGAAATTGTTGGTTGGTATGCTTTGTGATACGATAAAAAGAAGAATGCTTAGAGAGGAAGTTAATGATGGAGCAAAAGCAAGAGCAAGAGATGCATGCTACGGTGAGCATTAATAATGTGCAGTACGAAGTAATTAAAAACTTTCGTGACGGTTTTAGTGAAGAAGCATTTAAAGAGCGTTATGCAGAAATTTTAAATAAATATGATTACATCGTAGGGGATTGGGGTTATGAGCAACTTAGATTGCGCGGTTTCTTTGATGATAGTAATCAACGTTCGACATATGATACGAAAATTAGTACGTTAACGGAGTATTTATACGAGTACTGTAATTTCGGTTGTGCACACTTCGTATTACGAAAAGTGAAGAAATAAAAAAATCCTCTTACGATTGTAAGAGGATTTTTTGCATTATAAACAAATCGAGATATGATCGCCTTCAGAAAGTATTGTATTTGGTTTCATTTGTTGTCCGTTCAATTGAATATCCCCATTTTTAATTTTATCCACAATGCATGTACGGCTCCAGTCGGAAATATATGTGGATAAAGCTTTATCCATTCGGTGGGAACCGAAAACGATATCTAATACGATCGTGATTTCGGCTATGCCGTTTTCTTTATGTTGCGTAATGGAAATGGTAGTAGTTGTTTCTGTTTGATCTTGCTGCGTCATATCGACTGTTTCCACATGATCAGTAAATGATTTATAAATACGAAGTTTTTGGTTCCACGTATGATCTTTCGGACATTTATAAATGGCAAAACGATATATATTTTTTCCGTTGGCGTTATGCCTACGAATATTCGTGTCAGTAAATAAGGTAGTGCGTCTGCAATTTTTACAATACTTTTCAATTGTACCTTGCTCATTTTCATATAAACTCCAAGAAAGTTGTACTTTCTGCATTTTCCTTCACCTCTTATATTAGTGGTAAAGGAACGTAATACAGCTATTTGGATGTCTTGTAGTATGAAGGCATGAAAAATAGACAAAAATAAAAGGAGATTCCCTTAGGAAGCTCCGTAAACATCATACTACAGATGCGTTACGTTCCTTTGTAATGAGAATGGGCAGACTACTCCCTTGAAAAAGCGTGGTGCTTTTTTGAGAGTAATGCTATCCAATTGCTGGTCCATTACAAAGTAAATGTCGGCATACGTAGATAACGTCCTTTCTATCCAAATAGATTTATTCTTAATTATAACATATAAGATTGAAAATTCAAAATACTTAAAGTGAAAAAACACCAGCTAAAATAGCAGGTGTTTGAGATAAATTATATAAGTTCAAATAAAAATGAGCGTAGTTCTTCTGCAATTTCTTCAGTCATAGAAAATGCGTGCTCTAAGTAGCCTGGTTCGTTTAAATCGTCAGGACCGATGATTGCAAATCTATTGCGCTGTATATCAAGGACAATTGTTTTACCGTAATGACGATCGGAGTATAAAAGCGCTAAATCATGACGCTCATTTTCTCCCATAAAGCTAACGAAACGAGTTCTTGTAGCGACTGTATCGTCGTACAGAAAGAAACGTTCTTCCATACACATGGCTCCTTTATTAAATATCTAAGTTTAAGTGTGGTTTATGATCTAAATGGTGATGCGTTTTAATGAATCGTACCGTTCTTGTTTTGTAACGCATAACGATAGAATATGTTTCAGCTAGATCTCCGCCAAGGAATTTAACACCGTCTAATAACTCACCAGCAGATACACCAGTTGCTGAGAAGATTGCATCATCCCCAGATACTAAGTCATCTAACATAAGAAGTTGACGAGGATCTTCTAATCCCATTTCACGACAACGAGCTTCTTCTTCTTCGTTCATTGGAACTAAGCGAGCTTGCATTTCACCTTCAAGGCATTTTAATGCTGCTGCAGAAATAACACCTTCTGGAGCTCCGCCAATACCTACGAATAAATCAATACCCGTTCCAGGTAGTGCTGTTGCGATTGACGCACCAACATCACCATCACCAAATAATTTTACGCGTGCACCTTTTGCACGAACACGGTCAATAATATCTTGATGGCGTTCACGTTCTTGCACGATAACTGTTAGATCGCGAATCTTTTTATTGTTAGCTTCTGCTACAATTTCAATTGTTTTTTCAATTGGATCATCTAAGCTAATTTTACCAGCTGCTTTTGGACCAACCGCGATTTTTTCCATGTACATATCAGGAGCATGAAGAAGGTTTCCTTTATCTGCGATTGCGATAACTGCCATTGCATTTGCAAGACCTTTTGCAACGATGTTTGTACCTTCTAATGGATCAACGGCAATGTCTACTTCTGGACCGTTACCTGTTCCTAGTTCTTCACCAATATACAACATCGGTGCTTCATCAAGTTCTCCTTCACCAATTACAACTGTACCTGCCATGTTTACTGAATCAAACATATCACGCATTGCTGTAGTTGCTGCATCATCTGCTTCGTTTTTCTTTCCGCGGCCCATCCACTGTGCGGATGCTAATGCTGCTGCTTCTGTTACACGGACAATTTCTAGTGCGAGTTCACGTTCCAAGATTCCATTCCTCCAATTTCAAAAATCATACAAATATAACTATAACAAATAACGGAGAAAAGGTGAATTCGAAAAATTGTCGATTTTTTCAGAAGAAAGCGTTACAATTAAAATGTAAATGCTTTAATTTCCAGGTAGGTGACATTCATGTATTTTGTAGACAGAAAGAAAATAGAACAAATGCTAGTATGTTTAGAACGAGCAACAAGTACATTTCAAGAGAAAAAGATATATGAAACCGAGTTTGAATTTTACGCATTAGAACGTATAGCTCATCTAATTATTGATTGTGTATTAGATGTAGGGAATGCGATGATTGATGGATTTATTATGCGCGATCCAGGAAGTTATGAAGATATTATTGATATTTTGATGGACGAGCGAGTGATAAGTGCAGAAGAAGGAAAAGGAATGAAAGAAATTATCCTTCTTCGAAAAATGCTTACGCAAGATTATATTCAAATGAATCATGATGAATTATATAAGACGATTCAAAAACATATTGCAGTGGTAGAGAAATACCCAGCAAATATTCGCAGTTATTTAGAGAAGGAATTAGGACCTGTATCTGCATTTGTACCAGAATAATTATGCTTATAAGATCCCCGGGACTGCCTTTTGGGGATCTTATATTGTATGTGAGAAAGTAAAGGGAAAAGGGAGAAGGGTTAAGCATGGGGGAAGCACGTACGACGAAAGATGAAATTGTACAATTGTTGAAAGTTAAGGGAGAGCACACAGTAGCGGAACTAGCTGACGTTTTAGAGATTACAGAAATGGCGATCCGAAGACATTTAAGTAATCTTGAGAAAGATGGTTTCATTTATTCTAAGATGGTAAGACAACATGTCGGAAGACCAACTTATTTGTATGGATTAAGCGAAAAGGGAGAAGATACATTCCCGAAGGAGTATAAGCAATTTGCTATTGATATGCTAGAAGATTTAGCTCGAATGGGCGATGAAAAAATACTTCGTTACGTTTTAAAAGAGAGAACGAAGCGAATGGAAGAGCAGTTGCAAAAGCGAGTGAGTAATCAAAAGAATTTAGCATATAAAGTGCAAGAAATAGCAGCTATGCAAGAGAAAAATGGTTATATGGTTCAAATAAAGAGAGATGGAGAGAACTCTTTCGTAATTGAAAAACAAAACTGTCCGTTAAAAGAAATTGCAGAGAGATTCCCGCAAGTATGTGAAGATGAAAAAGAGATGTATAATCGTTTATTTGCAGGAGCAGATGTAAAGACGTTAGCAAATATGTGCGAGGGCGATTGTAGTTGTTCTTACCAAGTAAAAGAGAAAAAATGAACGTTATGGGGCGCTTTTAGGTAAAGCGTTTTTTTCTTTGGAAAAAGCGGGTAATATAAGAGTGGTATGATAAGGTGAGAACGTTAGCATAGAAGGAGAGACATAATGATGTATAAAGGTTACTTAATTGACTTAGACGGTACGATGTATCGCGGAGAAGAACAAATTGAAGAAGCGAGCGACTTCGTAAAAGCATTAGGAGAGCGCGGCATTCCTTATTTATTCGTTACGAATAATTCAACGCGTAAACCAGAACAAGTGGCAGAAAAACTTGTTCGTTTCGATATTCCAGCGGAAGCAGAGCAAGTATTCACAACGAGTATGGCTACAGCGAATTTCATTTATGAACGTAAACAAGATGCGACTGTATATATGATTGGTGAAGAAGGCTTACATGATGCGCTTGTGGAAAAAGGATTTGAACTTGTGGATGAAAATCCTGATTTCGTTGTTGTTGGTTTAGATCGTGACATCACATATGAAAAATTAGCAAAAGCTTGTCTTGCTGTGCGTAACGGCGCAACGTTTATTTCTACAAATGGAGACATTGCCATTCCGACTGAGCGCGGATTATTACCAGGTAACGGTTCATTAACATCAGTTGTAGCAGTATCAACAGGCGTGGATCCAATCTTTATCGGAAAACCAGAATCAATTATTATGGAACAAGCTTTAAAAGTGCTTGGCATAGAAAAAAATGAAGCATTAATGGTTGGGGATAACTACGATACAGACATTTTAGCGGGAATAAATGCTGGCATGCATACGCTTCTTGTCCACACTGGAGTCACAACTGTGGAGAAGTTAACAGAATATGAAGTACAACCGACGCAAGTTGTGCATAACTTGACGGAGTGGATTGAGAAAATGTAATGAAAAACAGGTAACCGGAAGAGGTTACCTGTTTTTTTATGCATAATTGCATATGTGCTGTTGTTATATATAATGTAAAATTTATATGTAATGATATTAGAGGAGGGGAATAAGAGTGTACTGGATGTCATGTATGATGTTTGTTTTTACATTATGTGTTTTGTTCTTTGTTCTATGGAAAATATATAAAATAAATAAAATGAAAAAAAGTGCGGGAAAACTCATTGCAATGTACCCTCGAGTGAAGAGACGGTGGATTGCGTTACTTGGGCCAGCATATTTCATTGGACAATGTATGTATATATATGCTCAGTACGTAAGTGGCAATATTGATACAGCTGAACAGTTTCTTATTCAGTCGGGTAGTTATGTTGTAGCAAGTTGTTTTATGACTTTAATAGCTATCCATCTTATTAAAAGTGTACAAATATATGAAAACGGTGTAATAGATGGATTGAACTTTTATTCATATGAAGAATTAAAAGGCTATAAAACATCAACATGGGAAAATCCAAAAGAAAATATATTTTTATATCGCGGGCGAGAAAAAATGAATGACAATGTGAATTTACTTATTAGACAAGAAGATATGAGTGAATTAGAAAGCATTCTTCAAAGATATATTCCGAAATTGATGATGAAATAAAAAACTCCGGTTGTTAAAACCGGAGTTTTTTTATTAAAATGCACGATTCACTACTTCTTTCACTTCTTCAAGATATTGTTTACGCACACTATCATCCACAGAAGGAACACTCGTATAGAATGTATGCTCAATTGTTTCGATGCCTGTAAATTCAAAAATACCAACATCCGCTGTTTTCTTCATTGCGTCAAACATACCGCCTGCTGTGTATGCTTCTTTCGAATTTCCCATTGTGGATAATAATAAGCCTTTTTTACCGCTTAATAACTTTTCAATACCATTGTCGCCGTAAGCATAAGCGAAGCCGTGGCTAAATATACGGTCAACGTATCCTTTTAAAATAGCAGGAAGACCCGCCCACCAAACTGGGTAAATGAATGTAATGCTATCAGCCCAAGAGATATGCTCTTGTTCTTCTTTAATATCTTCTGGTGTGTTTCCTTGAGAAAATGAGATGAAATCGGAAGCGCCTAATACTGGATTGAAGTTTAACTCGTATAGATCGCGAACGCGTACTTCATGACCTTTTCCTTCTAACTCACTTTTTACAGTTTCTAAAATCGCATGGTTGAAGCTTTCTGTATTTGGGTGTGCATAAACGATTACATGTTTCATTGTTCTTCCTCCTATTTGTGGATATGTGAATAGTTTTTATGTGTTTGTGTAACTAGTATGGTTACTTCCGTTGTGAGAGTCAAATAATAGATATGTATAAAAAGACGCCAAAAATCGTCTTTCTATACTCCGCTCATACAAAGAACAAAGAAGACGAATAAAATGATGACAATACCAATGCCGAAATTAAATACGAGAGTACTATCCATATTATGTAACCTCCTTATTTGAAAGTAAAAAGCACTCTAGCCAAGAGTGCTTTTTTATTTTGAGTCTACTTCACAACTTTTAGAAAAAGATTCATGGGTGTAAAGAGTTACATTATTTTATGTGTTTATATGTTGAAATGAGTAAGTCCTTGTAAGATATAAAAAAAAGACACTCTTTTGAGTGTCTTTCATGATGACAAAATGTGCCAATTGCTTGAGTTTGATAAGGCGCTAATATCCGTTTTAACGCCTTTTCTTTGATCAAGAAGTGTAGCAACAGCGATTCAAATAAATTGTACCATTTGTTTCATAGGTGTGCGTATGTAATTATGCATATTCTAATTAGAGGGAAATGAGGCGCGAAAAATGAATGAGTATATATAGAATATTTGATTAGGGGAGAGAAGGATGGATATACATAAGTTAACGGTAGAAGAAGCAAATGAGATAAATACGTGGACGTACGAAGAACCTTATAATTTGTATGATTTTTCAGGTGAGAAAGAAGTAATAGAAGAATTATTAGATGGGACATATTATGGCTGTTGTGACGATAAAGGAGAGTTTATCGGCTATTTTTGTTTTGGGGAAAATGCACAAGTACCAGGTGGAAGAGATGCTCATTTATATGGTGGAGAAGATGTAATTGATATCGGACTTGGCATGAAGCCAGCGTTAACAGGGAAAGGGATGGGGAAAATGTTTTTTCAAGCTGGGATAGCCTTTGCTATTAAAGCATTTAGGCCGAAAACGTTTCGACTTAGTGTAGCGACGTTTAATACAAGAGCGATTACGCTATATAAAAACATAGGTTTTCAGCAAGGTCCTATTTTTTTGAGCCGCGGGAGAGAATTTATGCTCATGGAATATGAAAGACCGTCAGTATGAAACTGACGGTCTTTCATATTTTATTCCGAATGCTCAGCTCTATGCGCTAAACGGCTTGAAGCAGCGGCAGCGATCCCGCCAACGATATCATCAAGGAATGTATGCACCTTTCCAGATGATTTATCATTTAAGAATTCTAAAATACCAGGTTTTAATTTATCGATATATCCAAAGTTCGTGAAACCAATAGAGCCGTACACATTAACGATAGAAAGTGCGATCACTTCATCAATTCCGTATAAGCCTTCATCACGTTTTACGATATCTTGTAACGGCTCACTTAACATTCCTTTTTCAGCAAGGACATCGAGTTCGATACCAGTAATTAGTGCGTTTTGTACTTCACGTTTTGATAATACACGCTCAACGTTATAACGGCATTCTGACATTTCTAAATTTGGATGATATTTTTTTTGAAGAAAATGAACAAGCTCAGCAATATCGTCAATTGTTACACCACGTTCTTGTAATAGTTGTAATGCTCTTTCTTGTAGTTGATTTGATTCTTTCATGTTTATCACCTTTTTTTCTTTTTAGTATTTGTATACGTTTCGTTGCTTTATCATGTGCATAGGAATGAAAGGCGAGCACAAGCTCATATATATAAAGAAAAACCATAGGTGGCGACTGCGATGATTCATCATATTTATGAGCATTATCATATGCATGTTAAAGAATTAATCCCCCTTGGCCCCTATAAAAGCTTTTGGATTCGTAACAAAATTTATGTACTTGTTCCAATTGGAGAAATGGAGGAAGAAGTACTTGTAGAGATGAAAAAGCTCAGTGATTATATGAACCAGCAAGGGGATATAACTGTAGCGACTTTCGTTCCGACTATACACGGCTACTATGTAAGTGAGATAGAAGAACAAAATTACTGCTTATTAAAAGGTATGCGTGCGTTAGAACGACATGCTACATCATTAGGAAGTGAGCTTTCTATATTCCATAAACGAGGTGCATTCTTTCCAGAAGAAATCGAGCAATTAAGCCGCATAGGCGAATGGAAAGCGTTATGGGAAAAAAGGCTCGATCAATTAGAAAAGTTTTGGCAATCACAAGTGATGAACCACCCTACAGACGTATTCGATCAATTGTTTATTGAATCCTTCCCGTATTACTTAGGAGTTGCAGAAAATGCAATTCAGTATGTTGTCGATACAGAGATGGATGATACGCCGCAACTAACGGATGCAGCAACAATTTGCCAAGAACGATTCACACCTTTATTATGGCATCAAACGAAGCGTCTCAAACTTCCTTTTGATTGGGTGTATGATCACCCAACTCGAGATATGGCAGAATTAATCCGCTATATGATGATAGAAAAAAAGAAAGACTGGGAGCAAACAATCGTTCAATTTGTTACAGATTATGAACGGAATTATTCGCTATCCTCATTTGGTTGGCGCCTATTATTTGCAAGGCTCCTGTTCCCACTTCACTACTTTGAAACAGTCGAACGATATTACCAAACAGGAAATGAAGAACAAAAAAGCATATACAGAGATCGACTAGAAGCCATTTTACACGATGTGAACCGCTCTGAGCAATTTATGAAGCACTTTTATGGCTCACTTCGTTTACCGGTCGATAAGTTAGGGATTAGGAAATTAGATTGGCTATCTTAAAATAAAAAAGAGACCGATGGAGGTCTCTTTTTTATATCACAATTGTATGTAATACATTATGCCCCTACTTGTTGTTCTGCACATATATTTAAAACGAATTGATGCTTTTCGAGTTTTTCATTTACTTTACCCAATAATTCTTGCTGGATTTCTTTAAATAAAAATTGATAGCTCGCATTCCATGTTGGTATAACGGATGAAAGACCTAATAAATACTCTTTTTTCTTTTCTAGTTCTTGAATTGTTAAAAAAGTGTTCCCCATCTTTGGCATGTGTCGTCCCCCTATGTTTTTTACTTTATATGTGTGAACGATTCACTATATAGTATTAATTATCGCATTTTTTGAGAAGGATTTCCAATTTTGTTTTATGATGTTAAAGGAGAAGTGTTATTTGAATAAAAAAAGAGACCCAAATGGGTCTCTCTTTAGGAAGCGATTCTGAACGAGCCGCTTCCGCTTTTAGATTAATATCTAGCTCCAGCGGCTAGAACAGTCGGCCATTTCGCGCCTTCCTGTGAGGCAAAAAGCGCCTCACAGGAAGGAGCTCCAATGACCTCCTGTTTTGAACGAGCCGCTTCCGCTTTTAATATTATCCAGCTCTGGTGGCTAGCTCTTCGTGTCTAAGAACCTTCCGCATAAGAAGGCAAAAAGCGCCTTCTATGCGAAAGAACCTTAGCCAGTCAGAGCTGAACGAGCCACCGCCGCTTTTAACTTAAAATACTTGTTCTACTTCAATAACGCCTGGTACTTCTTCAAGTAATGCGCGTTCGATACCAGCTTTTAGTGTGATTGTAGAACTTGGGCAGCTTCCGCAAGCACCCATAAGGCGTAATTTTACGATACCTTCTTCAATGTCTACTAATTCAACGTCTCCGCCATCGCGAAGTAAGAATGGACGTAATTTATCTAATACTTCTAGTACTTGTTCTTGCATATGTGGGTTTTCCATTTTTATCGACTCCTTTCATCAGTTTTATTATAATCAAGATAGAGGGGAAAATCTATTTTTTCTGTTCTTGTTTTAATGTCGAAATTTTTTATCATGTTTACAACGTGTTTTTTCAGTATAGGGGTATGGAATAAGTTTGTAAAATGATGTGCTTATGCACTAAGACATCTGAATATACTGTTGAAACAAGAAGTGGGGGAGAAGAAATGGTTAATGTGCAAGTGTATGGGACGAAAGTAATTTGTGCGAGCTGCGTTGGAATGCCATCTTCAACAGAAACGTTTGAGTGGTTACAAGCGGCGATTGGTCGTAAATATGAAGGAAAAGAAAATAAATTTAATTTCGAGTATATTGATTTTCAAGAAGAACAAGAAGATGAAGATAAAAAAGCATTCGCCGAGCGAGTAGTGGAAGAAGATTTATTTTATCCAGTTGTTCTTGTAAATGGAGAAATTGTTGGAGAAGGAAATCCTCGTTTGAAGGATGTTTACGAAGAAATCGAGAAATATTTATAAAGCAGGAAGTCTTTGCGAATTTGCAAAGGCTTTTTTTATTGGAGGGATAGATGTGAAAAATGGAGTGAAGCATGCGTTACCAACAGAAGTACAACAGTTAATGGAGCGGTACACAGTAGAATTAAAAGAAATTTTTTTAGATGAAAAAATAGTCGGGGTATATATTTACGGCTCCATTGCACTCGGTGCATTTCATGCAGAAACGAGCGATGTTGATTTTGTTACGGTAATAAGTGATTCCGTGAATGAGGCTGAAAAACAACAACTTGTAGAATTACATAAGAAACTTAGTGGTAGTACGTTAGGCAAAAGAATGGACGGTATGTATATTCCGCTTGCTGATTTAGGGAAATACAATGATGAAATGAATGAGTACGTGTATTGTGCAGATGGTAAAGCGAATATAGGTCATTGGGATATTAATGCGGTCACATGGTGGACGTTAAAAAATCAAGGTATTACAGTTACCGGGAAAGAAGCAGAAGACCTTTCGTTTCAAATAAGGTGGGATGATGTAGTAAATACGATGAAATACAACGTAGAACAGTACTGGAGTGAAAAAGCGAAGCAACCATATTTATTTTTTATAGAAGAGTGGGTAGAATCAGCTGTCGTTACGATGGGACGTATTTTATATACGTTAGAGAATAAAACAATTGTCTCAAAAGATAGAGGATTGCAATACTTGTTAGAACGTTCAGGGGAAGAATGGGAGCTTTTATTAAAAGAAGTAGCGAGAATACGGCAGAACCCAAAAGAAAAGCGCATGCTCTCAAGGTGGAGAAGGGCAGATGTGACGAGGAGGTATTTATTGCATTTAATTGAAATATGTAGAGAGAAATGGACGATACAGTAAATTGTATCGTCTATTTTTGCATTTAAATTGGTATATAATGTATTAAAAGGTTTAATTATACTGGAGGGGATAGGATGAATACAGAATTAGCTACATATGAAGAAAAGAATGTAGTAATGAGTATGCGCGAAGTAATCAGTATGATAGTAATTATTTTTGGGATAATGTATGGAATTGGTTTTTTGAACTTTATATATGACTCTTCCTTATATCCATGGTATGTAGATCATCTTATTCCGCCTTTAACATTTCTTACTATTATTTTAATATATGCACCCGCAAGAAATTACTGTGTGCAGTTAATAAAATCAATGCAGTTTAATAATTTAAAACATTATGTAACGATAGTAATGACGATGATTGTACTACTTATATATCTTGCAGTATTAAATGTAGTTTTACCACATGGGCTTGGGGTGAATGAATCTAGTATAGTAATAGAGCCTACTAAAAGTGAAATCATTTTATACGTAGTGGTACTCACCACTTTTGCACCGATTTGGGAAGAACTTTTATTTCGGGGGATGTTTTTCACAAAATTATCTCAGCACTTTTCTACACTTACTAGTATTGTTATAAGTGCTTTTATATTTACTTTAGGACATCCGCTTACTTTAGGTGGTGTTTTATATATTTTTGGTGGCGGTATATGTTTAGCTTATACGTATAAGAAAACAAATAACTTACTCGTCCCATGGGGGATTCATTTATTAAATAATGCATTTTTTATATTAGTAAATTTTTAACTGTAAAAAGACGCCTTTTTGAAAAGGGCGTCTTTCGTATTTTGTAGTAGGTAGAAAAGGCTTTACAAGTATTATGTAGAGGAAAGGTAATACAAAATATAAATAGTTTCATGTGAAACATTTTTATTATTAAATATGTAAAATACTTAACTTAGTGTATTAAACGTATCATTCGTAAGTATTCTAATATATTTAAAAGTAAAATGGAATAAGAAACCGGTAATTGTCGGAATATATTCGATTTCCGTTCAATTTTATGAAATATATGTACTTTTTGTTAGATTCCTTCTTTTTCTTTCTATAAAATACATGTATGCAGAAAGAAGAAAAGGATGATGTACGTGAAGGACACTGTTTTACAAGAAACAAATTCCCCGCAAGAGTTGCATAAAGTTGTTCAAAAGAATACAGCTTATTATGACTTTAAGTGGGGCAAAGTAGAAAATCCAGCGCAAGGGAATACGTGGAATTGGGTAGCCTTTTTCTTCCCGACTTTTTGGTTAGCTTATCGTAAAATGTATAAGTTATTTATTATACTTACGTTATTTGCGGTACCTAGTATCGTTGTAACTCCGTTTATAGATATTTCAGATGGGATTTATTTAACATGTAGTTTAGTTGTTCAATTAGGAATGATGATATTTACTGGATGGCAAGGAAACCGTTTATATTATAAGCATGCTGTTCGTGTTTTACATAAAGAAGAAGATATGCCTGATCATGAGAAGGCGTATTACTTACAATCAAAGGGTAGCGCTAGTTTTGCTGGTATGATTGGTTTACAGGTTATAGTGATGATAGTATTTGTTGGAGCTATGTTCGGATTCTCACTTTTACCAACTGAGCCGAATATTAAAAATGTCGTTCGTTCAAGTAGTGAAGGTATTACTTTAGAGGTTATGACGGATAATCCAACTTGGAAGTTTGTGAAGAAAGAAAAAGATTATGACGTAATAGAGTTTACTGGTTATGATTATACAGAGAAGAAAAACGTGAAAATTAAATTTGCTGTTTATTTCAGTGAAGACTATTTTGAATGGGAAGAAGTATATGAGAATAATAAGAAGTTAAGTGAAGAAGAGTTAGAAGAGTATCAATTTTATATTGAAGAAAATGGTTGGGGGTTCTAGTCAGAACTCGTTCATTTTGAAAAGAAGAATCTTGTGAGGGTTCTTCTTTTTTACTTGGAAACACTATACGAATTGGAATTTTGTAAAATACAATAAAAAATGAGAATTTGAGGTAGGGTTGTCAATAACGTGAGACTATGGCACTATAAAGAAATGCTATACAAATTTTATTTATCGAGATGTAAACATCAAATTTGATTTTTACGTATAAATAATGAACGGAGGAAATGAATTTATGGCTACTTTACCAAATTGTCCAAAATGTAATTCAGAATATACGTATGAGGATGGCGTTCTTTTCGTATGTCCAGAATGTGCTCATGAGTGGGGCCAAGAAGCAGAAGCTGAAAATAATGATGGTGCAAAAGTTGTAAAAGATGCGAACGGAAACGTTCTTCAAGACGGCGATGCTGTTACTGTTATTAAAGATTTAAAAGTAAAAGGAACTTCTTCAGTTGTGAAGATCGGTACGAAAGTAAAGAGTATCCGTCTAGTTGATGGCGATCACGATATTGATTGCAAAATCGACGGTTTCGGAGCAATGAAGTTAAAATCACAATTCGTGAAGAAGGCGTAAGTAAAGGAGGAGGCGAATAGGCCTCCTCTTTTTATTATGTCATTTTTTGTCGGTAAGTCGATATTCCTTGTCGAATCGTCGATATATTTCAAAAATCGTTGATATATTTTGAGTTATGATAGATATATTCGAAAAATCGTCGATATAATTTCACTCACCGAGAACGGTGCATCATTTACCAAGCGAGAGTTACGATTCACTTCGCAGCATAGTCAATCTCTTTCAACTGACACCGCTTATTAAAGAATGTTTTATATCCAAGCTGTAAGAAGATAATAACAGCAAAGGCAGTACTTCCTGAAATACCAAGTATAATGGCGATTTGATATTGAATGGCTGTAAATGGTGATACACCAGATAAGATTTGACCAGTCATCATGCCTGGTAAGCTTATAATCCCCATTCCGACCATAGAATTGATCGTTGGTAAAATAGCAGAGTCAAAAGCGTCTCGTATGAGCGGCGCAGCGGCTTCTTTCGGTGTTGCCCCGAGCATAAGTGCGCCTTCAATTTGACCTCTTTGCGATTTCATATTATTTAAGAACGTATTTGCACCGAGAGAAACACCTGTCATCGCATTCCCAACTAACATTCCTGTAATCGGAACGATATATTGCGGCGCATACCAAGGATCATGACCGATAATAACAAAGATAAATAGTAGAAGTGGCCCAATTGATCCGGCAACCATGGAAAGCGCGGCTACTCGTTTTAATTCTTTAGACATCGGGATATTGACTCGTTTATAAATATTAAAAATTGCAAAGGTAGTAATAGAAGTAATAAGGGCAATTGTATAAAATGGATTACTATTTTCAAATACGTATGTAAGGACATATGCAACAAGTACGAGCTGAATCGTCATACGGAATGTTGCGAGCGCAATTTGTTTTTCACGCGGAATCCCTTTTAATTTTACAAGTCCAATTAAAATAAGAATAAAAATATATGCAGCGGCAAGTTGCCAAATTTGGAGTTCAATAACGCCCTTCAATTGAGAGAACTTCCTTTCTAGTTGCACCGTTTGTTTTACTAATTTCAATAATATCGTCTGCAATTTTTTCTGGAAGTTGTTGTGAGTGTGTAATGAAGATAACTGTTTTTTTCTTTTCTCTTGCTAGCATAGTAAATTGTTTCATAACGCGGCGTTCTGTATCGTTATCTAGTGCCGAGGTTGGTTCATCTAATAAATAAACAGGTGGATCCATAAGTACGATACGTGCAAAAGCAAGTCGTTGTTTTTCTCCGCCTGATAATGAATCAGCGTTGTCTTCTAAATTTTTTTCTAAGCTAACAGTCGTTAATGCGCTTCGCAAGGCATCGTCATTTGGAAATGGTTTTTCAGAAAAACGAAGTCCCATTAATAGATTGTCTTTAATCGTTCCATCAAAAATAGGTGGCGTTTGCCCAAGCATGACTACGTCACGTCGTAATTGAATAGGAGGATAATCAGAAATCAGTTTTCCGTTATATTTAATTGTACCGGATGTTGGAGATTGCAAATCATTTAGCATGCGGAGCAATGTACTTTTTCCGCTCCCACTCTCACCGATAATACATGTGATTTTTTCTTTTTGAATCTGTAAATAAGGAATTTGTAGTATATCTTTATATGTAACGTCTTTTAATATAAACATAGATGGCTCCTTTCTGATTCTAGTTCTATCGTATCAAAAAAGGGAGGATAAAGGTTATAAAGAGCAACGTTTTTTCTTCGTCTTGAGTTCTATTAATAAGTTAAGTAAACGATCTAATTCTTGGCTGAAAGAAATCACTTTATCATGAGTGAATCCGTACTTTTCAACGAGATAGATCAATTCTTTCTTCTTCGCTTCTATTCGATCGTTTAGTTTCGTTAAGTTCATAAGTGAAATGGAATACCTCCTGTAAAAGTATTTACAACATAAAAAATAAGACCGAATGACTTCGGTCTTAAAGGAAATAATAAAACAACTTATAAATAGCATACACTGTTTATCGATAGTTTTTAATATGAAAATGAAAAATAAATCATTATTCATATTGAGAAAGATGTGTCTGATAATTATATTTTAACTCATAAAAGAGACTGCCTATTTAGTAGACAGTCTGTAAAGTATTAACCTTTATGATACTTGTACATCCAAAGAAGACCGGATTTTAATAATCTCGGTACACGTCCCATTAATGGTTGGTTTGCTAGTAAACCGAAGCCGTGCTTCTTACCAAGAGAGCCGAGAACACCTTTTAATTTAATTACAGGTAGTTCGTCAGGAAGTGGTTCATTATTCCAACGTTTTAATAATATTTGGACAATTTGCTCTCCTTGACCTTCAGCAAGTTGTGCAGATGGAGCGTGTGGAAGTGCTGCGCAATCTCCTACAACATACACGTGCTCGTTATTTGGAATATTGTGATATTTTGTTAAAACAACCCGTCCGCTACCATCTTGTTCAACTGGAAGGTTTCGAACAACTTCATTTGCTTGAATACCAGCTGTCCAGACGATTGCATCACATTCAAGTGGTTCATCGTGGTTGTACACAATATTTGGTTCTACTTTTGTAATGTTAGAGTTTCGTATAATAGTAACCTTATGTTTTACGAACCATTCTTCTACGTATCTACTTAATTTCTCTGGATATGGGAATAGAATTCTATCTTTTCGATCAAATAAGTGAATTTTTAAATCAGAACGGCTTTCGCGAAGTTCACTTGCAACTTCAACGCCACTTAATCCAGCACCAACGACAGCTACTGTTGCGTTTGGTTCTAGACTATTTAATTGTTCATATGTCTTACGTGTTTGTTCAATCGATTGTAGGCTATGTGTATATTCCTTCGCCCCAGGAACGTTATGATATTTATCCTCACAGCCAAGACCGATAATTAAATCATCATATGGGATTGCTTCGCCGCCATCGAGATGAACAGCTTTTTCTTCGAGATCAATATTTGTTATTGTGCCGTATTGAATATTGAGGCGTGGGTGCTCGGGAAACGGTATACGAATATGTGTTTCTGAAATAGTACCCGCAACTAATGCATAATATTCAGTTTTGAAGCAATGGTATGGTACTTTGTCGATTAATGTCACTTGTACATCATCTGGAAGTTGGTTGCTTGGAAGTAGCCGCTGCAGAATTCTCATTCCACCGTAGCCGCCACCTAGTATTACGAGGTGTTTCATGATGGATTACCCCTTTTCTGTTGAAATATCCCCTAATCATACAATTTTATATTAATAAAATATTTTGACTTTACTCAATCAAATTATATCGAATTTGTGAACAAATAACAATGCATGAATGAATACTCTGTTGTACAATAAGAAGAAAAGTAAAGTAAACTGTTTTTCCTTTTTAGTTACTATTTCATTGCGAGCAGCATGTTATATAAAATAAGTCCATCTACTTTGAAGTGAAATAGTGAAGTAACTAAATAGTTTAGAATGTATAACGAAAACAACAAGAGACAGCTTAGTTTTCTTCTTATAGATAGTCAGAAGGTAATTTGTTTTGTAGTACAGGGGGGAGAATTTTGATTAAACCATTAATTGAATTTTGTGTAGGTAACCTTGCGAGTGGTTCACAAGCAGCTTTAGAGAAATTAGAAAAAGATCCGAATTTAGATGTAATGGAATATGGTTGTTTAGGATATTGTGGTATTTGTTTTGAAGGGCCGTTTGCACTTGTAAATGGTGAAGTCGTACAAGGTGCTACAGTAGAAGAACTTGTCCATAATGTATATGAGTATTTGGATGAAAACCCAATGTTTTAAGGTGTTGCAATCAGCAGCACCTTTTTCTATTAGATAAAATCTTCTTTCGCGGGGGAGGATAATATTGTATGTAAATAAAAAAGGCCCTTGTAGAAGGGCTTTTTTCTTACACAATTTGTGCAAGAATGGCTCATCGCCAAATGTTGTCAAATATGAGAAACGGGGGACATTCATATTGTGTTCTAAAAGCGTGCATTTTATACTTAAAATAACAAACTATTTTTGGAGTGAATACAAATGAGCCAATTTTCTTTTACAAAAATGCATGGTCTTGGCAATAGTTATATATATGTAAATATGTTTGAAGAACAAATTCCTGAAGAAGATTTAGTTCTTGTGGCGGAAAAGGTTTCAAATATTAATACTGGTATTGGAGCAGATGGAATGATTTTAATTTGTCCATCTGACGTAGCTCCGGTGAAAATGCGTATGTTTAATAATGATGGTTCAGAAGGAAAGAGCTGTGGTAACGGTTTACGCTGCGTAGCGAAATATGCGTATGAGCATAAACTAGTAGAAGAAACAGTTTTCAAAATTGAAACGTTAGCTGGTATTGTAACAGCGGAAGTAACGGTAGAAGAAGGGAAAGTTACGTTAGCGAAAATCGATATGGGAGCACCACGTTTAACACGTGCAGAAATACCGATGCTTGGTGAAGGTGAAACACCATTTATTCGTGAAAACTTCTTATACAATAATCATCGTTATGCATTTACAGCTGTTTCAATGGGGAATCCGCATGCGGTTATTTTTGTTGATGATGTAGAACAAGCACCTCTTACAACACTTGGTCCAGTTCTGGAGACACATGAAATGTTTCCAGAGCGAGTAAATGTTGAATTCATCGAGATTTTGAATGATGCAGAGATGAACTTCCGTGTTTGGGAACGTGGATCTGGTGTAACACAAGCTTGCGGAACAGGGGCATGTGCTGCGGTTGTAGCCTCTATTTTAAATGGAAAGATGGAACGTGGTAAGGAAATTACAGTTCATTTAGCTGGTGGCGATTTAATGATTGCATGGACAGAAGAAGGCAATGTGTTAATGAAAGGACCAGCAGAAGTAATTTGCCGCGGAGTGTATGAGTACAAGATAGAAGCGTAAAGATGTATAATAGAATGAGAACAGAAAGGATGGTGTATTTCATGATTGAAGTAACAGAACAAGCAGCTTTTCAAATTAAAGATATGTTAAAAGATGCTGAAGATGGAGAGAAGTACGTGCGCCTTGCTGTACATGGCGGCGGATGTACTGGCCTTTCTTACGGATTAGGATTTGAAGTAGAACCAAAAGAAGACGACACAGTTCTTGAATTTTTCGGTGTTGAATTTGTTATCGATACAGAAAGTGCTCCAATTGTTAAAGGAGTAAAAATTGATTATAAACAATCTATGCTTGGCGGTGGATTCACAATCGACAATCCAAACGCAATCGCATCATGCGGATGTGGATCATCTTTCCGTACAGCGACGAATGCAGGTAAGCCGGAAGAGTGCTAAGTTTTTAGCAAGAATAGAGAAAGACCTTTTTAGCGATGAAATAAAATCGTTAAGGAGGTCTTTTCTTTTGTCGCAAAAAATTTAAAACGTCGCCTTCCCAATTTAAAAACCGACCTTGTTGCACAACGAATTTTACAATCTAATTTATCTTTGCATAGATGCAAGTATCAATTAGTTGTTTACCGTCAGCTGAAAAATCTTCATTACGTAATATCCCTTCAAGCTCAAAGCCTAATTTTTCAGGGATCGCACGACTTTTCGTATTGTTAGATTCACATCGTATTTCAAGCCTTCTAAATTTGAATAACTGAAATCCAAGGTTTATTAACGCTCTTACTGTTTCTGTCATATATCCATGGCCACTAAATTGCGTGTTAATCCAGTAGCCAATTTCACATTTAGAAACCTTCCAATTAATTCCGTGAAGGCTAGCCGTTCCAATAAAATCATTCGTCTCCTTATGATAGATAAGATAGCGAAAGCTTTCTCTTTTAAAAAAATCTATATGCGCATTTCTCAGGAGAATTTCCGTTTCTTCAACAGTAGGAATGGACTGGAATAGAGACAACCATTGCTTTAATTCATTAATGGAATCTTTAATAGCTTGTTGTACTATATTCCCTTCACCAGCTGGAAGTGGTGCTCGAAGAATGAGTCTGTCTGTTTCTATTTGTAACGGAACATCTAGTAAAATAGGGTTCATATTATTTCTCCTCTCGAAAACTTTAAATTAGGACATATAAAAAACTTTTGCTCGAAAGCTAGAAAACAATAAATATATATTCAATTCATCATTTAGAAATCCCTTTTCATATATTGAAGACGAAATCGTTAGTTGGTTGAGTAAGGAATTATTATTTTTTATCTATTTTCTTATGATTGTTGTCTTTTGCATAATTAGAGGTTGGTTTATGTGTATGAAGAAGTTTAACGAAGTAGTAGCAACTCATCCAAGTTTAGAATCCGTACTCATGCCAATTGGTGACGGGATGAAGGTTTCTAAAGTGAAGAAATAATTATTATCTTACAAAAGTGTAATGTTCATGTCATGTTTTTGAATTTCTTCTTTAAGCTCTGAGCTTTAAGATAACAATATAAGAAAAAAACATGAGGTGAAGGAAATGAAAAGATATATTGCACTGTTTAGTATTTTAGTTGTATTCGCAAGTTTGTTAGTTGGTTGTGATATTAACCGTATGGGGAAAGATGAGTATTACGTTCAAATCACAGCTGATGGAATTGAAAAAAATGAGAAGTTTGATAACGGAGAGCCACATAAATATTTCGAGTATAAATTAAAAGGATTCGATAAAGGTGGAGAAGAAAAAGAATTAGAATTCACAGCTCCAAAAAATCTTCGTAAAGATGCATTCTTACGTGTATATCACTCAGATAAAAAAGGTGTAACAGCTTGGGAAGAAGTAAAGAAAGATGAGCTTCCTGCGAAAGTGAAAGAAAAACTAGGTGCAAAATAAGAAAGAAAAAAGGAATTGACGAACAGGGTCAATTCCTTTTTATATTCTCAAAATCCTCTTCTGAAATGACTTTAAATCCATGTCTTTTGAGTAAAGCAGTTGTTACCCCGTAACCAATTTGTTTATTGCCGTTAAACTCTCCGGTGTAAATCGTTGAACTACCACAAGATGGACTGCGTTCTTTCAAAATAATATATTCAGGATGTAAACCTTTCATTTGTTCTAGAGCTTTATAAGCGCCATTTACAAATGCTTCTGTGACATCTTCACCGTCTTTTGTCATCACTTTTGCTTTTCCATCCAAAACGTCATCGCCATTCCCGCCAATAATTTCAGCTGAGGGACGAGGCGTTGGCAATCCTCCTAATACTTCAGGGCAAACAAGTAAGGTATCTTCTCTTTGTAATAACTCCTCTATTTTTGAAACGAGATTGTCATTTCCATCATACCGACAAGCGATACCACCTAAACAAGCGCTAATTACGATCATATTTTCATCTCCACTAAAAAAATATTAAATATCACGCCAATTTCTCTTCCTGCTTCTTACCTATAAATGAGGTGATAAAAATGGGAAGCTTATATAGCTTAATGAAACCATATAGTGAATTTCGAAGTAAAGAAGAGTTTAATACATACCAAAAACAAGTTTTGAAGTGCTATCGATTTCAATTGAATAAAACGGATGTTATTATTATTCATTTTTTAGGAAAGTATGCAGTGAATGAGAAACAGAAAACAGTGGGAGTTGCTTGTCCGTTAATGGAGACGATTGCGACGAATGTTGGAAAAAGTATTCGTACAGTACGCCGCTCAATTGCAAAGTTAGAGGAACTAGGAATTATAAAACGTGTTGCGACAAAAGAAAGATATAAGCGCGGCGGATATAGTGCGAACTTATATGTATTTCTTACATCTGCAATTGACCGCATGGATGACCGTATGAAACTGTCCGCATGTGAAAGTGAGGATCGTGCAGATGGCTGTAGTAAAAATGAGCAAAAAAGTGAAGGGGAAACAATTCTTTTTAAAAACATTCCACAAATAAAAGAGAATAGAAAAGAAACGTACGAGCTTGATGAGACGTATTGCCGTCACGATATACCGAAGCCTTTTATATACGCACTTGTGCCGATGACGCGTAATCCGAAGAAGATTAATATATTTTGGAGTAAGGTGGAACTTGCATATAAAAAGAGCGGGTTACTAGAGCAAGGTGTTTTATTGGAGCAAATATTAGCTGATGACGAAGTGTATGGAAACTTCATTTGGCGAGTGAAGAGTGTTGTGAGAGCGTATAAATACGGAGAAATCCGTAAAAATGTGAAGGCTCTTTTATATAGTACAGTGCGGGATTTATTTTTAGAAGTTGGATTAGAATGGGGAGCAGCCGTGAGAAGAAATAAGGGGATACCGTTATTTGATCCGTTTAAAAAAGAGCCATGCGTATAACACATGACTCCAAGTAGTTAATCAAACTTCCTTACAACTGGAACACGAATTGCTACAAATAGTACGAAGACGATAACGGCGATTGCACCGCTTTTCATAACGGTTACGATTGGAATTCCTATTGCAAGTGCGATTGATGTGAATGCATAAGAAAGCGGGATAAAGCCCATTGATGAGAGCATAAGTAAACTCATTACGCGTCCCATCATTTCTTCTTTTACTGTCGATTGAATCATCGCCATAAGCGGAACGATAGCCATTGCAATTGTAATACCGTAAAACATGCCAGCTAATAATGCTTGCCAAAGTACGGTGCTAAAGTTGATGGATAAGAAGAATACACCAGACAGTAGCATCATGATAATGCAAAATAGACCGCGTCTGCGATTAATATTTTTTAAACCGACAATGACAGCGCCTATTGCCATTCCGCCCCCTACAGATGCTTCTAAGTAACTAAACTGAAGCGAGTCACCGTGCAGAACATTTTTAACGAAAAGCGGGAAACCGACTTGCATCGGGCCGATTAAAAATAAGTTTAAAAAGGCACTACAAATAAGGAAGGTTGAAAGGAATGGTGATTCCTTTACATATAAGATTCCTTCTTTAATAGAAGTGAACATGCCTTTGTCTGTATTTTGCTGTTCTGGCATCGTAAATTGTATTTTTTGAACGAGTATGGCTGCGACGATTAGTAATAAAATCGTGATCGAAAAGATCGTTTCATAGTTCGTAAATTTAATAAGAATTCCGCCAAGTACAGGGCCTAAGATAACCGATGCTTGATTTGACATTTGTGTAAGTGAGTTTGCTTGTGTTAAACGGCTTTTTTCTACAAGTTCAGGCAAGATAGATCCATCAGCTGACCAGAAAAAAGCATCAGCAAGCCCGAAGAATAAAGCGAATAAAGCAAATGTATATAGTGTTACATCACCTACGATGAACCATGTAAGGATGGTTGCGACGAGAATAGCACGAATAATATTAGAATAAAACATAATGTTTTTTTTCGGGAATTTATCAGCTACAGCACCGCCGATAATCATAAAAATAAGCCTTGGAACACTAAGAGCTACGAAAACAACACCGAGTGAAGCCTCAAGGTTTAATGTTTTTGCTATGTACCACGTTTGTGAAAAAGTAAAAAAGGCTAAAGCAAAACTTGAAAAAAGAGTAGCTGCCCAAAGGAAAAGGAAATTCGTATTTTTTAATAATGGTTTCGCATTTTCTTTTAAAGCAGATTTATTTTGTTGTAGTTCCTCCATATTGCTTCCTTTCTATGTGACAAATTTAAACTAAAAAACCTATTAACAATCGTTTTATACAGTTTCTAATATTTCTATACTGCACTTTCTCATTGTAGACAATAATGTTGGGTTTGCACAGTGGCTATTTAACGACAAAAAAGAAGATACCAAATGGTATCTTCTTTTTTTGTCGTTTAGGCTAATGCAATATAAATATCCAATTGTACGTTGTTTGGATCTGTTGCTTTTTCATCATAAAGCTCAAAGTCTGTTGTAAAAGCACGTTTGTTTTCTTTTGACCATTTCCAAATATATTCCCAAGCCTCGCAAACGACTTCAGCAACTGGTCCCTTTCTCGTTGTAAATACCGCATACGTAGCGGCAGGTATTGTTAAAGTTGTCATATTTTCAGGTACGTCTTCTAATGAAGAAACGGGCATACCGATTGTAAATTGATATGTACCAGTTTCATCTGATTCGTAATTTGAGTAGAAAGCGAATGTTTCTTTCGTTTGTTGATTTGGGATGTGATGCATCATTTGTTCTTGGAAGTAGCGGTTCCAAAGTTGTGGGATTTTTCCTTCAGTAGATGCCTCTATTTCATTTGTCGTCGTAATCGAAACGCCGATTGCTTGGAAAGCTTCTTTTTTTACTATAATAGGTTCTTTCATTTTAAAATATCCCCCTTATCAAATAGAACGTTTGTTCTTATTTATTGTAACATATTTTGGAAGGATACGGTAGCACAATAACAAAAGAACTCCTTCACGTAAAAGGAGTTCTTTTCATTTCTATATTAAAACATACTTGAGCTGTGCATCGGTTGAAGTTTTGCGTTTGGATCGAAGTAAGCTTTTGCATTGTTTACTGCTGTTGGTGCTTCACCGAAGCCGCAAGCAATGAGTTTTACTTTTCCTTCATATGTACAAATGTCACCAGCAGCGTAAATGCCAGGAATATTTGTTTCCATTTTCGAATTCACGAGAATGCTGTTTTTTTGTATATCTAAGCCCCAGTTTTTGATTGGGCCAAGAGAGGAAACGAAGCCGTAGTTTACGATGACATCATCCACATCGATGATAATTTTTTCTTCTGTTTTTACATGCTGAAGAACGACTTGTTCAATGTTGTCATCACCAATGAGTTCTACTGGTATGTACGGTGTACTTACTTCTGCACGAGAATTCATTAAGCTTTCTACGCTATGTTCATGTGCACGGAACTTATCACGGCGATGAACGATTGTAACTTTTTCAGCGATCGGCTCTAACATCATTGTCCAATCAACAGCTGAGTCGCCGCCGCCAAATACTACGACGCGCTTACCAGCAAATTTATTCATATCATCAACGAAATAATGTAAGTTTTTCTTTTCATACTTTGCTGTACCTTCTAATTCTAAGCGGCGTGGTTGGAAAGCACCATTGCCAGCAGTAATAATAACTGATTTAGAATAGTGAGTTTGCTTATTCGTAACAAGTTTAAATATACCGTCAGCTTGTTTCTCAAGCGTATCAACAGCTTCTTCTAAACAAACGGTTGGATCAAATTTCTTCATTTGCTCTTTTAAGTTATCAACTAGTTCTTGTGCGCGCACTTTCGGGAATCCAGCTACATCATAAATGTATTTTTCAGGGTAGAGTGCGGATAATTGTCCTCCAAGTTGAGGTAAGCTTTCAATGATTTTTACACTTGCTTGTCTCATGCCGCCATAAAATGCTGTGAACAGCCCTGTTGGACCACCACCAATAATTGTTATGTCGTAAACTTTTTGATTTTCTGCCACTTTCATTCCCCCTATAGATGGAATTTTGATATTGATTTCATATATTGTTCATATGTACACGAAAATCCTGCAAATGATGACACTTTCAAATAAATGATAGCATATTTGAGTTCATAATACTTCTGAAAACGACTGAATTGTGTGTAAGTTTTCGCATAGATGTTTTTTTAATTGTATAAAATATGGTGAAAGGAAAATACATGAAAAAAAGGCTGAAAAACCCTTGAAAACGCTATGTTATTTTAAAATATTGATAATTCTCCAGACGCTTGAATTCTGGAATAAAACCGACTAATATAGGGAAGTATTATGTTAAATTTCTATGACAAAATTCGTACGATTTTTTGACTGCGTTTTGTTATGATATAGAATGTGATAAATTCCACATTCTTGACAAATATAGTTTTTAGTACTTGGTATTATTTTTCATTACTATTATATAAAGAAAAGGGTTGTGATTTGGTGAAGACTCCAAAAATCGTAGTTTTAGGTGCAGGTTATGGCGGGATGATTACGACTGTTCGTCTGCAAAAAGCATTATCTGTAAATGAAGCTGAAATTACGTTAGTAAACAACAACAGCTATCACTACCAAGCGACTTGGTTACACGAGAGCGCAGCTGGTACATTACAAGATGAAAAAATCTGTCTAGATATTCAAGACGTTATTGATACAAATAAAGTGAACTTTGTACAAGATACAGTAGTAGAAATTAAAGCTGCTGAAAAACGCATTATCTTAAAAGACGGCGAGTTAGAGTATGACTACTTAGTAATCGGTCTTGGTTTCGAATCAGAAACATTCGGAATTACAGGGTTAAAAGAGCATGCATTCTCAATCGCTAACATTAATGCAACTCGTGAAATTCGTGAGCATATGGAAGCTAGTTTCGCTAAATATGCAACTGAACAACGCGATGAGTTAGTAACAATCGTTGTTGGTGGTGCTGGATTTACTGGTATCGAGTACGTAGGTGAGCTTGCAAACCGTGTTCCTGAACTTTGCAAAGAGTACAATGTACCACGTGAAAAAGCACGTATTATCTGTGTAGAAGCTGCTCCAACAGCACTTCCAGGTTTCGATCCAGCGTTAGTAGAATATGCTGTAAAACAACTTGAGAAAAAAGGCGTAGAATTCCGCATCGGTACAGCAATTAAAGAAGCAACTGAAGAAGGTATTATCGTTGCAAACGGCGATGATACTGAATTAATTAAGTCTGAAACAGTAGTTTGGGCTGCAGGTGTTCGTGGTAACGGTATTGTAGAAGAGTCTGGCTTTGAAGCAATGCGCGGACGTGTAAAAGTTGATGAGTACATGCACGCTCCAGGATACGAAGATGTATTTATGGTTGGTGACGCAGCGTTAATCATTAACGAAGAAATTAATCGTCCATACCCACCAACGGCACAAATCGCAATTCAAGAAGGTTACAACATTGCACACAACTTAACTGTGTTAGTTCGTGGTAAAGGCGAAATGAAAAAATTCGCATTCGACAATAAGGGATCTGTATGTTCTTTAGGTCATGACGATGCAATGGGCGTTGTTATGGGCAAAAAGTTAACAGGTTGGAAAGCTTCCTTCATGAAGAAAGTTATCGATAACCGTTACCTATTCTTATTAGGTGGACCTTTATTAGTTCTTAAAAAAGGTAAATTAAAGTTCTTTTAATATATAATAGAAAAAGCAGAAACGGCTAAGAGCTGTTTCTGCTTTTTTCATTTTAAAAATATAGTATAATATATAAAAAAGAAAGAATATTCTGTCCGTTCTAGTAGAGGAGGGTATTACATCATGGAGAAGCGAGGGAAAGTATGGCTAGCTGTTGGTGGCTTAGTAGCTACAAAAGATGGCAGGTGGCTGTTCGTTAAGAAAAAATACAGTGGATTAAAGGGGAAATGGTCTTTGCCGGCTGGTTTTGTAAATGAAGGTGAGACGGTTGATGAAGCTGTGAAACGTGAAGTGTTAGAAGAGACAGGTATCGTCGCTCATGTGAAGGGGATCATTGGTGTTCGATCGGGCGTGATTCGCAATGAGATTAGTGATAATATGATTATTTTCCTTTTGGAGCCTGAAGGAGAAAATATTATTGTACAGGAGAAGGAATTGTCTGAAGTAGCATTTTTACATCCAGATACGATTGCGGACGATCCAAATACGTCTCTACTTATCAAATATTTGTTTGAAGGAAGATCAGAACTACATCTTGAGATGAACAAAACATTAGATCCAGGAGAGCAATTTGGTTATACAGCCTATCATGTATTTACGGCGCATGCGAAGGAGAGGGAGAAAGAGTGAGTATACCAGTACTACTTATTTCAATGATGTTATTTTTCATTTTGTTTTTTGGAATTGGATTTTTACTCAACATGATATTGCGAGCGACATGGGTAATGGTTATTGTATATCCGATTGTTTGTATACTTATTATTAATAAGGCGAGTGTGTGGGATTATTTTTCAAAGCCGAAAGAAACATTCTCTTCATTTGGGACAAGTGTATCGCATTTAGGGCAGGCAGATGTGTTTATTCTATCTACTGGATTAGTAGGTGCTGCTTTAGCCGGAATTGTCATTAAGAAACTGCGGAAAAGCGGATATCAAATGTTTTAATCTCCAATTCATTTGGGGATTATTTTTTTGCATATTCCTTCATCGTATAGGGAATGATTAACGATGAAGGAGTGTGGAATATAAAAATGTTAAAACGATATTGTATTCGCATTATGATGACTTGTTTACTTGTATCCGCATTATGCGTAACATGGAATGCTTTCACAGGAGTTTCTTTATTAGAGATTGTAAAGAAATATGAGGGAACGAGTGCAAAAGAAGTACATGCAGCAGAAGTTAAGAGAAATGTTGCTCCGAGTAAAGAAGTGATAAATGCTTTAGAGCAGGCAAACGACTGGTCTAAATATCGTTCAATTGAAATGACTGCAACAGGTTATACGTCGGGAATTGAGTCAACTGGTAAGAGACCGGGACATCCGGAGTATGGTATTACATATTCAGGAGTTAAGGTGAAAAGGGATTTATATTCCACAATCGCTGCGGACTTACGCGTATTCCCAATTGGAACGATTCTATTCGTACCAGGTTATGGGTACGGTGTAGTAGCTGATAAGGGCGGTGCAATAAAAGGAAACCGTCTTGATCTGTATTATGATACGGTGAAAGATGTTTATAGCCAATGGGGTAAGAAAAAAGTGAATGTGTATGTAGTGAAAGTTGGAAATGGTAAGTTTTCAGAAGAAGAGTTAACGATGTTAAATCAAGACGAAACGATGCAAGTGTTTCGTGGTCAATATTTAAAACAAAGATAGTCTAGTGGTAATTACGCTAGACTTTTTTATTTGATAATAGAAGAAATGGAAGAAAGATGGATTACCCCGCTATTTGTGGGCAGTAAAACCCCACCTCAAAATTCAGCGAAAGCAAAGAAATTAGGCGGGGGGCGGGCTACCCGTAAAAATCCGATTGGTGAAGGCTAATAATCAGTGGGGGATGAAGAAAAACACCACTGATTAAAGGTTCACTCTATATAGGATGTAACAGAAGTTAGAATTGTCGCATTTTATCGAAAATAAAGTTATAATAAAGGCAGAGTAGAGAAATTTAGGGGGTCTGAACATGTTTCAAGTACAAAAAGAATTAGCAGGTCATGAAGTGGTAATTGTTGCCTTATTTGAAGAAGAGAAAACGAGTAGTTTTGTACAAGAACTGGACAAAGCGTTTGAAGGGCAATTACAAGTTTTATTAGAAGAGAAAGAACTTTCTACTAAGAAGAAAGCTATTTCAAAAGTACATAGTTTAGGAAAAACAAATGTAAAACGCTATTATTTCGTCGGTTTAGGAAAGAAAGAATCTTATACGACAGAAACGTTACGTGCGGCTCTTGGTAAGGCGTTTAAAACGTTACAGGCAGCAAAAGTACAAGATGCAGCAATCTTGCTTGATTCTTTCGTAACAGAGAAATTAGATGTGATTGATGTAGCTCATATTGCAGCAGAAGTACAAGGTCTTGGTACATATGAGTTACAAACGTATAAATCAGATAAAAAGGATCGTGTGGAACTAGAGAAGCTCACGGCTATTACAGCGGAAGATGCACAAGAAATTGAAGCTGCATTAACAGTTGGCTACGTACATGGACGTGCAACAAATTCAGCTCGTACACTTGTAAATATGCCGCCAAACGTATTAACAGCAACAAAGCTTGCTGAGTATGCTGTTGAGTTAGCGGAAAAGTATGATATGGATTATAAAGTTCTTGAGAAAGAGGAGATGGAAGATCTTGGTATGGGTGCGTTACTTGCAGTAAACCAAGGTAGTACAGAGCCGCCAAAAATGATTGCTCTTATTTATAAAGGAAAAGAAGAGTGGACAGATGTCATTGGATTTGTTGGAAAAGGAATCACATACGATACAGGTGGTTATTCTTTAAAACCACGTGAAGGCATGGTCGGTATGAAAGGTGATATGGGCGGTGCTGCTGCTGTATTAGGTGCGATGGAAATTATCGGTGAACTTCGCCCAGAGCAAAATGTGATCGCTGTTATTCCATCAACTGATAACGTTGTAAGTGGTACAGCATTTAAGCCAGACGATGTAATTACATCTATGAGCGGAAAAACAATTGAAGTATTAAATACAGATGCAGAAGGTCGCCTTGCGTTAGCGGACGGTATTACGTATGCGAAAAAACTAGGTGCAAACTACCTTATTGATGTTGCGACATTAACAGGCGGTGTAATTGTTGCACTTGGAAATCATACGACAGGCGCAATGACAAACAATGAAGAGTTGTTTGAGCAAGTGCTAGAAGCTTCTATGGAAACGGATGAATCAATTTGGCAATTACCGATTTTTGATCGTGATAAAGAACGCGTTCGAAACAGTAAGTTTGCTGATTTAAATAACTCACCAGGCCGTGAAGGACATGCGGTTATGGCAGGTACATTCTTAGGGGAATTTGCTGAAGATACACCGTGGGTACACTTAGATATCGCTGGAACATCTGAAACGTCAGGAGCGCATGATTTAGGGCCAGCTGGAGCAACAGGTGCAATGGTACGTACACTTGCAACGTTTGTTGAAAGGTTTAGTGATGGAGAATAAGCAAAAAGATAAAGGTGAATGGTTGTTACAATTTATAAGCAATCATAAATGAAATAATAGCAAAGAAGATAATTGCATTGTTATTACTATGAGAAGTAAGTTTTTGATAACTGAATATTTTTATGAAGATTTTCCATATAAATTATTATTTTGTTTTAAACATTTATCCTGTAGTTTGATCCAAAGAAAATGACCTCCAAATGAATCGTAGATTCGTTCGAAGGTCATTTTTTAATAGTTTATTGATTATATCCGACAATTTTATTTGTATCGATATCGACGTACACTTCAACGTTTTTGGAATAGGACGTATCAGATGGGAAATGCACGAGGTAGACACTTCTCCCTTCATATTCTTCATTAAATTGACGGCTATTATGTTTATGCAATATTGTTTTGATCATTGTTGCATTTTCCCAATCACCGATAATATATTGCTTTTCTTGATTGGATAGTTGATTCCAAACTGCCTTTTTTATGCCTTTTTCTGTTTCTTGATTTTGATAGGAAATGTCTTTCGAATTATTCGTATCGATGCAACCTGTAAAAGTGAAGCATACGAAGAGTATTATAATAAATTGCTGTAATATGTTCTTCATGGCTAGCATATCGCCTCCCTGTTCCCATACACTTCAATTAGCAGAAAGAAAATTCCTGCTATGCGAGGAAATATAAGTGTATTATATGTTTCATAATGAAAATGTATATAAGGTTCCATCTAAGGCAAATGACGTTATACCAGTTTCCTCAGATACAACAAAAATAAGTGCATCACTGACTTCAGAGAGTCCAATTGCTGCGCGGTGACGTGTTCCTAACTTTCGGTTGGATGTCAAAGCTTGTTGCGATAAGGGTAGTATATTTGATGCTGATATAATATGGTTATTTTTTACAAGAACAGCACCGTCATGAAGTGAGTTTCCAGGGTAAAAAATAGATTCTAGTAACGGAACTGTTAAATGAGCCTGAATTTCTATACCAGATTGGATATATGCTTCTAATGATTTTTCTCTTTCTATAATAATAAGAGCTCCATGGCGTTTTTGAGATAATTGCCTGATTGCAGTTAATAGTTGGATATAGCAATCTGTATATGGTGATAAATATGTTTTGAGATAGTAAGAAGCGGTTGTTGATTGAATTTGTAATAGTAATTTATGTATATCTTCGACTTTACATAAAAGGCATTTATCATTGTTCTCTAATGTGTTTTGCATATCTTGAAGTGCAAGGGAAATATCTTTGATAATCTCTTGGATATGTTGTTGTATTTCTGGTTTAAGCGCCCATTCTTGCATTGTACCTCACCTTATTCGAGAATATATTTATGTATAGCTTTTCAATTTATACAAAAAGTATTCATAAGGGGTGCTGTTTTATACATTTAATGTAAAAGTTTTTGTGAGTATTAAATATAGTATTGAGGAAAATATCATTTTCACCATATAATTAAATTGTGTTTGATTGAGAGGAGAGAATTTAAAATGGAATGGAAAAAAGAATATGAACGCTGGAATACATTTGCTAGTTTGGATATAGAGTTAAAACAAGAGTTAGAGGAAATGAAACAAGATGTAAAGAAAATTGAAGACAGTTTCTACAAAAATTTAGAATTTGGTACAGGCGGTATGCGTGGTGAACTTGGTGCTGGAACAAACCGTTTGAACGTATATACAGTACGTAAGGCGACAGAAGGTTTAGCTCAATTTATTGAGAAACAAGGAGAGGAAGCAAAAGCACGTGGTGTTGTTGTTGCGTATGATTCTCGTCATAAATCTCCAGAGTTTGCAATGGAAGTAGCTGCAACACTTGGTGCACATGGTATTAAAACATACGTGTTTGAAAGTTTACGCCCAACACCGGAGCTTTCATTTGCAGTGCGTTATTTACATACATATAGTGGAATCGTTCTTACTGCGAGTCATAACCCGCCAGAATATAATGGATATAAAGTATATGGAGAAGATGGAGGACAATTACCGCCAAAAGAAGCAGATGAATTAATTTCTTATGTGGATGGTGTAAGTGATGAATTATTAGTAGAAGTTGCTAATGTTGAACAGCTGAAGCAAAATGGTTTGTTACAAATTATTGGACAAGATGTAGATGATGCATACTTGGAACAATTAAAAACAATTATTATTAATAAAGGCTTGGTAGAAAGCCAAGGGGAAGAATTAAAGATTGTTTTCACACCACTTCATGGTACTGCAAATATCCCTGTTCGTCGTGGATTAGAAGCAGTAGGTTTTAAAAATGTAACGATTGTAAAAGAACAGGAACAACCAGATCCTAATTTTTCTACAGTAAAATCACCAAACCCAGAAGAACATGCAGCTTTTGAGTTAGCAATTCGTTATGGTACAGAGATTAAAGCAGATGTTCTAATTGCAACAGATCCAGACGCTGATCGTCTTGGTGTGGCTGTTCGTAATCATGATGGAGAATATCAAGTGTTAACAGGAAATCAAACAGGTGCTTTAATGCTAGATTACATGTTATCTCAAAAGAAAGAAAAAGGAATCTTGCCAGAGAATGGAGTTGTCTTAAAGACTATCGTTACCTCAGAATTAGGACGTACGGTGGCAAATTCTTATGGACTTGATACGATTGATACATTAACTGGATTTAAATTTATTGGAGAAAAAATTAAGCAATATGAAGAAAGTGGACAGTATAATTTCCAATTTGGTTATGAGGAAAGTTATGGTTATTTAATTAAGCCATTCTGTCGTGATAAAGATGCTGTTCAATCTGTTTTATTCGCATGTGAGGTTGCTGCATATTATAAGGCGCAAGGAAAGACATTGTATGATGGATTGCTTGAAGTGTTTGAAAAACATGGTTATTTCCGTGAGGGGCTTGTGTCATTGACCTTAAAAGGAAAAGATGGCGCAGAACAAATTCAAAACTTGATGACAACATTCCGTGAAAATTGTCCTGTAGAAGTAGCTGGTTTAAAAGTTACAATTGCTGAAGATTATAAAGCAAGCTTGAGAACAAAAATTATAGGGGATGGAACAGAGGAAATACATTTACCAAAATCAAATGTGTTAAAGTATTACCTTGAGGATGGTTCTTGGTTCTGTTTACGTCCGTCTGGGACAGAACCTAAAATCAAATTTTATTTTGGGGTACAGGGAAGTACGCTACAACATAGTGAAGAAAAGCTTGAAAGTATAAAGAATGATATTATGAACCGAGTTCAATAATATATTAAAAAGCATGAGCATTAGGTGCTCATGCTTTTTTTTTTGGAAACTTGGAGTAAATGTTTCTTGTTCGAATTTTTATTAACGTTGGGTTTTATTGTCATAAATTGGATTTGATCGATAAATGCATTTAATTAAGTTCAGAATGAAATTTTGGATCAATTATGTTAAAATTTGTTTCGTGTGTATATAAACTAAAAATGGCAATTTGTAAAAAAGTGATGATATAACTATCAATTTTAAAAAAAGAGAGTTGAGTGTATGAAAGCATCAATGAAGCATTATATATTTTTACATGTTGCCTTTTTTTTATACTCTATCATAATGGTGTATATGAAATGGGCGGCAAACTTTTCAGTTGGATCAATTTCTTTTTTTATTGCCTACATGATTCTTGTAATTCTTTTATTTGGATACGCAATTATTTGGCAGCAAGTTATTAAACCATTTGAAATATCTAAAGCGTATTCACATCGGGGAGTCATTATTTTATGGGGACTATTATGGTCGGTGGTGTTCTTCGGTGATACAATAAAATGGAATAACTTGGTTGGTGCAGTCATTATTATTATAGGGATTGTCGTGGTGGTAAAAGATGAATAAATTTGTGTTGCTTTACATTTTTGGAGTTGTTTTAGCAAACTATTCGCAAATTTTATTAAAGAAGGCAACATTATCGAATTATGATACAAAGTGGAAAGAATATGTAAATCGCTACGTAATTGTAGGATATTCTTTATTTGTAATTAACGCTGGATTAAATGTAATTGCCTTGAAAGGTGTTCCATTAAAACAAGCGCCTGTTATTGAATCGCTTAGTTATATTTTTATTTTAATATTCAGTTGGTATTTTCTTGGTGAAAAGATAACTAAAAGGAAGATAGTCGGAAATCTGATTATTATTATAGGCATTATTGTGTTTTGCATTCAGTAAAAGTCATTTTTCGTGCATCTACTGTATGCCGATATTTAGAAAATAATATAATCGAGGTGTTTGTAGCATGATAGGAAGAAAAAAGATATTTTTATCTTTTTTTATAGTTTTTTGTGCAGTTTTATATGTGTTTTTGACGGGACCTATACACACTGTAAATAAGAGTCTTGTTTATAGCAAATATAAGATGATTGATTTAGCGCAAGGTGAAGAAGTGCGTCAAGAGATTCATTTTGCAGGTGAAAACCCAAAGCATTTGCTGTTACCTCTTACAAGTGAAAGTTATCATAAAAACGCTGTGTTAGAGTATGAGCTCTCGGCTAAAGGGAAAATCGTGAGTAAAGAAAGAGTCGATTTAAAAACATGGGGCGGAGAAAACTATATTAAGGATCCTCATTTTAAGAGCAGTATTATAATTCCTATTGAAAAAGACATAAATAAAGATGCTGTCTTGAAAGTAAAAATAGTAGAAGCTGAAAATGGCGAAAAAGTTACTATTCGTACAGGGGCATCGTTGTCTCCAGATGGAAAATTGACTGTTAATGGTAAAGAAGAAAGTGGACAAGCGATAGGTGCAAAGGTAGCATACGATCAGCTTGATTGGTTTAAGGTTGGAAAAGCAGTTGTTACTGCATTAGCTACTTTATTAGCTTTATTCCTTATTGGTAATAACACAGTTAAAAATTTTGTTGTTGTTACCGGAATAATGGGGGTTATGTTCAGTTTCAATAATCCACTCTTTGAGGCAACTGATGAAAACTTCCATTTTGCAAAAGCGTATGATATTAGCTTAGGTAATCTTCTCTCTACAAAACAGGGAGATAAAGTGGGCGTTAACTTACCAGAGAATATTGATGATATGCCACGCCCGAATCAATTTGAAACAACTTATGGGTTATTGGCAAATGGCGAAAGATACGATAGGGCTAAGAGTGATATTTGGGATACGTATACATTTGCAGATAAAACGAATTTTGTAGAGCAACCTACAACAGCCGTTTATACACCAATTCCTTATATTCCACAAGCTCTTGGTTTAATTATTGCTAATATATTGGGGCTAAAAGCTTTTAGTGCGCTAATGTTAGGAAGAATCTTTAATTTAGCTGTGTATATTGCTTTGAGTGCTCTTGCGATAAAAATTATTCCAAGGTTGAAAAATACGTTAGCATTTTTAGCGGCGTTTCCATTGTTTGTATCATTGAGTGCGTCATTTTCAGCAGATGCAATACTGATGGGGTTAAATTACCTGTTTATTGCTGTAATGTTGCAGAAGCTTATGCGTTCTGAAAAGAATACGTTAGGAATTAAAGATTTTATTATTCCAATTGTTTTATTAATCCTAATAGTATTATGTAAATTTACGTATTGGCCGTTATCATTCTTGATTTTTGCGTTTATTGGAAGGGATTTATTCCGTACAAAAATGCAAGGTGTTATGTCATTTTTATTACTGGCAGGAATACCAGGTTTAATAATGAGTTCTTGGAACCTATTCGTAATGAAATTTGTGGGAACTATTAATCCAAATGAAAAAATTAATCCTGTTGGTCAATTGAAGTTTATACTAGAGCATCCAGTTGAAGTAATGAAAGCTTTCTTTGGAACATTTGAAAGTGGAATGAGCATGTGGATGAACATGCTAAATCAAGTTGGATGGGTAACTCATTTAATGAGTGGTATTGTGCTTATTAGTATGGTAGGACTTGTAATGACAGTCATTTTTGATTATAGCGAAGATGAATTTAAATTACGTAACTTCGATTATGCAGTCTTTATACTCACAATTGTAAGTGTAGTTGGACTAGTTATGTTAAGCTTATATTTAACATGGTCTGAAGTTGGTGCAGATTTCATTAGTGGTTTACAAGGAAGATATTTCTTACCTGTCATTCCAATTGTATTGTTCATATTTAATGAAAGAATGAATGTGAAACAACACTCAGAGTTAACAGCGCAACGCTCAGCCAGATTAGCATGTTGTATGCTATTGTATGCAAATGTGTTTATGCTAGGATATTTTTATTAAAATTAGTGGAGTGAGGGATTCCAATTGTTAAAAAAGAAGCTGATTATTATTCCTGCTTACAATGAATCAACGAACTTAATACACGTTGTAGAGGATATAGAGAAGAATGCTCCAGATTTTGATTATGTTATTATCAATGATTGCTCAAAAGATGATACAGAGCAAATATGTAAAGATAATAATTTTAATTATGTAAGTTTACCGATCAATTTAGGAATTGGTGGAGGCATGCAGACTGGTTATAAGTATGCTCAGCGCCATGGATATGATGTTGCGGTACAATTTGATGGTGATGGACAACATGATGCGGCCTATTTAGGAGCCCTTCTTAAAGAAATGGAAGATACGGGAGCAGATATGGTTATTGGCTCACGTTTTATTAATAAAGAAGGATTCCAGTCTTCATTTACTAGAAGAGTTGGGATTCGTTTCTTTGAAAAATTAATCAAAATTGTATCTGGAAAGAGAATAACGGATGCGACTTCTGGATTTAGAATGGTAAATCGTAAAATTATTAATGAATTTTGTGAGTACTATCCAAAAGACTATCCAGAGCCGGAAAGTATTGTTGCTGTAATTAGAAACAATTATGAAGTAAAAGAAGTTCCAGTACTTATGCGAGAAAGAATGGGCGGGACATCTTCAATAGTAAATTACAAAGCCATTTACTATATGATTAAAGTAACACTTGCGATTACAATTGATCGATTAAAACCTAAAAGAAAGGAGAATGCTTCGTGACAATTCGCCTTCAAATATTAATTATTTTAGGAGTTATAGTAGGATTAATTATTTTTACAAACCTAGTCCGTAAAGAAAAATTGGAATTGAAATATGTATTAACATGGTATGGAGTGTTAATCGGTATTTTAATGATTGGGATTTTCCCAAAATCAATTGATGTGGTTTCATATTTATTGGGAGTTGCTACACCGATAAATGCGCTATTCTTTTTGGGATTCCTTTTTGTAACATGTGTTTTATTTTTCTTAACTGTTGTAGTTTCGAGATCTTCCATTCGAATTAAAGAATTGACGCAAGTTATAGCTATTTATCAGCATGAAAATGAAAAAATGAAGCGAAAATTATTAACTCATAAAGAAAAAGAAGAAAAACAGAAAGTAACTGTATAATTAAATAGGTTGTATAAGCGAAGCAGAAATATACTGGATTTCTGCTTTTCTTATGTCACCTTCTTTATGGTTCTCATAGTAATGCTTTGGAGGAGAATAAATGGTAAATATAAAAATAAGTGAGAAAATGTTTAAGGTTATCTCCTTAATATGTTTGTTAGGGGCAATTGGGTACTCGCTAGGATATCAAGTCCTATGGCTACTTTATAAAGAGCCTGCAATGTTAGGGTGGATGTTTGATGATTTTCATTTCTTTTACTATGCATTTCATACAATTTGGAATGATAATGCTATAAGCATGATGTATGATTTGGACCATCAAATGGAGACATTTCGTCAACTATATGGTGAAACAAAAGGTGCACTAGGATACTATATGTATCCACCACAGTTCGCTGTATTTCTTTCGTGGTTCGCAGCATTTCCTTATGAAAAAGCACGCCTTTTATGGACCATGTTCAATAGCATATTATTCATATTAGGTGTATGTTTCGTAATACAAGCTGCGTATAAAGGAAGAGCAAAAGGGGTAAAGTATCTCTTGTTTTCTGCGGCTATTATTATTTATCCAGTATTTGCTGATTTTTATTGGGGACAATCCAATCGTTTAATCTTCTTTTTAGTATGTTTAACATATTATTTTTATCAATCTAAACATAAGTGGTTGGCAGGGATTCCGATTGTTTTTGCTACTAGTTTTAAATTACTACCGGGTATTTTTCTTGTATACTTCCTATATAAGAAAGAGTGGAAGGTGTTTTTAAGCGCTGTGATTACAACGATTATTACATCAGGGATTACTATTGCTATAGTTGGATGGAATGTAGCTTGGGAATATGTAACAAATGATTTGTTTGTTGTAAATGGAATTAATGAAATGCATGGTGGAGCACCTTGGGATAGCTCATTTAAAGGAGTATTAAAGACATATTTCCCACACGATTCAATGAGTATAACTCACCTTGTGTATGTCGTAATACTATTAGCAATTACATTTCTAGTTATTAGAAAATGTAAAAAAGACAGCTCGTTGGAGTTTGTCCTCGTTACAGCGCTTATGCTGTTATTCTCACCTGTTGTTGAAGTACATTATCTTGTATTAATGATCATTGTAATCGTATGTGTACTTTCACATATATTTAACAATTCATTAATAGAAGAATTCGTAGATGGTAATATAATGTATAACATTAGTCTAGATGCAAAAAGTGTATGGCATTTAGTTGTTACGGCGGTCTCAATCAATATTTTGATGGATTCACCAGAAGGAATGAGTTACTTCATAGCCATGTTATTCCTATTCTATGTATTATTAGATCGTTACTATATTCAAAATAAAAAATAGAGTTTAGTAAAAGTTTACGTATAATTTGAAATTGTTATGGTAAAAAAAATTAAATTATATAATTTT